>NZ_KI421513.1:1679882-1988216 GCF_000473325.1 Leisingera caerulea DSM 24564
CTATGCGGAACCGGGCAAGGCGATCCCGGTCACTCAGAAGCTGCTGTTCAAAAGCCGCTATGCGATTGTGACGCCGGAGGCGCCGGGGCTGAACATTTCCCGCAGCATCCGCGACGAGGACGAGCGGGACCGGCTGCTGGAAATTGCGCATGAGGAAATGGGTGAGACGGGATACGGGCTGATCCTGCGTTCCGCCTGCGCCGGAGCGGACCGCGAAGAGATCGCCGAGGATGTTGCTGCCATGGCGGCTTTGGCATCTCAGGTGATGCAGGATGAGGGGGCTGAGGCGGAGGTCCTGTCTGAAGGCGACGGCCCGCACCTGCTGGCCTGGCGGGACTGGGTGGATCCCGCGGATGTGGAGCGCGATCCGGGCGGATTTGAGCGCCTCGGCGTTCTGGATGCGCTGGACATTGCCCAGGGCATCCGCGAACCGCTGCCGGGCGGCGCTTTCCTGTTCATCGAACCGACCCGCGCCCTGGTCGCAGTGGATGTGAACACTGGCTCCGACACTTCGCTGGCCGCAGGTATCAAAGCCAATATGGCTGCGGCCAAAGCCTTGCCGCGGGCCCTGCGCGTCAGAGGCCTGGGCGGGCAGATCGTGCTGGATTTGGCGCCGATGCCAAAGAAGGACAGGCGGGGCTTCGAGAGCGCGCTGCGGGCCGCATTGCGGGCTGATCCCGAGGAAACGGTTCTGGTCGGCTGGACCAATCTTGGGCATTACGAATTGCAGCGCAAACGCGGCCGTCCCCTGCTGCAGGAGGTGCTGAAATGAGCTGTCCGGTCTGCGGCGGGGAATCGTTACGGGCTTACCGGCCCTTTTGCTCCAAGCGCTGTGCCGATATCGACCTTGGGAAATGGCTGAATGGCTCCTATTCGGTGCCCAGCCAAGCCCCGGAAGACATTGAAAACGCTTTGGAAGAAACGGAGCGCGCGCATTCGTCGGAAGAAAATAAGCCCAAGACCTGCCATTAGCGATTTTCTTTGAAAAATCCTCTGGACACCGCCGCGCCCAAAGCATAGAAGGCCCCCACCCAAGGCGAACAGCCTTCCCGTGCCCGGGTAGCTCAGGGGTAGAGCAGTGGATTGAAAATCCTCGTGTCGGTGGTTCGATTCCGCCCCCGGGCACCACTTCCCAAGCCTGAATAATTGTACTGCTGCAGTATGCACGGCGAGGCCTGGTGGCATTCGGAGCGCTTATCGCCCCGGGTTGTCTTTTTGGAATAGGGCCCCTTCAGCGCAGCAGCGAACGATTTGGGCGTGAAGAGCTCATGTCTGATTGCGCGCGCCAACGGCTTGCCACCGCTTCCTTTCCCCTGTACATGCCGCCTCTATCGTCTTCGGGCGAGATTCTCTCGTGGGAGATTGAGGGATCGCGATCCTGAAATCCGACCACGCAACTTGAATTGGATGGGACGCGTCCCGTCCTAGTTGAAAGGAAAACCAAATGGCTAAGAAGCTTGTTGGTTCGATGAAGCTGCAGGTTCCTGCAGGTCAGGCAAACCCGTCCCCGCCGGTCGGCCCGGCCCTGGGTCAGCGCGGCATCAACATCATGGAATTCTGCAAGGCGTTCAACGCCAAGACCGCAGACATGGAGCCCGGTGCGCCGTGCCCGACCGTGATCACCTACTACCAGGACAAGTCCTTCACCATGGACATCAAGACGCCGCCCGCGTCTTACTACCTGAAGAAGGCTGCCAAGATTAAGTCCGGCGCGACCAACCCGTCGCGCGAAACCGTCGGCACCGTGACCGCGGCTCAGGTGAAAGAGATCGCCGAAGCCAAGATGAAAGATCTGAACGCCAACGACGTCGAAGCGGCAATGCAGATCATCCTGGGCTCTGCCCGCTCCATGGGCATCGAGGTGAAGTAAGATGGCAAAGCTCGGAAAACGCACCCGCGCTGCGCGCGAAGCTTTCGCTGGCAAGGACAACCTGTCGGTGGAAGAGGCTGTTGCCCTGATCAAGGCCAACGCCAACGCTAAGTTCGACGAAACCGTCGAAATCGCCATGAACCTGGGCGTTGACACCCGTCACGCAGACCAGATGGTCCGCGGCGTGGTTGGCCTGCCGAACGGCACCGGCAAAGACATGCGCGTCGCTGTCTTCGCTCGCGGCCCCAAGGCGGACGAAGCCAAGGAAGCCGGCGCAGACATCGTTGGCGCCGAAGACCTGATGGAATCCATCCAGGCCGGCAACATCGACTTTGACCGCTGCATCGCGACCCCGGACATGATGCCCGTCGTCGGCCGCCTGGGTAAGATCCTCGGCCCGCGCAACCTGATGCCGAACCCGAAAGTCGGCACCGTGACCATGGACGTGAAAGCGGCCGTGGAAGCAGCCAAGGGCGGCGAAGTCCAGTTCAAAGCGGAAAAAGGCGGCGTTGTGCACGCCGGCGTCGGCAAAGCGTCCTTTGACGAAGCCAAGCTGGTCGAGAACGTTCGTGCCTTCGTGTCGGCTGTGGCCAAAGCCAAGCCGTCGGGCGCCAAAGGCGCCTACATGAAAAAGATCAACCTGTCCTCGACCATGGGTCCGGGCATCACGGTTGACGTGGACAACGCTGTCACCGAGTGATCGGGACGCACAGCTGATGTCAGAAGGGCGGCACCGCAAGGGCCGCCCTTTTTCTGTCCTGGCGGAATACCGCGAGCAGGCGCATTTTCCAATTTGCCCCTTGGAAATCCCCTCAAATGGGACTAATTACGGCTGCGAGGTAAAGCGTGCGATTCGTCGTGCGCTTTATTTCATTTCGTCCAAGATGGTGGGTGGTCTCCGATCTGACCTTAATTCCCCTCCTGAGACGGGTACAGACCAAGAAGATCGGGGGTTTTCAATCCCTCGGGCGGATTTGGCTCATCCCGTAAAACGGACCTGAACGCCGGTTCATTTGAGCCGGCAAATATGAGCCGGGGTGTGTAAGCATCCCTAACTTGGAGAGAACTGTGGATAGAGCCCAGAAAGAGAAAGTGGTCGAGGAACTCGGCCAGATCTTCGAAAGCTCTGGCGTCGTGGTGGTTGCTCACTACGCCGGTCTGACAGTTGCCGAGATGCAGGATCTGCGCGCACGTGCCCGTGACGCGAACAGCTCCGTGCGTGTTGCCAAGAACAGGCTCGCCAAAATCGCCCTCGAGGGTAAGCCGTGTGCAAGCATGGCCGGCCTGCTGACAGGGATGACCGTTCTGACCTATTCCGAAGACCCCGTGTCCGCCGCCAAGGTGGCCGAGGGTTTCGCCAAGGATAACAAAAAGTTTGAGATCCTTGGCGGCGCAATGGGTGAGAATGCTCTGGACCGTGCCGGTGTCGAAGCCGTGTCGAAAATGCCGTCCCGCGACGAGCTCATCGCTCAGATCGCAAGCTGCATTGGCGCACCTGCTTCCAACATCGCCGGCGCGATTGGCGCACCTGCAAGCAACATCGCAAGCATCCTTTCGACCATCGAAGAGAAGGCGGAAGCTGCGTAAGCGGTTGGCACTGAATGGCTGGCGTGGGGCACAAGCCCGCACGTTGGAACACACATACTGTAAACGGAAAGAGCTGATACAATGGCTGATCTGAAAGCACTCGCAGAAAGCATCGTGGGTCTGACCCTGCTGGAAGCACAAGAACTGAAAACTATCCTGAAAGACGAATACGGCATCGAGCCCGCAGCAGGCGGCGCAGTTGTCATGGCAGCTGGCGGCGACGCCGGCGGTGCAGCTGAAGAAGAAAAGACCGAATTCGACGTCGTTCTGAAGAACGCCGGCGCTTCCAAGATCAACGTGATCAAAGAAGTTCGCGGCATCACCGGCCTGGGCCTGAAAGAAGCCAAAGAGCTGGTCGAAGCAGGCGGCAAAATCAAAGAAGGCATCGACAAAGCCGAAGCAGAAGACATCAAAGCCAAGCTGGAAGCAGCTGGCGCCGAAGTCGAGCTGGCCTAAGTCCTGCCTCTGGTGCATTCCAGATGCATCGGAAATTTGGCTGGGTCCGGAGTTTTCCGGGCCCAGCCTAACCTGTCTTAAAAAGGGCCTTGGGTAAGGGGCGCTTTTTCAGGCGAGGTTCAAGGGATCGGGAGGCCGCCATTCGGGACGGTGGCCATGAATTGATCCGAACACGCTGTCTCGTATGGGCAAGGTGCCGGGGCCCGGCGGCATCCTTGACCGGTGAGAACTCGAAAGGTGACATCTGACATGGCTCAATCGTTCCTTGGCCAGAAACGTCTACGTAAATACTACGGCAAAATCCGCGAAGTGCTGGAAATGCCGAACCTCATTGAGGTGCAGAAATCCTCCTACGATCTGTTCCTGCGCTCCGGCGATGACGTCGAGCCGCTTGACGGCGAAGGCATCAAAGGTGTGTTCCAGTCGGTCTTCCCGATCAAGGACTTCAACGAAACCTCCGTTCTGGAATTCGTGAAGTACTCGTTTGAAAAGCCGAAATACGACGTCGAAGAGTGCATGCAGCGCGATATGACCTACAGCGCGCCGCTGAAGGTCACCCTGCGCCTGATCGTGTTTGATGTCGACGAGGACACCGGCGCCAAGTCGGTGAAGGACATCAAGGAGCAGGACGTCTTCATGGGCGACATGCCCCTGATGACCCCGAACGGCACCTTTATTGTGAACGGCACCGAGCGCGTGATCGTGTCCCAGATGCACCGCTCGCCGGGCGTGTTCTTCGACCACGACAAGGGCAAGACTCACTCCTCGGGCAAGCTGCTGTTTGCCTGCCGCATCATCCCGTACCGCGGCTCCTGGCTGGACTTCGAATTCGACGCCAAAGACATCGTCTTTGCCCGTATCGACCGTCGCCGCAAGCTGCCGGTGACCACCCTGCTGTACGCCCTGGGCCTGGACCAGGAAGGCATCATGGATGCCTACTACAACACCGTCAACTTCAAGCTTGAGAAGTCCCGCGGCTGGGTCACCCCCTTCTTCCCCGAGCGTGTGCGCGGCACCCGCCCGACCTATGACCTGGTGGACGCTGCCACTGGCGAGATCATCTGCGAAGCGGGCAAGAAAGTCACCCCGCGCGCGGTTAAGAAGATGATCGAGGAAGGCACCATCACCGAGCTGCTGGTGCCGTTTGAGCACATCGTCGGCAAGTTCGTCGCCAAGGACATCATCAACGAAGACAACGGCGCGATCTACGTCGAGGCCGGCGATGAACTGACCCTCGAATACGACAAAGACGGCGAACTGATCGGCGGCTCCCTGAAAGAGCTGCTGGATGCCGGCATCACCGACATCCCGGTGCTGGACATCGACAACGTCAACGTCGGCCCCTACATGCGCAACACTATGGCGCAGGACAAGAACCGGACCCGCGAAAGCGCGCTCATGGACATCTACCGTGTGATGCGCCCGGGCGAGCCGCCCACCGTCGAGGCCGCGTCGGCACTGTTCGACACCCTGTTCTTCGACTCCGAGCGTTATGACCTGTCCGCCGTTGGCCGCGTGAAGATGAACATGCGCCTGGCGCTCGACGCCGAGGACACCCAGCGCACCCTGCGCAAGGAAGACATCGTCGCCTGTGTCAAGGCGCTGGTTGACCTGCGCGACGGCCGCGGCGATATCGACGACATCGACCACCTCGGCAACCGCCGCGTGCGGTCCGTCGGCGAGCTGATGGAAAACCAGTACCGCGTCGGCCTTCTGCGCATGGAGCGGGCGATCAAGGAGCGGATGTCCTCCGTCGAGATCGACACCGTCATGCCGCAGGATCTGATCAACGCGAAACCGGCAGCCGCCGCGGTGCGTGAATTCTTCGGCTCCTCGCAGCTGTCGCAGTTCATGGACCAGACCAACCCGCTGTCGGAAGTCACCCACAAACGCCGCCTGTCGGCGCTTGGCCCGGGCGGCCTGACCCGCGAGCGTGCAGGCTTTGAGGTCCGCGACGTGCACCCGACCCACTATGGTCGGATGTGCCCGATTGAGACCCCGGAAGGCCCGAACATCGGTCTGATCAACTCGCTGGCGACCTTTGCGCGCGTCAACAAGTACGGCTTCATCGAAACGCCCTATCGCGTGGTGAAAGAAGGACAGGTGACCGACGAGGTCCACTACATGTCCGCCACCGAAGAAATGCGTCACACCGTGGCGCAGGCGAACGCGTCCCTGGACGAGAACGGCAAGTTCATCAACGACCTGGTGTCCACCCGTCAGTCGGGTGACTACACCCTGGCGCCGAACGAAAGCGTCGACCTGATCGACGTCAGCCCCAAGCAGCTGGTCTCGGTTGCGGCCTCGCTGATCCCGTTCCTGGAAAACGACGACGCCAACCGCGCTCTGATGGGCTCGAACATGCAGCGTCAGGCGGTTCCGCTGCTGCGCGCAGAGGCGCCGCTGGTCGGCACCGGCATCGAAGAGAAGGTTGCGATCGACTCCGGCGCGGCCATCCAGGCGAAACGCGCGGGCATCATCGACCAGGTCGATGCGCAGCGTATCGTGATCCGGGCCACCGAGGACCTGGAACTGGGCGACGCGGGCGTGGACATCTACCGCATGCGCAAGTTCCAGCGCTCGAACCAGAACACCTGCATCAACCAGCGTCCGCTGGTGAAGGTGGGCGACACCGTAACCAAGGGCGAAGTCATCGCCGACGGTCCGTCGACCGACATGGGCGAACTGGCTCTGGGCAAGAACGTGGTCGTCGCGTTTATGCCGTGGAACGGCTACAACTATGAAGACTCCATCCTGATCTCCGAGCGCATCGCGCGTGACGACGTCTTCACCTCGGTCCATATCGAGGAATTCGAAGTTGCCGCCCGTGACACCAAGCTGGGGCCGGAAGAAATCACCCGCGACATTCCCAACGTCGGCGAGGAAGCCCTGCGCAACCTCGACGAGGCGGGCATCGTCTACATCGGCGCCGATGTGGAGCCGGGCGACATTCTGGTCGGCAAGATCACCCCGAAGGGCGAAAGCCCGATGACCCCGGAAGAGAAGCTGCTGCGCGCCATCTTCGGCGAGAAGGCTTCGGACGTGCGCGACACCTCGCTGCGCGTGAAGCCGGGCGACTACGGCACCGTGGTCGAGGTGCGCGTCTTCAACCGCCACGGTGTGGAAAAAGATGAGCGTGCGCTGCAGATCGAGCGTGAGGAAGTCGAGCGTCTGGCCCGTGACCGGGACGACGAACTGGCGATCCTGGACCGCAACATCTATGCCCGCCTGCGCGGCATGCTGCTGGGCAAAGTGGCCGTCAAAGGCCCGAAAGGCGTGCGTGCCGGCACCGAAATCACCGAGGACCTGCTGGACTCCCTGTCCCGCGGCCAGTGGTGGATGCTGGCGCTGGAAGACGAGCAGGACGCTCAGGTGGTCGAGGCCCTGAACGAGCAGTACGAGGCGCAGAAGCGCGCCCTGGATGCCCGTTTCGAGGACAAGGTCGAGAAGGTCCGCCGCGGCGACGACCTGCCGCCGGGTGTGATGAAGATGGTCAAAGTCTTCATCGCCGTGAAGCGCAAGCTGCAGCCGGGCGACAAGATGGCCGGCCGTCACGGCAACAAAGGTGTGATCTCGAAAGTTGTGCCGATGGAGGACATGCCGTTCCTCGCCGACGGCACCCCGGTCGACTTCTGCCTCAACCCGCTGGGCGTGCCGTCGCGTATGAACGTCGGTCAGATCCTCGAAACCCACATGGGCTGGGCCGCGCGCGGCCTCGGCATCAAGGTGGACGAGGCGCTGCAGGAATACCGCCGTTCCGGCGACCTGACCCCGGTCCGTGAAGCGATGCACCACGCCTATGGCGACGATGTCTATGACGAGGGCATTGCCAACATGTCCGAAGCTGCTCTGGTTGAAGCCGCAGGCAACGTGTCCCGTGGTGTGCCGATTGCGACCCCGGTATTTGACGGCGCCAAGGAAGACGATGTGAACGACGCCCTGGTGCGTGCGGGCTTTGACCAGTCCGGCCAGTCGATCCTGTTCGACGGCCGCACCGGCGAGCAGTTCGCGCGTCCGGTCACCGTCGGCATCAAGTACCTGCTGAAGCTGCACCACCTGGTGGACGACAAGATCCACGCGCGTTCCACCGGCCCGTACTCGCTGGTTACCCAGCAGCCGCTGGGCGGTAAGGCGCAGTTCGGCGGTCAGCGCTTTGGTGAGATGGAAGTCTGGGCTCTGGAAGCCTATGGCGCCGCCTACACCCTGCAGGAGATGCTCACCGTGAAATCGGATGACGTTGCAGGCCGGACTAAGGTCTATGAATCGATCGTCAAGGGCGAGGACAACTTTGAAGCGGGCGTACCGGAATCGTTTAACGTTCTGGTGAAAGAAGTCCGCGGCCTCGGCCTGAATATGGAACTCCTGGATGCGGAGGTTGAGGAGTAAGGGCCCCGCGCCCTTCTCCCGTTCCCCCCTTCCGCAAGATTTGAGGTATCAAAATGAACCAGGAAATCACCAACAACCCGTTCAACCCGCTGACTCCGCCGAAGGTCTTTGATGAAATCAAAGTCTCGCTGGCCAGCCCGGAACGGATCCTGTCTTGGTCCTACGGCGAAATCAAAAAGCCTGAGACCATCAACTACCGGACCTTCAAGCCCGAGCGCGACGGCCTGTTCTGCGCCCGGATCTTTGGCCCGATCAAAGACTACGAATGCCTGTGCGGCAAATATAAGCGGATGAAATACCGCGGCGTCGTCTGCGAGAAATGCGGCGTCGAAGTCACTCTGCAGAAAGTGCGCCGCGAGCGCATGGGCCACATTGAGCTGGCCGCACCTGTCGCGCACATCTGGTTCCTGAAGTCGCTCCCGTCCCGCATCGGCCTGATGCTGGACATGACCCTGCGCGACCTGGAACGGGTTCTGTACTTTGAAAACTACGTCGTCATCGAGCCGGGCCTGACCGACCTGAGCTATGGTCAGATGATGACCGAAGAAGAGTTCATGGACGCTCAGGATGCCTATGGCATGGACGCCTTCACCGCCAACATCGGCGCTGAGGCAATCCGTGACATGCTGGCCCAGATCGACCTGGAATCGGAAGCCGAAACGCTGCGCGCAGAACTGGCCGAAGCGACCGGCGAACTGAAGCCCAAAAAGATCATCAAGCGTCTGAAAGTCGTGGAATCCTTCCTGGAATCGGGCAACCGTCCGGAATGGATGATCATGACCGTGATCCCGGTCATTCCGCCGGAACTGCGCCCGCTGGTTCCGCTGGACGGCGGCCGCTTTGCGACCTCCGACCTGAATGATCTGTACCGCCGCGTGATCAACCGGAACAACCGTCTGAAGCGGCTGATCGAACTGCGCGCGCCGGACATCATCGTCCGCAACGAAAAGCGGATGCTGCAGGAATCCGTGGATGCGCTGTTCGACAACGGCCGCCGTGGCCGCGTCATCACCGGTGCCAACAAGCGCCCGCTGAAATCGCTCTCTGACATGCTGAAAGGCAAGCAGGGCCGCTTCCGCCAGAACCTTCTGGGTAAGCGCGTCGACTTCTCCGGCCGTTCGGTGATTGTGACTGGCCCCGAGCTGAAGCTGCACCAGTGCGGCCTGCCCAAAAAGATGGCGCTGGAGCTGTTCAAGCCCTTCATCTACTCGCGTCTGGAGGCCAAGGGCCTCTCCAGCACCGTGAAGCAGGCGAAGAAGCTGGTCGAAAAAGAGCGTCCCGAAGTGTGGGATATCCTGGATGAGGTGATCCGCGAGCACCCGGTGATGCTGAACCGCGCACCGACGCTGCACCGTCTGGGTATCCAGGCGTTTGAACCCACGCTGATCGAAGGCAAGGCGATCCAGCTGCACCCGCTGGTCTGCTCGGCGTTCAACGCGGACTTCGACGGCGACCAGATGGCTGTGCACGTCCCGCTGAGCCTTGAGGCCCAGCTGGAAGCGCGCGTCCTGATGATGTCCACGAACAACGTTCTGTCGCCCGCCAACGGCGCTCCGATCATCGTTCCCTCGCAGGATATGATCCTGGGTCTTTACTACCTGACCCTGGAACGCGAAGGCATGCCGGGTGAAGGCAAGATCTTTGGCACCATCGACGAAGTTCAACACGCGCTGGACGCCGGCGAAGTGCATCTGCACACCAAGATCACCGCGCGGATCACCCAGATCGACGAGGAAGGCAACGAGGTTCTCAAGCGTTTTGAGACCACCCCGGGCCGTGTCCGCCTGGGCGCGCTGCTGCCGAAGAACGCCAAGGCGCCCTTCGAGCTGGTCAACCGCCTGCTGCGGAAGAAAGAAGTGCAGCAGGTCATCGACACCGTCTACCGCTACTGCGGCCAGAAGGAGTCGGTCATCTTCTGTGACCAGATCATGACCATGGGCTTCCGCGAAGCGTTCAAGGCCGGCATCTCCTTCGGCAAGGACGACATGGTGATCCCGGACACCAAATGGACCATCGTGGATGATACCCGCGATCAGGTGAAAGACTTTGAACAGCAGTACATGGACGGCCTGATTACACAGGGCGAAAAGTACAACAAGGTTGTCGACGCCTGGTCGAAGTGTAACGACAAGGTCACCGAAGCGATGATGGGCACCATCTCCGCTGACAAGCGCGATGAGAATGGCGCCGTGATGGAACCGAACTCGGTTTACATGATGGCCCACTCCGGTGCGCGTGGCTCGGTTACTCAGATGAAGCAGCTGGGCGGTATGCGCGGCCTGATGGCCAAGCCGAACGGCGACATCATCGAGACTCCGATCATCTCGAACTTTAAAGAAGGCCTGACCGTTCTCGAGTACTTCAACTCGACCCACGGTGCCCGTAAGGGTCTGTCGGATACCGCGCTGAAGACGGCGAACTCGGGTTACCTGACCCGCCGTCTGGTGGACGTGGCGCAGGACTGCATCGTGCGCGAGCATGACTGCGGCACCGAGCGTGCGATCACCGCGGAAGCGGCGATCAACGACGGCGAAGTGGTTGCCTCGCTGGCCGAACGCATCCTGGGCCGTGTGGCTGCGGATGACATCAAACGCCCCGGCACCGAGGAGATCGTGGTTGCCGCCGGTCAGCTGATCGACGAACGGATGGCAGACGCAGTGGAAGAGGCCGGCGTGCAGTCGACCCGCATCCGCTCGCCGCTGACCTGTGAAAGCGAAGAGGGCGTCTGCGCCATGTGCTACGGCCGTGACCTGGCCCGCGGCACTCAGGTGAACACCGGCGAGGCTGTCGGCATCATCGCGGCGCAGTCGATCGGCGAACCCGGCACCCAGCTGACCATGCGGACCTTCCACATCGGCGGCGTTGCTCAGGGCGGCCAGCAGTCGTTCCTGGAAGCGTCCCAGGAAGGCAAGATCGTCTTCGAGATGCCGCAGACCCTGGAGAACGCCAATGGCGAGACCCTGGTTGTCGGCCGCAACATGAAGCTGATCATCCAGGACGAGCACGGCGAAGAGCGCGCCAGCCACAAGCTGGGCTACGGCTCCAAGCTGTTCGTCAAGGAAGGCCAGAATGTGGCCCGCGGCGACAAACTGTTCGAATGGGACCCCTATACCCTGCCGATCATCGCCGAGAAGCCGGGTACCGCGAAATACGTGGACCTGGTCTCGGGCCTGGCCGTCCGTGACGAGACCGACGAAGCCACCGGCATGACCCAGAAGATCGTGATCGACTGGCGTGCGGCTCCGAAAGGCTCTGACCTGAAGCCGGAAATCATTCTGGTCGACGGCAACGGCGAACCGGTGCGCAGCGATGCGGGCAACCCGCTGACATACCCGATGTCCGTGGACGCCATTCTGTCGGTCGAAGACGGCCAGCAGATCATGGCAGGCGACGTTGTTGCGCGTATCCCGCGTGAAGGTGCCAAGACCAAGGACATTACCGGTGGTCTGCCGCGCGTTGCGGAACTGTTCGAAGCCCGCCGTCCGAAGGATCACGCGATCATCGCCGAAATCGATGGTTACGTGCGCTTCGGCCGCGACTACAAGAACAAGCGCCGCATCTCGATCGAGCCCTCGGACGAGTCGATGGAGCCCGTCGAATACATGGTGCCCAAGGGCAAGCACATTCCGGTTCAGGAAGGTGATTTTGTCCAGAAGGGCGACTACATCATGGACGGCAACCCGGCGCCGCATGACATCCTGTCCATCATGGGTGTCGAGGCTCTGGCGAACTACATGATCGACGAGGTCCAGGACGTCTACCGCCTGCAGGGTGTGAAGATCAACGACAAGCACATCGAGGTGATCGTCCGCCAGATGCTGCAGAAGTGGGAGATCTCGGACTCCGGCGAAACCACGCTGCTGAAAGGCGAGCATGTGGACAAGCAGGAGTTCGACGCCGCCAACGAAAAGGCGCTGGCCCGCGGCAAGCGTCCGGCTCAGGGCGAACCGATCCTGCTTGGCATCACCAAGGCGTCGCTGCAGACCCGCTCCTTCATCTCGGCGGCCTCCTTCCAAGAGACCACCCGCGTTCTCACCGAGGCTTCGGTGCAGGGCAAGAAGGACAAGCTGGTCGGCCTCAAGGAGAACGTCATCGTGGGCCGCCTGATCCCGGCCGGCACCGGCGGTGCCACACAGGCTGTGCGCTCGATTGCACAGGGCCGCGACAACGTGGTTCTGGAAGCCCGCCGCGAGGAAGCCGAAGCCGCTGCGGCCCTGGCCGCACCGGTGATGGACGAGGACGTGATGGGCGGCGACGAAGCGGATATCCTGGTCGAAACCCCGGAAAGCCGCGACTAAGCCAAGGCACATGAGATCAGGAAAAGCCCCCGCACCACCGGTGCGGGGGCTTTTTCATTTCCGCTGCCGGGGCTATCTGTTGCCGGGCAGGGAGGGCGCAGGAATGGACAGCAGGCTGCGGGCAACGGCAAAGGTGCGGCGATGACCGCAAATCAGACCGGGGCGCTGCTGATGGCGGCAGCGATGGCGGCCTATACCTTCAACGACGCGCTGATTAAGCTGACCGGCAGCGCGCTGCCGCTGCCGCAGATCCTGACCATCCGCGGCCTTGCCGCTAGTTTCCTGATCTATCTTCTGGCCCGCCGGCTGGGCGGTCTCCGCCTGCGGCTGCCGGGCCGGGCCTGGGGGATGATCGGTTTGCGCGGCGCCGCGGAGGTGGCGGCCACCTATCTGTTCCTGACCGCGCTGATGCTGATGCCGATTGCCAATGTCACGGCCTTGCTGCAGGTGCTGCCGCTGGCGGTGACCCTGAGCGCGGCGCTGTTCTTGCGTGAACCCGTGGGCTGGCGGCGGCTGGCGGCGATTGCCGCAGGCTTTACCGGGATGCTGCTGATCGTGCGCCCCGGGCCGGATGGTTTCACCGACGGCAGCCTTTATGCGCTGGCGGCGGTGGCTTGCATTACAGCCCGCGACCTGGTCACCCGGCGGATGCCGCCCGAGGTGCCGTCGATGACAGTGACCCTGGCCTCTTCGCTCTCGGTGCTTGTCTTTGGGCTTGCGTCCTCGGCGGCCGTGGAGTGGCAGCCGATGGGCAGCTTCGAGTGGCTGGCATTGATGGGAGCTGCCCTGTTCATCTTTGCCGGTTACCTGTGCTCGGTGATGACCATGCGGGTGGGCGAGATCGCCGCGATTGCGCCATTCCGCTACAGCGGACTGGTCTGGGCGCTGATCCTGGGCTGGCTGGTATTCGGCGAGTGGCCGGATCTGCTGACGATTGCCGGGGCCGCGATTGTCGCCGGGGCAGGGATGTTCACGCTCTACCGGGAACGCCGCCAGGCGCGCAAGCTGCGGGCCTGAGCCGCTCACCCGCTGCCGAAGGCCACCTTCACATGGCTTGTCCGGATCGCAAAGCGGGCCTCAAACTCGCCCGCCTGTTCCGGCGTCAGCGGCTTTAGGCCGGGCTGCCATGCGTCTATGTCCCGTGAATCGTTGAACCGGTTATGGGTGCGCACGAACATCGGTGCATCGGTGAGCGTAACCGTCGGCATGAAACGGTTGATCTTGTGGTGCCCGAAATTCATGATCGTCAGCGGGCAGCCCCGGCGCACATGCATGCCCAGAGCGGCCGCGAAATAGGGGTGCACGCCCTCCGCTGCCGCGATACCCTCCGGGCCGGCCTGCGCGATGAAGCCCCTGTTGAAATCAATGGCCACGCTCCTGTTTTTGCGCATCAGCGGCCGGCAGTCTTCGGTAACAGCGCGCAGCCGCTCGACGAAATCGACCGACACCGCGTCGTCGTCATCATGGCGGAACTGCAGGCAGGGCTGGTCGTGATCCCGGCGCGCCTGGTTAATGAGCTCCTTCATCACATCGCGGTGGCGGCGCGGCGGTTCGGCGCGGATCTGCACCTGAGGCATGCCAGCGGTCAGGTCGTGCAGCCGGTCTCTGTGCGCCCGGGGCAGGCTGTCGCCAGTCACCAGAATCAGGTCGAAATCCTGGTCGGTTTGCTCTTTCAAACAGGGCAGGGCAATGGTTTCGAACAGCCGGAAGCGTTCTTCCAACCGTTCTTCGGCATAGAGGTAAGCAATGCGCTCTTCCACGGTTTCATGCCCGACCTGGAATCCGCCAAGCGCCGGATAGGAAAACCGGCACAATCCGATGACTTGCATTCTGAAATCCGTTTCATGAAAAAGGCGTGTGCGGCAACTATGCCGGGTGCGCCATTCCCTGGCAAGCGTGCGCCGGGCCAGCCATGGGGCACAGGCTGCCGGGGAAGGGGCCGTACGCCCGCCTGCTGTTGACAACCTGCGCGACTCCCCATATACGCGCGGCTATCCGGCACCCGGAGTGCGTCTCCGCAAGCCGAATTCAAAATTGCAGTGGCTCAAGGCCTGGGCACTTTTACCACCCGGGTCCTCTGTAAACTCACCGCGTCGTCTCACCTCGGAATGGGAGCGATTGCGGTTTTTGCGCTTGTGGACGCATAAGTGCAGCGATTTCACCCGCACGCGCCGGCGTGCATGACACATGTGTTGCGAAACGGGGAATATACCGGAATGCCCACGATCCAGCAGCTGATCCGCAAGCCGCGGCAGCCGAAAGTTAAACGCTCGAAGTCCATGCACCTGGAGCAGTGCCCGCAGAAGCGCGGCGTCTGCACCCGCGTGTACACCACCACCCCGAAGAAGCCGAACTCCGCTATGCGGAAAGTTGCGAAGGTGCGCCTGACCAACGGTTTCGAAGTGATCTCCTACATCCCCGGTGAAAGCCACAACCTTCAGGAGCACTCTGTGGTTCTGATCCGTGGCGGCCGTGTAAAAGACCTTCCGGGTGTCCGTTACCACATCCTGCGCGGTGTTCTGGATACCCAGGGCGTTAAAGACCGTAAGCAGCGCCGCTCGAAGTACGGCGCGAAGCGTCCTAAGTAAGAAGGAGAGAGCGAGATGTCCCGTCGTCACGCCGCAGAGAAGCGCGAAGTCCTGCCCGACGCCAAGTTCGGCGACCGCGTTCTGACCAAATTCATGAACAACCTGATGATCGACGGCAAGAAGTCGGTCGCAGAGCGTATCGTCTACAACGCCTTTGACCGCGTTGAGACCAAGATCAAGCGCGCTCCGGTTGAAGTGTTCCACGAAGCACTGGACAACATTAAGCCGTCGGTCGAGGTTCGCTCGCGCCGCGTTGGTGGTGCAACCTACCAGGTTCCGGTTGAAGTCCGCCCCGAGCGCCGCGAAGCGCTGGCCATCCGCTGGCTGATCGCTGCCGCACGCAACCGCAACGAAAACACCATGGAAGAGCGCCTTGCTGGCGAGCTGCTGGACGCCGTCCAGTCCCGTGGCACCGCGGTCAAGAAGCGCGAAGACACCCACAAGATGGCCGAGGCGAACAAAGCCTTCAGCCATTACCGCTGGTAAGCTAGAGGACCTAGACCTATGGCACGCGAATATCCCCTCGAACTATACCGTAACTTCGGTATCATGGCGCACATCGATGCAGGTAAAACCACCTGCTCCGAGCGCATCCTGTATTACACCGGCAAATCCCACAACATCGGTGAGGTGCACGACGGTGCAGCCACCATGGACTGGATGGAGCAGGAGCAGGAACGCGGCATCACCATCACCTCGGCTGCGACCACCACTTTCTGGGAACGCACCGAAGACGGCAAGACCGCTGACTCGCCGAAGCACCGCCTGAACATCATCGACACCCCCGGCCACGTTGACTTCACCATCGAAGTTGAACGCTCGCTGGCGGTTCTCGACGGTGCTGTGTGTGTTCTGGACGCCAACGCCGGTGTTGAGCCGCAGACCGAAACCGTGTGGCGTCAGGCTGACCGCTACAAAGTTCCGCGCATGGTGTTTGTCAACAAGATGGACAAGATCGGCGCCGACTTCTTCAACTGCGTCAACATGATCGAAGACCGTACCGGCGCCCGCGCGGTTCCGGTTGGTGTGCCGATCGGCGCAGAGAACGAGCTGGAAGGCCTGGTTGACCTGGTCAACATGGAAGAATGGCTGTGGCAGGGCGAAGACCTGGGCGCATCCTGGGTTAAAGCTCCGATTCGCGACAGCCTGAAAGACATGGCTGACGAATGGCGCGGCAAGATGATCGAAGCGGCCGTCGAAATGGACGACGACGCGATGGAAGCCTATCTGGAAGGTGAAGAGCCCGACGTTCCGACCCTGCGCAAATTGCTGCGCAAGGGCACCCTGGAACTGGCATTTGTTCCGGTCCTGGGCGGTTCCGCGTTCAAGAACAAAGGCGTTCAGCCGCTGCTCAACGCTGTGATCGACTACCTGCCCAGCCCGCTGGACGTTGTTGATTACATGGGCTTCAAACCCGGCGACGAGACTGAAACCCGTGACATCGCCCGCCGCGCGGACGACGACATGGCGTTCTCCGGCCTGGCGTTCAAGATCATGAACGACCCGTTTGTCGGCTCGCTGACCTTCACGCGCATCTACTCCGGCGTCCTGAACAAGGGCGACACGCTGCTGAACTCGACCAAAGGCCGTAAAGAGCGCGTTGGCCGGATGATGATGATGCACTCAAACAACCGTGAGGAAATCACGGAAGCGTTCGCAGGCGACATCATCGCGCTGGCAGGCCTGAAGGACACCACCACCGGTGACACCCTCTGCGCTGTCAACGACCCGGTCGTCCTGGAAACCATGACCTTCCCGGATCCGGTGATCGAGATCGCGGTTGAGCCGAAAACCAAGGCCGACCAGGAGAAGATGTCCCAGGGTCTGGCCCGTCTGGCCGCCGAAGACCCGTCCTTCCGTGTTGAGACCGACCTCGAGTCCGGTCAGACCATCATGAAGGGCATGGGCGAACTTCACCTGGACATCTTGGTGGACCGCCTCAAGCGCGAGTTCAAGGTTGAGGCGAACATCGGTGCGCCGCAGGTGGCCTACCGCGAGACCATCTCCAAAGAGGTCGAGCATTCCTACACCCACAAGAAGCAGTCGGGTGGTTCGGGCCAGTTCGCTGAGGTGAAGCTGATCATCTCGCCGACAGAAGCGGGCGAAGGCTACTCCTTCGAATCCCGTATCGTTGGCGGTGCGGTTCCGAAGGAATACATCCCGGGCGTCGAAAAAGGCATCCAGTCCGTCATGGACAGCGGCCCGCTGGCCGGCTTCCCCGTGATCGACTTCAAGGTTGCCCTGATCGACGGTAAGTTCCACGACGTGGACTCCTCGGTTCTGGCCTTTGAAATCGCCGCCCGCATGGGCATGCGTGAAGGCATGCGCAAGGCTGGTGCGAAACTGCTCGAGCCGGTGATGAAGGTTGAGGTGATCACCCCGGAAGAATACACCGGCGGTATCATCGGCGACCTGACATCCCGCCGGGGCCAGGTGTCCGGCCAGGAGAATCGCGGCAACGCAATCGCGATCGACGCGTTTGTGCCGCTGGCGAACATGTTCGGCTACATCAACACCCTGCGTTCGATGAGCTCGGGCCGCGCCCAGTTCACCATGCAGTTCGACCACTACGAACCGGTTCCGCAGAACATCTCGGAAGAGATCCAGGCGAAATTCGCGTAAGCGAAAGAAAATTGAGGGGTTCGCGGCCGCTGCGGGCCCCTCTCGAAACAAAAGGAGGCCATCATGGCTAAGGAAAAGTTTGAACGTAATAAACCGCACGTCAACATCGGCACCGTCGGCCACGTTGACCACGGCAAAACCACGCTGACCGCAGCGATCACCAAGTACTTCGGCGACTTCAAAGCCTACGACCAGATCGACGGCGCGCCGGAAGAAAAAGCCCGCGGCATCACCATCTCCACCGCGCACGTGGAATATGAAACCGACGCGCGCCACTACGCCCACGTCGACTGCCCCGGCCACGCCGACTACGTCAAGAACATGATCACCGGTGCGGCGCAGATGGACGGCGCGATCCTGGTTGTGAACGCCGCTGACGGTCCGATGCCGCAGACCCGCGAGCACATCCTGCTGGCGCGCCAGGTCGGCGTTCCGGCCCTGGTTGTCTTCATGAACAAAGTTGACCAGGTCGACGACGAAGAGCTGCTGGAGCTGGTGGAAATGGAAATCCGCGAGCTGCTGTCCTCCTACGAGTTCCCGGGCGACGATATTCCGATCATCGCAGGCTCCGCGCTGGCGGCGATGGAAGGCCGCGACCCGGAAATCGGCGAAGAGAAGATCAAAGAGCTGATGGCGGCCGTGGACGAATACATCCCGACCCCGGAGCGCGCGGTTGACCAGCCGTTCCTGATGCCGATCGAAGACGTGTTCTCGATCTCCGGCCGCGGCACCGTTGTGACCGGCCGTGTGGAGCGCGGTGTGATCAACGTTGGCGACGAAATCGAAATCGTCGGCATCAACGACACCAAGAAGACCACCTGCACCGGCGTGGAAATGTTCCGCAAGCTGCTGGACCGCGGTGAAGCAGGCGACAACATCGGCGCCCTGCTGCGCGGTGTGGACCGTGACGGTGTTGAGCGCGGCCAGGTGCTGTGCAAGCCGGGTTCCGTGACCCCGCACACCAAGTTCGAAGCCGAAGCCTACATCCTGACCAAGGAAGAAGGCGGCCGCCACACCCCGTTCTTCGCGAACTACCGTCCGCAGTTCTACTTCCGCACCACCGACGTGACCGGCACCGTGACCCTGCCGGAAGGCACCGAGATGGTGATGCCGGGCGACAACCTGAAGTTCGCGGTTGAGCTGATCGCCCCGATCGCGATGGAAGACGGCCTGCGCTTCGCCATCCGCGAAGGCGGCCGCACCGTCGGCGCCGGCGTCGTGTCCAAAATCATCGAGTGATTTTGGACCAGTGGGCGGCAGGCGGTTTTCGCTAGAAAATCGCCGAGAGCCACACGGTTCTGATCTCAGAGAGGGCCTCCTTCGGGAGGCCCTTTTCTTTTAGAACAACGCTTGAACAGGGCAGGGGCCGGCTTGGGGCCGGAGGCTGTCTTGCAAAAGCTCGGGTGGAGGTTTTGAGGCCGCAGAGAGCGTCAGCTCCGGGAGTGATGCAATCGCGCCCGCCCGCTTTGCCGCAGACAAACCTCCGGTTTGACGCAGGCCGAACGCGGGGCGTCCCGGCGGAGTGCCGGTACGCGGCCTACTTTCCCCTCAGTGCTTTGATGACTATCAGCCTTGCGGGGATGTTCGCTAAGGTGTGGTTTGTGTTTTCCGGGGTTGCCTCAATCCGGTATCTTCCCGGGGCAAGCTTGATTGCAGCAATTTCCAGCCCAGCTTCTTCGTTAAGAGTCATCAGGAGACTTGGCTGTAGGTTTGACTGCTCAAAGATCAGCTCATCTCGGCCACTCCCCCATTCGTAGATTCTTATGGTGAAGGTGAGAAGCTTGGGATCGTCCGTTGTCTGGTTGGGAGGGCTGACGCCGTATCCGTTTCTTCTAAGTTCACTGTGCAAATCCGGGCGCTTCTGCAGCATCAGGTACAGGCCGTACTCTTTGGGCCAAAGCACTTTTGTTTCCAGTGAAACCGTCCTTTGGGATCCAAGATCAATTTCGGCCTCGGCCCGGGCCTCGCCGCAGATCAGGTAAGCGGTAAATATGGCGAAGAAAGCTGCAGCGCGCAGTAAACGAAGGGTAATTGAATGCATTCTGGCCTGTGCAAAGTCAAACTGAATTGAGGGAAGCTCGTTTCAGCCAGCGTTCCGCATCCTGTGATTGAATGCAATCTGATACGGTCTAATCCCGGCCAGGAACCTGGCGAGTTGCCGGCAGATAACCTGCGTGCCCGCGACATTGTTTTGCGTCCGTAGGGCGGGCAATCTGCCCACCGCCGTTAAACTCCTGATCAATCTGTCAGTGCTTTCGGATCTTCACCGCGGCGCCCGGCTACCGCGTCCGCCGCATCCGTTATGGAATCCAGCGAGGATTCCAGGCTCAGCCTCAGCGCCTCCACCTGCTCATCGCTGGGCTTCTTCGGCACCTCGTCCGTCCATTCCCGGCACATCAGAACGCCGCGCGAAAACGGCAGCGGCAGCATCTGCTGGTCCCAGGTCGGCAGCTTGATCACTTTCCGCTCCGCAAAGGCCACGGTGAACACCCGGCAGCCGGTCATCCGCGCCCAGACCACGGGCACCGTCGAGGACACCCGCGCAGGCCCCCGCGGGCCGTCGGCGGCAATGCCGATGGAGCAGCCTTCCCGGGTGCGGCGCAGGACTTCACGCGACAGCGCCACATGGCGCTTGTGGCTCGACATCGGGATGGTCTCGAACCCCAGGCGCACCAGGATCTGCCCGGCCAGCCGCCCGGCGCGGGCGGCGGAGGTCAGCGCGCAGATGCGGCCGAGCGAAGTGTCGAACAGATAGGGCGCCATAATCAGCCGCTGGTGCCAGAGCACAAAGATCACCGGCTCGCCGCGGCGCACGCAGTTGTCCATGTCCTCAAACCCGCTGCGGGTCCAGCGTGAGGTGCGAAAGGCGAATCGCACATAGGCGGCGAACAGCGCCTCGATGGCGCGGTTCACCCGGGGGCTGTCGGCGAATTTCTTTCTCAGGCTCACGGTTTTCAGGCTCGTTTCCAAGGAATTGGCGGGCTGGGCTGCCCGTTTCCGGCCCGTCTTAGCGCATGGGCCGGCCCGGGCAAAGCCCGCGGCCCGCAATCCGCTGCGCGGCACGCAGAAAATCGGATTTCCCTCTTGCCACAGCGGCGCGGCTGCCGTAGGACATGCCGCACCACAGGGGTATAGCTCAGTTGGTAGAGCGACGGTCTCCAAAACCGTAGGTCGCGGGTTCGAACCCTGCTGCCCCTGCCAGTTTCCCGAAAGTCCGAAAACCAGGGCCGCCCGCAGCGGGCGGACGGCTGGTGTGTGTGTCAGCCTTGCGGCATGTCCGGGCCTGTGAGTGTCAGGTGACCCGGGGGCAAACCCTGCAGAAACCTGTCAAAGGCCGCGTCATATGCGCTCTCAATCTGCCGGGCGAACCGTGCGGTTGAGAACAGGGGGGCGTCCTGATGCTGCAAGCGCAGCTCGCGCTTCAGTGCCGTGCAGGCCTCCGGATCCGCTGCGAGGGCCGCGGCTTTTGCCTCATATGCTTCGGCGCTGTCCGCGATCAGTCCGGGCAATCCGGCGGCTTGCAGCAGGCTCGCCCCGGTCCGGGCAGCGAACTGCTGGCCGGGGAGGGTGAGCACCGGCACCCCGGCCGCCAGTGCTTCGCCTGCCGCGCTGCTGGCATTGACCGTGAAGGTGTCTAGGAACAGACCGGCCAGCGGCAGCCGCGCTAGCCGCTCATCGCGGCCGGCAGGCGGGGCAAAGATCAGCCGGTCCGGGTCGATGCCGCGGGCGGCCGCGGCGCGGCGCAGGTTCGAAACGGAGTGCGCGCCGTGATCCAGCAGCCAAAGCACGCTGCCGGGGGTGCTGTCCAGCAAGCGCATCCAGATCCCGAATTCCTGCGGGGTGATCTGGCTGGCTGCGGCAAAACTGCAGAACACAAAACCCTCGTCCGGCAAGCCGCAATCCGCCCGTTCCGGGCTGCTGGCGGCCTGTGCGGGGGGCACCGCCACGCAGCTGTCCGGCAGCCGCAAGAGATGTTCGTTGTGATACCGCTCGCTGCCTGGCGGGCAGGTGGTGCTGTCGCTGACCAGATAGTCATATGCCGCCGTTCCCAGGGTTCCGGGGTATCCGGGCCAGACAATATGCAGGGGCGCCAGCCGGGCACTGAACAGGCCGCTCCGGCTGCCACCGGAAAAGCCTGAGAGGTCAACGGCAATGTCCAGCCCGTCGGCCTTGACCGAAGCGGCGCAGCTGTCCAGCGAGGTTCCCTCCAGTACCCGCACGCAGGAGGCCGAGTCGCGCAGTGCTGCTGCGGCGTCTGCCGCAAGACCTGGTCCGGTGGCATAGGCAAAGACTTCGAACCGGCTGCGGTCATGAGCAGCCAGTATCGCGGCGTGCTGGCTCAGCACGGCCTCGGCGTCGCGGGCAGTAAAGAAATACCCGACCCGGAGCCGTGCCTTGCGCTGCGGCGCGGTTGCCGCCGTTTGAAGCTCTGCCTCCGGAAACAGCTCGCTGGCGTAGGCTTGCGCGCGAACCCGCATCAAGTCCGGATTGTCCTCCATCAGCATTAGCGCGCTGGGGTCGCAGCCGCTGCCGCGCAGGCCCAGCAGGCGGCGGTATTGTTCATATTCCTTTACCCAGCGCCAGTCGCTGAGTTCTGCCAGGACATGCAGGCGCTGCGTGCGGGCGCGGTCGTCAGAGGGTGAGACCCGGAGGACCTTATCAAAGCACGGCAGTGCTTCGGCATAACGGCCCTCGGCCTTGATCAGCAGCCCCAGCTGGAACTGCGCCTCGGTCATGCCAGGATGCAGGCTGGCAGCGCGGGTGTAATGGTCCTCGGCCTCCGCCACGGCGCCGAGCTTGTGCAGCAGGCCGGCCAGAGTGAAATGCAGCGCGGCATCGTCCGGCGCAAGCGCAACCGCCCGGCGCAGGGTTGCCGCGGCCTCTGTGCTGCTGCCCTGCAGCGGCAGCGCCTCGGCCAGGCTGCGCAGCGCCAGCAGGCAATCGGCGTCCAGCGCCAGGGCCTTCCGGTACAGCGCTAGGGCATTGTCCAGCTGTCCGCGCGCCATATGAATGCGGCCCATGGCGGCATAGGTGCCGGCCTCTTTGGCGTCGATACCGCACGCTTTGTTCAGGCAGGTGGCCGCATTGTCCAAATGGCCGGCGGCCAGATGGCAGCGGCCCAGAAAATCCCACAGGAAATGTGACTCCCGGAAGGTCTTCAGCAGGGCGCCGCAGCTTTCTGCGGCCTCAAAGGGGCGTCCGGCAGCCAGCGCGGCCTCCAGCTCTGCCTTGGTGTCGGCGGAGGGTTCGCGCTGCTCGCGCAGGCGGCCGCGCAGCGAATCCAGTGCCTTCAGGGCGCGGGCGTTCTTCGGGTTGCGGGCAAGAATTCCGGAGTAGGCAAGCACGGCATCTTCGAACCTGGCATCGCGTTCAAGCTGCTCGGCCTGGGAGAGGGTCTGTGCGGGTGTCATGGCATCCTGTCTCACTAAAACACACGGGGGTGCCCCGGCACGGCGCGGGTCGTGCGCCGGGGCTGCTAGACTCAGTTTTGCGGGAAGTGGATTAAAATTGGATTGACTGCGGGCATGCTCCCCGCTTGGTGCGGGGGCAGGGCTTGAATTCAGCTGCCGCACCGGTTACATCGCATTCACTGCTAGCAGAGAGACTCCCCCAGCATGGCGACTATCAACCCAGTTCAGTTCATCCAGCAGGTTCGTGCCGAAGTGTCCAAGGTCGTTTGGCCGACCCGGCGCGAGGTGCTGCTGACCACGGTCATGGTGTTCATCATGGCGGCCCTGACGGCGCTGTTCTTCGCGCTGGTCGATCTGCTGATCCGCTATGGCCTGCAGGGGCTCCTGGGGATGTTCGGATAAGCCTGCAGCAGTATGACGGTTCCGGGTTCGCGGTTGCTGCGCAGCACTTGATTCTGGCGGCGATGGGCGGTACGTGAGCAGGAACATTGAGGCGGGCGTGCAGCGATTCGGTTTGCACGCCGCTTTTTGTTGGAGAGCGCAGCTTGAGAGCTGCAACGGGATGATTAAGCAGCGGCGCGGCACCGGCCCGTCCTGCAGAACAAGGACAACGGTTCATGGCGAAACGGTGGTACTCGGTCAGCGTTCTTTCGAACTTCGAAAAGAAAATCGCAGAGCAGATCCGCACCGCGGTCGCCGAGCAAGGGCTCGAGGACGAAATTGACGAGGTGCTGGTCCCCACTGAAGAGGTGATTGAGATCCGCCGCGGAAAGAAGGTCTCGACTGAGCGCCGGTTTATGCCGGGCTATGTTCTGGTCCACATGGAAATGTCCGACCGCGGCTACCACCTGATTTCCTCGATCAACCGGGTCACCGGCTTCCTGGGTCCGCAGGGCCGCCCGATGCCGATGCGCGACGCCGAAGTGCAGGGCATCCTGGGCCGCGTCGAGGAAGGCGTCGAGGCACCGCGCACCCTGATCCATTACGAGGTCGGCGAGAAGGTCAAAGTCAACGACGGCCCGTTCGAGGATTTCGACGGTATGGTCGAAGAGGTCGACGAGGACAATCAGAAGCTCAAGGTTACCGTGTCGATCTTCGGCCGGGAAACTCCGGTGGAGCTGGATTTCACCCAAGTGACCAAACAGGGGTAATACCTCCCTCAGCGAATTTCATGGCGCCGCGTTGCATACTGCACCGCGGCGTTTTTTGTGGTCTTGCGGGATGAGCCTGCTGTTCATGGCAGGCACGCAATCGTCTGTTTTCTGCGGCAGTTCAGCGCGCGAAAAGACCGTGCTCCTTATCAAGGAAAGTCAGAACCGGTTTTGTTCTTGATGCCGGTAAACACAGGCGATGGCAGCTGGGGATGAATAGGTGTGGAACGCCCAACTTGATCTGACGTTCCTGCTCTTCAGGAGCGCAGACCTGGCGTGCAGCATGGGGGCAGTCGCCATCACCAGCATGGCATTGCCTTTCGCCGGTTCCAAAACTCGAACCTCAGTGAGGCCTGCACAGCCCTGCAAATTGTCCGCAGCTCCTGACGGCCTTGCAGGCTTGCTGCAGCACGGTCCTGCCTACCGGTTCGAGAGGGGCTTACAAGTGTGCCTGCAGACCGCGGCCGCACGGGACCGAAAGCCCCTTTTTGGTGCTTCACTTGCATGCGGCGGCGCATATACCGGGAACAGGACCGGTTTCGAACTGGCCGGACCACCTCTCCCGCTGAACGATTTTCTAAGGTCCAGGAAATGTGCCGCATCAGATCTTTCTGATCTCTGTGAGCGTATCAGAGCCTTTTTGCCTGCTCGTCATGCCGCCGGCTGGCAGGAAGGCCCGCTTGCGGTCCTGAACTGGTGTGACACCGTAGAATTTGCGGTAGTGCAGTGTCAGGGTGGAGGAACTGGCATAGCCGACCGCATTGGCGATGCCGGAGACTGGCTCCCAGGAATAAAGCACCATTTGCCGGGCAGCTTCCAGGCGCTGGCGCCGGTAGTATTCTCCGGGGCTCAGACCCGTGGCGGCGCGGAAGCTGCGCTCCAGCTGGCGCGGGGAAATGCCGGCCATCCGCGCCACATCACGGATGCAGACCGGAGTTCCGAAGTTTTTAGAGAAGATTGACATCGCCTCCTTTACGGCGGGCGGCATCTGGTCGACCGTGCGATCGCTTTGCAGCACGGGGACCTTTTGCCGGGCGCTGCCGTTGCGGATGACCGGGTGCTGGAACAGGCAGGCAACCTCGCTCATGGCGTCCGCGCCGAGGGCGCAGCCGATCAGTTCAAGCGACAGATCGAACATGGCGGTGGCGCCCGAAACCGTGTGAAGACAGCCATCGCGCACGATCAGCCGGTCCACGGCGGTGCAGTTGGGGAAAGCGGCTTCGAAGGCGCTTCGGTAGCACCAATGAACCGCGCAGCGCCGCCCGGCCAGGACACCGCTGCGGGCCAGCGGGAAGACGCCGCCGGAAACCGCACCGAGGGTCACGCCATGGCGTGCCAGGTAGCGCAGGCGTCCAGGGCTTGAGACCGGATTCGCGAATTCGGCCTCCGGCCCGGACAGCAGAAACAGGCAGTCGAGCCCTTCTGTCTCCGCAAGGCTTGCATCTGCTGGAAAAAGGACCCCGGCAGAAGCTGCTGCGTCCTCGCCGGTTTCGGTTGCCAGGGACCAGGAAAACACCTGGCACCCGGCAATTTCATTGGCGGCACGCAGCGGCTCTATTGCCGAGGTCAGGCAGGCCATGGGAAAGCCTGGAAACAGCAGAAAGCCTATGCGGGTGCGGGGCGCGGGTCCAAAGTTGTTGGAATGGATCGTCATGGTTTTACTCCAGCCCCAGCGCTTGTTTCTTGGACTGCGCCCATGTGGTCACAAGGTGGTCCACCATCAGCCCCATGAAGGCAACGGCAAGACCCAGTACCAGACCTTTGCCCACATCGGTGGAGGACAGAGCACGCTGCATTTCCTGCCCCAAGTCCTGAGTGCCTATGAAGGCGGCGATGATCACCATGAACAGCGAGAACATCACCGACTGGTTGACCCCGACCATGATGGTCGGCAGCGCCATCGGCAGGCGTACGTTCCACAAGGTCTGCATCCGGGTGGCGCCTGACATACCCGCAGCCTCGATCAGGGTTTCGGGCACCTGCCGCAGGCCCTCAATCGTGTAGCGCACCAGCGGCACAGCGGCGAACAGGACCACGGCGCCGATCACCGCCACATCATTGACGCCGAACAGCATGACCACCGGGATCAGGTAGATGAAGCTGGGGAAGGTCTGCAGCGTGTCGCAGATCAGCAGTGCCAGGGCGGCGCGTTTCCCGTGAAACGATCCCCAGATGCCCAGCGGAAAGCCGATCACGGCAGCAATCGAAACGGCGACCACGACGGTGTAGACGGTGATCATGGCGCGGTCCCACCAGCCGGACATGGCGATCAGGCCGAAGAAGGCAAGGCACACCAGGGCAGAGCGCAGTCCGCCGATGGCCCAGCCGGCGGCGGCCAGCAGCGCCAGCACTGCGGCGTAGGGCATCCACAGGAAGGCATCGCGGATCGGGATCAGCACCCAAGTGATCAGGAACCAGCGCAGCCACTGGGTGACTGGGTCGATCAGCACGATGAACCAATCTGCAACCGCATCAATCGGTTTGGAGATGGTGAAGGCGTCGCGGCGGCCAATCTGATCCATCAGCGGGATGAACTGTGCCAGCACGAGGCAGGCCAGCGACAGGCCGAGACCCAGCAGCAGGAACTTGTTGCGCTCGGCAAAGGAGGTGCCTTTCTCGAAATGCTCGGGCTGTTTGGTCGCCCAGGCCTTGGTGCAGCGGTCCAGCATCACTGCCAGCAGCACGATGGTGATGCCGATCTCGACAGAGCGGCCGATTTTGAGCGCCTGCAGCAGCTGAAGCAGCTTTTGCCCCAGGCCCGGCATGCCGATGAAGCTGGCCAGAACCACCATGGCGAGGCACTGCATGATCACCTGGTTCACGCCGACCAGGATCTCGCTCCGCGCTGTTGGAATGCGCACATGGCGCAGCAGCTGCCAGCGGGTAGAGCCGCACATATGGCCGCTTTCGATCACCTCATGCGGGACCTTGCGCAGGCCCAAGAGCGACATGCGGATCATCGGCGGCACCGAGAAGATGATGGTAACGATGGCGCCTGCCTTGGGGCCGACGCCGATGAAGACAACTACCGGAATCATATAGGCAAAATGGGGCAGGCTTTGCGCGATGTTGAGGATGGGGTTCAGGATCCGCTCGAAGGCCCTGGAACGCCAGGCGAGGATGCCCATGACCAGCCCGAACAGGATCGAGAAGGGCGCGGCGACAACGATCACCGAGAGCGTTTCCATCGCCCATTTCCACTGCCCCATGACGGCAATCCAGACAAAGGTGCCGCCGGTCAGCAGCGACAAGCGCCAGCCTTGCAGCGCATAGCCGATGACAAATCCGATACTGGCGATCACGGTCCACGGGATCGGGCCGATGCGCGGCCAGCGGTTCTTGCCATAAAGCAGGTTGGCAGTCACATCGAGCAGCCATTCCACCCCATCGGCAAAGGCGCGGGTCAGGTACAGAAGTCCCATGTCATCGCGAAGAAAGGCAAAAATCGCATTGATCCAGTCGGCGAAGGGCAGGATCAGCCACTCCGGCGGCCGCACCAGCCCGGCAGGTAAAAACGTGTTGGCGGCGGCTAGAACGCAAGCCGCAGCAAAGATTGCCCAGCCGGTTTTGGCGCGTGTCCAGGTGTGGGGCTTCCCGGATAGTACCATGGTCTGATCCGTCATGAGGCCTCTCCCAGCAGCACGTCCAGCGCCTCCTGCCGGCTTATGGCGCCGATCAGGCTGCCGGCACTGTTGGCAACGGGCAGGAAGTCGCGACTGTCATTGACCAGCAGGCGGGCCAGTTCAGAGATGGTCTGTTTCTCTCCGATTGGCGCTCCGGTCAGGTTGTGTCCGTTCACGTCGCGGGCCAGAACGCCTGCGTGGACAACGCGTGACTTCTCGATTTCCTCGGTAAACTTGGCGACGTACTCGGTGGCGGGGTTCAGCACGATCTGATCGGGTGTATCGCACTGCTCGACCACGCCGTCCTTCATGATGGCGATGCGGTCTGCAAGGCGCAGCGCCTCGTCAAAGTCGTGGGTGATAAAGACGATGGTCTTGCCCAGCATCTCCTGCAAGCGGAGAAATTCGTCCTGCATCTCTCGGCGGATCAGCGGGTCAAGTGCTGAGAATGGTTCGTCCAGAAACCAGATATCCGGTTCGATCGCCAGGCTGCGGGCAATGCCGACGCGTTGCTGTTGACCGCCCGACAGTTCACGCGGAAAGTAGTCCTCGCGCCCTGACAGGCCGACCAGTTCGATCACTTCCAGTGCGCGGGCGCGGCGTTCGTGGCGGTCCTGGCCGCGCATTTCCAGCGGGAAGGCGACGTTATCCAGAACGGTGCGGTGGGGCAGCAGGCCGAAGCTCTGGAATACCATGCCCATCTTGTTGCGGCGCAGGTCAATCAGCTCCTTCTCGGACATTTCGCCGATGTTCTGGCCCTCGACCCGGACCTCGCCGCCGGTGATGCCGATGAGCCGTGACAGGCAGCGCACGAAGGTCGACTTGCCAGAGCCAGACAGCCCCATAATCACCAGCATCTCCCCCTTGGCGATATCCAGCGACACATCCCGCACAGCGGCGATGTAGCCGGCCTGGCGGATTTCATCAAAGCCCGGGTTGCCGGTCAGCGACTTCAGGTACTGCTCCGGATTGGCGCCAAACAGCTTCCAGACGTTTTTGCAGGAAATGACGGGGGTGGCGGCGGTCATGGCTTAACTTTCTTTGGCAAAGACGCCGGGGCAGCGGACCGCCCCGGCTGGTTGGCGGGATGTGCGGAGCTCAGGAACCGGTCCAGGGTTTCCAGAGATCCTCATTGGCCTCCAGCCATTCAGCAGCCGCGTCCTCGGGTTCCATCTCGTCAATGTCGACCAGTTTGGCCATCTCGGCGATCTGCGGGTTTGTGAAGCTGATTTGGGTCAGCGTTTCATAAGCCGCCGGCCACTTGTCCTTCATGCCGTCCCAAGCGGCCTTTTTGAGGTAGCCGTTCGCAGGGTTGCCGCAGTCATAGGTGGCGTTGGGGTTCGGGCCGACAGAGGGGTCCTTGTCGCAACCCTCAACCCAGGTGGGGAACTCGACGAATTCACCCGGCCAGACGGCCTCGGCAAAGTTCGGGGTCCAGTTGAAAATCACCACCGGCCGCTTGGTTTTCTCCGCCGCGGCCACTTCGGCCCAGAGCGCCGAAGCCGACCCTGCATTCACCACGGTGAAATTCATGTCCAGCGCCTCAACCCGCTCTGCGTCATGCTTGAGCCAATCGACAGGCCCCCCCAGAAAGCGGCCCTTGTCGCCGGTCTCAGGCGTGGCAAAGACGGCGGCGCACTCGTTCAGGGCTTGCCAGTCCGGCAGGCCGGGGCAGGCCTCCTTGGTCCAGGCCGGATACCACCAGTCCTCGCGGGTGACGGCGTTGTGGTCGCCTGCGTCACGCAGGCCGCCCTTGGCCAGTGCTTCGTTGAAGGACTTGCCGAAGGCGCCCTCCCAAACCTCCAACTCCAGCGTGACGTCGCCCAGCCGCACCGATTCATAAACCGCCTGGCTGTCGGTCGAGACATATTCGACATTGTTGCCCATCGACTCGAAGATCTGGCCGACCACGTGGCTCATCACGATCTGGCTCGACCAGTTGTGGACCGGGATTATGATGGGGTCCGGGGAGTCTTCTGCCATTGCCATCGGGGCCGCCATGGTCAAGGCCGCTGCAGTGGCCAAAAGGTATTGCCGGTATTTCATGTGTGTCTCCCTGTTGTCGCAGCCCGGGTCCTGATGGCCTGAGCCTTTGTCGCGGTCTGAAAGCCTGGCTTTCGGGGAGGGAGGCTAGGGCGCGGATGTGAACAGGTCAGCCCGGCGGGATGAACAGGCTGGCAGTTCATGTTAAAATTTGTTAACCGGTGGGAAAGTTTCGCGAAGGGCACCGAAGGCATGGCGCATATACTGATCATCGAGGACGAGCCGGTCACGCGGGCCACCCTCGCCAGTTATCTGGATGCGCAAGGGTATTGTGTTTCGCAGGCCGAAACTGCGGAAAAAGCGGAAAAAATACTTGAAGGGCAGGAGGTTGACCTGCTGCTGGTCGACATTAACCTGCCGGGCAAGGATGGTTTGCAGATCACTCGCGAACAGCGGGCCAAGTCAGAGATGGGAATCATTCTGGTAACCGGCCGGGATGATGAAATTGACCGTATTGTCGGACTGGAACTTGGTGCGGATGATTATGTTTGCAAGCCTTTCAACCGGCGTGAACTGCTGGCGAGGCTCAAGAATCTGTTACGGAGAACACAGGATATCCGGCGCCTGTCCCGGCGGATCTACAAGTTTGGCAAATTCCAATTCGACGTGGCTGCGCGGCATCTGCAGACCGCCGAGGGCGACAGTATTCCGCTGACCCGGGCCGAGTTCGAAGTGCTGGACATGCTGGTCAGCCGGGCGGGGGAGGTGGCCTCGCGCGATGCGCTGATGAGCCGTGTCACGCACCGGCAGTACGGCGGCAACCCCCGCACCGTGGATGTGCTGATCCGGCGATTGCGCAGCAAGCTGGAGGAAGACCCGGCCAACCCGAGGCTGATCAGCACTGTGCATGGAGAAGGCTATGCCTTCACGGCGCCTTTGGCCTGACGGCTTCGCAGTCGCGCAGCACCGCTGCCAGCGCGTTCAAGACCTGCGGCACCAGGCGGTTCAGCGTGTCCAGCAGATCCCTGGCTTGGGACAGGTCGCCGTTTCCGGCCCGTTTCTCGAGGTCAGACAGCAGTGATACCAGATCCCGCTGGCCGAATGTGCCGGCCGCCCCTTTGGCCCGGTGCGCTTCTTTTGCCAAGGCCGCGCAATTCTGGGTTTCCAGCGCGGTGCCCATGCGGTCGAGGCTTTGCGGCAGTTCGCGCTCGAACAGCCGCGCGATGTCCAGCGTTTGGGCCGCACCGAGGTCTTGAATGTTGTCGTGCATCTGCTGCCGGAGGGTGTCGTAACGGTCCGTCTGGCCGGGGGCCGCGTGCCGGGCGGACAAATAGACCGCCCCCTCATGGCCGCGCATGACACTGTCCAAGGCCTTGGCCAGGCGTTCGGGCGAGACTGGCTTGGCGACAAATCCGTTCATGCCGGCCTGCAGGTGGGTTTCGATCTGTTCCTCCTGAACATGCGCTGAAATGCCGATAACCGGAAGCTCGGCGAGCCGCGGATCCGGCAAAGCCCGCAAGCGGCGAGTGGCGTCGGTTCCGCTGATCCCGGGAAGGTTCACATCCATCAGCACGAGGTCGAAACAGGAGACTTGCAGCAAGTCCAGCGCCTCCTCCGCACTGCCAACACAATGGCAGCTGTGGCCCATGCGCTCCAGATAGCCGCGGGCGACCATCTGATTGATCTCATTGTCCTCCACCACCAGAACGGACAAAGCGTTTTCAGCCCGTGCCACCGTGGCAGGAGGCTCCTCCGGTGCCAGATCAGCCGGATCGCCAGGTTCCAGATCCAGGGAGAGGGTGAAAACGGACCCCACGCCCACGGTGCTTTCCAGCGAGAGCCGGGCACCGATGGCGTCGGCGAAATGCCTGCTGATCGCAAGCCCCAGACCGGTGCCGCCGAACTTGCGCGCAGTGTCAGTGTCTTCCTGTTCGAAGGCCTCGAAAACCCTCAGCTTGGCTTCATCCGAGATACCCTTGCCGGTGTCGCTGACCTCAAATGCCACCCTGTGATGCCCGCGGGTTGCGCCATTGGACCGGACCCGCAGGATCACTTCGCCGTCATTGGTGAATTTCAACGCGTTGGACAGTAGGTTGAACAGAATCTGCCGCAGCTTGGCCGCGTCGCCCTGTACGACATCGGGCAGTCCTTCCGGGGCGTCTAGCCAGAGATGTACGCCCTTGGCATCAGCACCGGGGCGCAACAGAACGACGATGTCGGTCACCAGGTCGCGCAGCGAAAAAGTTGTGATCTCAGGCGACAGCGCACCGCTTTCGATCTTCGAGTAGTCCAAGATGTCGTTCAGGATTTTCAGCAAGTTCTGGCCGGAGGTCAGCGCCGCCCGCAGCCGCTCCATCTGCCGGGGCGGCAGGCCATCCTCCGAAAGGCTGCGAAGCATCCCCAGCACCCCGTTCATTGGTGTGCGGATTTCGTGGCTCATCATGGCAAGAAATTCGGATTTCGCTTGATCTGCAGCTTCCGCCTTCTGCCGGGCCTCGTCATGGGCTTCGACTTCCTCCTGCAGGCGCTCGGTTTGCTCATTCACAAGGGCCTGGAGGTTGTTACGGTGCTCCCTGAGTTCTTGTTCGTTGCGGTCCCGCACCTGTTCGAGTTCCAGCTTTTCGATTGCTTGCTGGCGGAAGACTTCGACGGCCTCCTCCATCCGCGCGATTTCATCCTGCCCGCGGGGCCGCACCGGATGGTCCAGCTGCCCCCGCATAAGCGCCGCCATGGTGCCGGAGAGTCGGTCGAGGCGGCGGGTGATACTGCCGCGCACAAAGAACCACAGCACCGCTAGCGACAGGACAAAACCGGCGGCTGCAGCAAAGCCGTTGCGCAGCTGCGCCTGCTGCACGTCCAAGGCGGCGGCATTGCCCGACTGGATGGCCCGCGCTTGCGCCTGATCCGCCACGACTGCGGCCTCGTCGCCAAGTCGCAGCGCGGTATCCTGCAGTTCCTGTTTCAACGCGGTTATGCGGTTTTCGGTAGCGAGGATACGGTCCCTCAGCACAAATAGCCCTGTTGCAGCATCTGGAACGCTCCGCAGCTGTGCAGCATGACCTTCAGCCTGCTGCCGCCGCCCGGGGTCGCGAATAGCCTTGATCCGGCGCGAAACAATCCTCAGCCGGCTGATAAGTGACGCCTCGATTTCGCCCAGCTCCGTTTCGCTGGCGGCGTCTTCGATCCGGTTGATCAGCAGCCCGATTTCCGCTGTTTGCGAGCGCAGCTCGAACATCAGGCCCAGCTGAAACAAGTCGACCTCAAGCAGCTTGTCCAGCGTGTCGGTGCGTGCTTGCTCCTCAGCGGTTGAGGAACCGGGGCCGTAAAGGCTGGAAATCACGGCTGTTGTGCCCATTTCGGCATTGGCCACCAAAGTATCTGCCATGCTGAGCAAATTATTCGCAGCCGTCAGGTTGCGGTCTGCAAGCTGTTTGAACTCCTCGCGCAGCGAAATGCGCGCCTCAACCAGATCGTTCAGGAGGGACAATACGCGGGCGGCATCGCTCACCGTCGCCCGCAACCGAGACGAGCCCGGTCCCCCGGCCTGCTCCAGCGCGTCGAGCCGCGCTGTCAGGGCATCCACCTGATCGGCCAGAAAGCGGGCACGCTTTGCACGTTCAGCCTGGGAGCCGACGGCGGCCAGTTCGGGGGCAATAGCAATTATGCGGGTGCTTTCTTCAGCCATGCCGCGCACCTCGGCAATGGCGGGGATGGTTTGGCTGATCACGTCTGCCTGACGGTGTGCCAGCGTTCTCAACTCGACCAGTCCCAGGATACCGGCAAGGGTTGGAAGACCCGCAATAACTATGAATGCGAGGCTCAATTTGCCGCCGAGACCGAGCTTTCCTAACATCCATGGACTTTCGCGCGCATTTAGCTGCGGTGCAATTTTGAATTTCCCTTTTGCACCCCGCTGCCTATCTTTGGCGGCAGGAAGGGGAACGCATGCGCGCAGTCTGGGTCTTGGTACTTGCAATGCTTTGCACGACGGCGGCCGCGGAATCATGGCGCCTGCAGGTGCCCCGGACGCCGTTCAGCTATGAAGGCGGGTACGCTGTGGCGGATTACCTTCCGTTGGAAAAAGCCGCCCGTGCGTGGCGGTTGTGCGTCGCCTATCCGCATCTGAAGGACGCCTACTGGCTGAGCGTTAACTACGGCATGGTCGCCGAGGCGGAACGGCTGGGCGTCTCCTTCCAGCTGGTCGAGGCCGGGGGGTATCCCAACTTGCAGCGGCAGATCCGCCAAGTAGAAGACTGCGTGGCAGCCGGGGCGGATGCACTGGTCCTTGGCACGGTGTCCTTTGACGGGCTTACCAGCACGGTTGAACAGATTTCGGAGACGGTTCCCGTGATAGCGGCGGTGAATGACATCGCGGATGCCGGGGTCTCCGCCAAGGTGGGAGTGTCTTGGACGGAAATGGGCGCCGTCGCAGGGCGGGTGATTGCAGAGCGGCACCCCAAAGGCACGGCACCGGTGAAGGTCGCTTGGTTTCCGGGTCCGCGGAATGCAGGCTGGGTTAAGTTTGTTGAGCAGGGCTTTCGCTCGGCGCTGGAGGAAAGCTCGGCAGTGGTTGCGGTGACGAAGTACGGAGACACTGGCCGGGAAATTCAGGTGCGGCTGGTGGAGGAAGCGCTCGATGAGACCGGTGACCTCGATTACATTGCCGGGTCCGCGCCAGCAGCCCAGGCCGCCGTCTCGGTCCTGCGCGCACGGGGGTTGCAGGGCAAGGTGCGAGTGGTTTCGGATTACATGACCCACGCCGTTTATCGCGGGGTATTGAGAGAGCGCATCATTGCGGCGCCGACAGATTTTCCGGTGCTGCAGGGGCGGCTGGCTATTGAGATGGCCGTGCGGGCTATCGAAGGAAAACTGCAAGTGAAACATGCCGGGCCGGAGATCTTCGTGCTCGATGGAAACAGCATTGGCGCCGACGTTTTGGAGCAGTCCCTGGCGCCGGCAAGTTTTGTGCCAGTGTTCGACTTCCGCCCCCAGCACTGACCGTGCCTTGGGCAGTGATACGGCTGGAAAGGCTGTTTTGTTGACCCGCAACGCGAGATCCAGCATCCTTGGGCAGAGTGTGCCGGCGGCCAAGCTGCTGTCGGCAGCCCATCCCCGGCGGTCGTGATAGTGAGGCCTGCCCCATGCCTAAAGCGCAGAACAAGGGATATACACTGGACACCCACCGGCTGTGCGATCCCGCACAGACGCTGGCAGCGGTCAGGCCGCATCTTGCTGAAATGGGTATCACACGCATTGCCAACCTGACCGGCCTGGACCGCGTCGGCCTGCCCACGGTGATGGTGACCCGGCCCAATTCCCGCTCTGTCGCGGTGGCGCTGGGCAAGGGGCTGACGCTGGAGGCGGCGCAGGCCTCCGGCGTGATGGAGGCGGTTGAAACCTGGCACGCAGAGCGGATCACCCGGCCATTGCGCGTGGCCAGCTATGCGGACCTGCAGCAGGAAGCGCGGGTCGCGGATGCGGAGCGCCTGCCAAGGGTGACAGGAGGCAGCTTTGATCCCCATCGCCCCGTGTTGTGGGTGGAGGGCGTGGACCTTGTCACAAATGAAGCTCACTGGCTGCCCTTTGAAATGGTGGACACCGATTACACCGCGCGGCCTTGCGGCGGGCAGGGGGCCTTTCCGCGCACAACCAACGGGCTGGCCTCAGGCAACAGCCTGGCAGAGGCCACTTGCCACGCCATCTGCGAACTGATCGAACGGGATGCGATCACCCTGTGGCACCAGGCTACGCCCGGCCCGCGGATCGACCCGTCGGCAATTGAGGTTCCGCGCTGCCGCGAAGCCTTGGAGCGGTTGGAGTGCGCCGGTCTGCGGGCGGGTATCTGGAACATAACCTCAGACATTGGCGTGGCCGCGTTTCATTGCATGATCTGCGAGGGCGGCACCCGGCCCGGCCACATCGGGATAGGCAGCGGCTGCCACCCGGACCGGAATATCGCCCTGTTGCGGGCACTGACGGAGGCGGCGCAGACCCGGCTGACCTATATTTCCGGCGCCCGCGATGATCTGGATCCGGAAGAGTTCACACCGCAGGCTTCGGCCGAACGCACGCAATATGTCCGCAGCCTGCTGGACCAGACGAAGGCAACCGCCCGGTTAGAGGACTGTCCGGATTGTTCCTCCACTACATTCGAAGAGGATCTGTCCAGGATTTTAAGTAAGCTGGCGCGGGCCGGAATGCGGCAGGTTCTGACTGTCGACCTGTCACGCCCGGGGTTGGGGGTTGCCGTGGTGCGCGCGGTGATCCCGGGGCTGGAAGCGCCGCATGACGATCCCGATTTTGTCCCGGGACCGCGGGCGCTGGCCGCCGGGGAGAGCCGGCCATGACAGCAGTGGTCTTTGCCGGCCCGACAATCGGGTCAGAAGAAGTGGCGGCTTACATCGAGGCTTCGGTGCTTCCCCCGGCCGCTCAGGGCGACATATACAGGGCTGCCAGGCAAGGCGCCAAGGCCATCGGCTTGATCGACGGGTATTTCGAAGGGGTGCCCTCCGTCTGGCACAAGGAAATCCTCTGGGCGCTGGAACGAGGGATCGCGGTGTTTGGCAGCGCCAGCATGGGGGCGCTGAGGGCGGCTGAGCTGTCCTCTTTCGGTATGATTGGTGCCGGCAGTATTTTTGAGGCCTACGCCAACGGCTCGATAATTGACGACGATGAGGTCGCGGTGCTGCACGGCCCGGCAGAGCTGGGGTTCGCGCCGCTAAGTGAACCGATGGTCTCGATCCGGGCCACGGTTGCGCGGGCAGAAGGCGACGCGGTGCTGGATGCGGATCAGGCGGCAGCCTTACTGGATGCTGCCAAGATGCGGTTCTACCAGCACAGGGTCTGGGACCAGATACTGGCAGAGTTTCAGGCCGCGCCGTGGTGCGACAGATTTAAGGCCTGGCTGAAGTCCGGGCGGGTGGATGCCAAGCGGGACGATGCGCGGGAAATGCTGGCGCAAATGGCGGCTTATCTGAATGAGGGTCGTGAAACCGGCCCGGCGCCGCGTCCAAAGGTCGAGCGCACGCTTGCCTGGCAGACCCTGGTCCGGCGCATCGAGGCGGAGGCACACCGTTTGCAGGCGGAAGACCGGCAAGTTCTGGATGAGTTGCGGCTGAATCCTGAGCGCTATGAGGACTTCCGCACCCGCGCATTGCTGCGCCATCTGGCCTTGCAGGAAGCACGCAACAGCGGCCGCACAGCGGAGCGGGAAACTCTGGCTGCTCAAATGTCGGCGCATCGCGAGTCGCTGGGACTGTTCAGCAGCAGCAGCCTGCGCCGGTGGCTGGACGACAACGGGCTGTCTGCAGCGGCCTATGAGGACTGGCTCGGTGATGCGGCTCTTGCCGGGAGCGTCGCGGGCCCGCTGAACGGACAGCTGGCCCCTCATCTGCTGGCGGAACTGCGGCAGGCAGGCGCCTATGCCGGGCTGAAATCGCGAGCGATGTCAAAGGAGCGTTACTTGGACGCGCAAGACCCCCCGTCCGGACCTGTGACCGAGCAGGAGCGCCTGCCGCTGGCGGTCTGGTATTTTGAAACGCTGCTGCAGCGGGACATCCCGGACAGGCTGGACGAATACCTGGAGTCAATTGGCTGCCGCAGCCGCGATGAATTCTTTGAGCTGATCCGGCAGGAATTCATGTATCATCAAGGGTGCAAAACACGGCCAGAACAAAAAAGCCGGGAATAGGCAGGGCCATCGGCAAGGCCTCCGCAGATCGGGAGGACCGCATGGACGACCCTTATGAAATGGCGGAGGAAGCGCCCGGCACGCGCTTTTTGCTGTTTCCGCAATCCCCGTTCCGGACGGCAGAGCCGGAGCTGGAGCTGGTTGAGATATCCGCGCCTCCCGGCACGCTCGGGCCGGGGCCGTCGGGTCCGCGGATGTATGTGGTCAACCCGTCGGGAAAGACCATTCCTTTTGGCGCCATCGTCCCGGGGCCATCCGGGCCGGGCATGTACCTGCCGCCCTGGCACGGGCAGGTTCATCCGCCGCCGGAACCGGATGAAGACGGTCACTTTGTTCATATTCTGCCTTCGGACCCCGGATTCGAGGCGGCGCATCTCTTTGCCTCGGCCCATTTCACCCTGGATGTGTGGGAAGAATACTTCGGGCATCCGATCCCTTGGCATTTTGCCCGCGACTATGACCGGCTGGAACTGTCCCTGCTGCCGAGCCTGGACAACGCCCACATCGGCTGGGGCTTTTTGGAAACCGGCGGCACCAGCGAGCACGGCGGCGAGTACCGCGCCTACAGCCTGAATTTCGATGTTGTCGCGCATGAAGTCGGCCATGCCATCATTTACAGTGTTGTCGGAATGCCGGTGTCCGAGGATGTGTCGGGAGAGTATTACGGCTTTCACGAATCCGCAGCGGATATGGTGGCGCTGATTGCCTCGCTGCATTTCGGCTCTGTGGTCGAGGAGCTGCTGGAAAGCACCAGCGGCAATCTTTACACCTTCAACCAGCTGAACCGCTTTGCCGAGCTTGCCGGAAATGCGCAAATCCGGATGGCGGCCAATACCAGAACATTGCAGGAATTTGCGCGGGGCTGGAGCAGCGAGCATGCGCTGTCCGAGCCCCTGACGGGTGCAATGTTCGATATTCTGGTCGACATCTTCCACGAGCGGCTGCTGGTGCATGACCTGATCACGCCGGAAATGGAGGATCTGTCCGACCACCTGGAGGAAAGCCCCTATTACGGCGATGTGATGCAAGAGCTGTTCAATGCACGCTATGCGCTTGATCCTGACGGGTTCCGCATCTCTTTTCTCGAAGCGCGGGACTTTTTGGGCGCCTATCTGGCGGCGGCCTGGAGCATGCTGGAGGCAGAAACCCTCACCTATGCGGCAGTGGGGGAGGCGCTGCTGGCGGTGGACCGCGAAACAACCGGGGGTGCCTTCGAATCGATTATCGCTGGCAACTTCAGAATGCGCGGGATTGGCCTGTTCGAGGCCGGGCCGCGTCTGGCCGAAGCGGATGAGGACAGCCACGCGCATTCGGTGCGGACACGGGTGCCGGGTGAAGGCATGCCCTGATGGCTGTAATTTCTATTCTTTTTGTGCTACTTTCACCCTCAGGGGGACTTTTCCGGAAAATGGAGTGGCGCCGATTGCGCCCGCGGAAATGCGAAAAGATCTTCTGGTGTTGTTTCCATAGCCACGGGAGTGTGCACGGTGGCCGAGTCTTTACTGAGTTTTTCTGAAGTGCTGTTATTTGGACGTCTGGTCGAAGACATAAAAATCGTCCCTAAATTCGCTGGCGCCATTGTTGGCACGGTCAATAATGTACAGAACCTGAGTGGTACGTCAGTGAACGGTGAATCGCTCGCGCCGGGTGACAAGGTTCTGGTGATGGCGCAGACCAATAAGGGGCAAAACGGCCTCTACAAAGTTGGCAGCGGCGAAAACAATCCTTGGGAAGATCAGCAGCAGTTCCCGAAAGGAACCATTGTTGAAATTGCCCACGGACCCCGCCAGGGCTTGTGGAAACAGGTCGGCGATTACAGCGCGGGACAGCAGGAGTTTACCCGGGCCGGAAAGCGGCAGCAAAGAAGCCGGGGCCGCAACAACCTCTTGGCTGATCAGCTGAGTGATGATGCGAAACTCGCACGTATCTACGGGTTTTCATATGAAGGCACGTATTTCGAGCTGCCGGAACCAGTGATTTTCCTGGTGCATGGCGACGGCGAAAGTGCGACAGCTGATAACGCGCCTCAGGATCAGGCTGCCCGTGCTCCTTTGGATCCTTCCGTGACCGGGGTTGCCTCAGCGGAATACCAGATCGCAAACGACATCCGGGTCTGGGACTATGACAAGGCCGATTATTCCATCCGCATGGACGTGATGACCGGTATGCTGGAACAGGTGCTGCTGGATGTCTATTTCGGCGGGGGCGGCCCTGATATCAGCGGCGCCAAGGTGAGCGGTGCCAAGGTCAGCGGGGCCAAGGTGAGCGGAGCCAAAGTCAGCGGGGCAAAAGTCAGTGGTGCCAAGGTCAGCGGCGCCAAGGCCCGCGGTTCAGGCGACTGACACCGTTTTCTGCAGCAGGATTGAACCTGAAGATCGCCGCGGAGCGCGCGCCGCGGGGCGGCCATGAAGTCCCGTCATTTGGACTTGGTCAAAACCCCGCCTTTTTGAGCCCTTCGACAAAATGCAGGGTGTCTTCCTCCAGCCGGTCGGGCTGCACCTTGGCCCAGCGGTCCAGTGAAAAATTTGGATGTGCTTCGCGGTGCCTGGCCGCCATGTTGCGGGCTTGGTCCATGTCCCCCAACTGCGCATAGCTGGCCGCAAGCATGCGCTGTCCTTCGGTCGGGTTATTCATCTTGGTTAGCGTGTCGATCACCGCATCATACTGTTTGAGGTTGTAGTAAGCGCCGCCCAGGTGCCACAGATACTGATCCGGGAAATACGGGTTGAGCCGCATCGCCTGCTGCAGGTTTCCGATCGCGGCTTGATTGTCGCCGGAATGGGCCAGCGCATCGGCGTAATCCGACAGCAGGTCTGCGTCATTGGGGTTCAGAGCCAGCGCACGCCGGTAGGCGCCGATCGCTGCATCATGCTCCTTGCGGTACAGATGCACAAAGCCAAGCTCGCCAAAGCCGCGGGCGTCTGTGGGATCCAGTTCTACCGCCCGCTGCGCATATGACAGGGCCGTATCCAGCGCGTGCTCGGCGTCCTTGGCCCAGGAATAGCGCCAATCGATATTCATGGTCCGGGAGATTGCAGCAGAGGCCCGGGCATAGTCCTGGTCGCGCGCCAGGGCGCGCTCATACAGCGTTTGTGCCTCGCGGTTGTCCTGTCTTGTGTAACGGAAGATATACTGCTGGCCGCGCAGCACATAGCCGTAAGCGGCCAGATCGGCGGGCGCCGTCTGTGCCATCCGCTTGCGCTCCTGGGCCTCGATCAGCACCGCAGTCGCGGCCACGATGGCGTCGGTCACCTCATCCTGAATGGCAAAGATATCGTCGATATTGCGGTCGTACCGTTCGCCCCAGATGGTGCGGCCGGTTTCCGCGTCGATCAGCTCCACGGCAATCCGGACACGGGCGGCGGCCCGCCTGACGCTGCCGCGGGCGACATAGCGTACCCCAAGTTCCCGGGCGGCCTCCTGCGGCGGCATGGTGGTGGCTTTGAAAAAGAAAGAGGAATTGCGGGCAATGACGAAGAGGTTCTTGAACTTGTACAAATTCAGAATGATGTCCTCCGTCAGCCCGTCGGCAAACCAGCTGTCGGACGGCTCACCGCCGAGGCTGGCAAACGGCAGCACGGCAACCGAAGGGATGCCGGGCGGCGGGCGGTGTGCCTGCTGGGTCTCCGGGCGCCGTGTTGCCGCCATGGCGGCACCAGCTACTTCGCTCCGGACGCAATAGGCGGCGACCGGCTCGGCAATATTCTTGAGCCGTTGCGGGCCGAGGAATTCAAAGCCGAAGCGCAGCCGATTGCGGATCTGCTCATAGACGGACGCGCTGACAAAGACTCGGCCGGGTTCCGCGATTTCCTGCAGCCGTGCGGCAATATTCACGTTATCCCCGTGGATGCCGCGGTCATCGACCAGGATTTCACCCATATGAACACCGGCCCGGAACCGCAGGTGCTGATCCTCCGGCCGTGTGTTGTTGCTCTGCTCGGCAATGCGGTGCAGCTCGACACCGAATTCCACGGCATTGGTAGCGGTTTCAAACAGGGCCAGGACCCCGTCGCCGCGGACAGCCACAACTTGCCCCTCATGCGCCTGGCAGGCCGTTTCCAGCTGTTCAAGGAGGGACTTCAGAGCGCTGTAGGTGTCGATCTCATCATTCCCCATCAGCCGGGCATAGCCGACAACATCGGCAAACAGCACCGCACCGAGCTGGCGCCGGACCGTTGTTGTCTTATTGTGGCCGCTCACAAGCTGTCCTCCTCCTGTGAGTGCGGGCTGAGGCCGCTGTTGCCGCCGCTCATCCTTCCGGCGCGTCTGCAGGGCCAGGCGGCCAAGCCCATCCGGCGGCTTCTGCGCCGCGGAAACTGACCCGCGGACCGGCGCCAAGCTCCTGCGCCAGCGTTTTGCGGCTGGCGTCCCATTCCTCCCGCAGGAGGCCTACGGTGACCATGTCAAAAAAACGGCCTTCTGCAAACCATGCGGCCCGCATCCGGCCCTCGGTGGCGAAACCGGCACGCGCTGTCAGCTGTTCGCTGCGGGTGTTGTCGGCCCGGTAGTACGATGTAACGCGATTTAGCCCGATCTGCCGGAAGGCAAAGTCCAAAAGCAGTGCCAGGGCCCGGATTCCAACACCCTGCCTGCGCCTGGATTCTTCGATGAACATGGCAATCACCGCATCACGGTTCACCGCCGAGATGCTCTCCAGGCCGGTGATGCCGCATAGCTCACCGGATTCTGTGGTGAGAGCAAACCAGCACTTGCTGGCGTTTGCCTTGGTATCGTTGAAAAGCTCCCACGCCTGCTCAAGTCCCGGCGCACTGAGCGGAACGCGGGTCGAGCGGTCGAAACAAGCCATGTCGGCAATGTTCTGAAGCCAGCAAGCGGCTGTGGTGAGGTCTTCTGTTTCCAGCGGTCTGAGCTGAAAACCTGCGGAGTTCCGGTCCGGCATCTGCCGCCCCTTTCGATTTTTGCAACGTGGGGCTCCCCCGGTATCCGGCCTGGCCGGGAAAGCGCAGTTAACAGACTTATACCACAACTCCGGGCAGCTTTGGGGGCGAAGGGGGCGGGGCATCGGAACAGCCCGGCAGCCTGCAGGCTCCAAGCCGAGAGTGGCGGCGAAGAAAAACAGTGACGGGCGTCTTTTAGGGTTGCGACTCTGCAGCGCTATGATTAAACCCCGCCGCAGTGGACCGATAGCTCAGCTGGATAGAGTACTTGACTACGAATCAAGGGGTCGGGGGTTCGAATCCTCCTCGGTCCGCCACTTCCTTTCTATAGAATGCCAAGCAAAACTGACCTTTCTGTCAGTTTGGTGACCCAGCTCCTGTTTTTTGCTCGCGGGTTCTGTTACGTTTGAATTGACTTCCTTCAGGAAAATCAGGGCTGATTTGCAGGTTCAATCGGCAAAGCCACCTGTTCCAGCCGAGCCATCATCGGCTATGAGCGCCAGGCTGGATTGCTGCGGGCGCAGTCGATCACGAACGGCCCGAAGCAGACACGATTCGAGCCGCGTTTGCTCTTCGCCTGTCATGCACGAAGGGCGGTTTGCGGACCTTCTCGGCAGGTGCGAGATCACGTGGTGCCATCTGAGGAAGCTGACATTCCGGCTTTCATTTAGTCCCATTTATTTCTGCGTCGCCGCAGGGCATCTCCGAGCCCAAACCGCCGGGTGCCGCGCAAGGAATGAACGTGTGAGAAGCGTGCAGAGCGGACATTGCCATGGCGAGGCCAGCCCCGTGAACAGGCATGCAGTTTTGACCCCGTAGCGGGGAAATCGGCGTCCAAAAATGGCTCTGACTCAGTTTTGGTGCAACTTCGGCCTCCCTCAGATCAGAGCGCTTGAACGAGCCGCGCTTTGAGCAGGTCGATGTTCGCCCTTCCATACATCTGGCGTTTGAGCGTTTTGAGGCGGTTAATCTGCCCTTCAGTCTGCCCGTTCGACCATGGTTCCCGAAGCGCCGCGGCGACCGCTGCCTGATCTCGCCGCAGCCCGCGGGCAAAGGCACCGAGCAGCCCGTCTTCCGCTTCATTCAGCCATCCTTCCAGCGCGCCTTCGCGAGCATTGCGTACCATGTCCGTAAACCGGTCGGTCAGCCTTCGGGCTGTGGCGAGAGCAGGCAGCGAAGCTTCGATCCTTGCGACCTGGATGGCATCCGCCTTGCACAGATGATCCCGGCCCAGGGTCAGGAGGCGGGCAATCTTGCGCGCGGGCGGCGATTTTTCTGCTCCCGATGGCGCGGCCCGCCCGGCACGGCGCTGGCGCGTGGCCCATTCCCCGACGACGCGGAGGCTGCCCTGGAAACCATCGGCCCGCAGCCGGCGCCAGATTTCGGCGCCGTTCCGGCAGCCGCCCGCCCATTCCCGCTCCAGCCGCGGCAGCCAAGGAGTCAGACTGCTCTCACGGATGCGGAAAACATCCTCGCGTTCCCCGCGCAAAATCTGGCGGACGAGCTGGCGGCTGAGCCCTGTCTGGCGAACGATCCGCCGGATCGGTACGCCATCATCAGCCATCTGGCGAACCATCCGGTTGGTTTGCTGGCGGCGCAGATAGCCTTCGTATTGCAGCTTTTCAGCGGCTGTCAGCAGCTTTGGGTCCAGTGTCTTTGCTCCGATCGCTTTGCGGATGGCAGGCATGTTACGCTGCACAGCGGCCAGGAAAGCTGTGCTCACGTTTTCTAACAGGTGCCAGCGGTCGGCAACCTGAACCGCTTTTGGCAAGGCCCGAGAGACGGCACCTCCATAGCCTCCGTTGCGGTCGCGGGCGACGACCTCAATCCCTGGACGGGCCCGCAGCCAGGCCTCGACCGTGGCCGGTTCCCGGTCCGGAAGGAGATCAATGACCCGGCGCCGCTCCAGATCGCAGATCAAAGTGCCGTATCGCTGCCCCTTTCGCCAAGCCCAATCGTCGATACCTATAACGCGGAGATCACTGTTTGAGGCCTCAGCCGTGTCCCGGATGCTGCGGAGGAAAGTATCCTTGCTGACCGGCAGCAGGAGCCGTGCGGCGAGCGCCTGTGCCGGACGCCCGCCGAGTGCCAGGCCGAGGTGCCGGACCAGTCCTTGCAGACGGGAGGTGCGCCGCGCATGTGGCCGGGTCACGTCCGCCGGAAACCGCTCGGCAAATATCTTGGCTGGGCAATGCAGAGCACGGCAGCGAAAGCGGCGAACCAGCAGGACCAGTTCCACCTTCCGGCCATGCGCAGGAAGATCGGCAGGCCGTCGGCGGTACCTGCTGTGAACATGGCGTGAAGCCGTGCCGCAGCGCGGGCACGCCGCCGTGGCTTTGGCGGAACGCGAGTGGATCCGGACCGTGTTCCCAACAAGCTCAACCTGGTCGGCCTTGAGACCTGCTGGCAGGAAATCCCGCCGTGAAAACTGTGACGCCATCGGCAACCTCCTCCAAAACCTGCCAATATATAGCGCTTAGCAGGTTGGGCTGCACCAAATCTGCTTCAGAGCCAAAGTTCCATGCCGATTGACACTTTAGCGACTTGAAACACTCAAGTAAGGGCGCAGGACACAACCACCTGCCTCACACAGCTTGAGCTGTGACCAGTTGGAAATGTAGAACCTGTTCGTTTCATCAGGTTCTACTTTCCATAAACTGGCTAACGGTTAGGCAAGCTCACGCGCAATGTGACGTGCCTGGGTCTGAGCTGAGGCGACCGAAGCTTTGTGACGCTCATCGGCGAATTCCTGATACTCGGCCGCAGCTTCGAACATGCGTTCTGCGCCCAGGTACTTGCGCAATGTGCTGATATGCGCAGAAAGGTGACCCGAGTCATTACGAATTCCACCCTCCTCAAAGCCGAATTCGCCAGCCGATGTCAGCAGCACCAGTGTTTTGCCGGACATGATCGGTTCCAGAGGGAAGTCGCCGCGCGCCAAATCAAACGTAAAGGTCTTGTTGATCCGGATGATCTGATCAAACCAAGCCTTCAGGGCTGCGGGCATGCCGTAGTTGTACATGGGCGTCGAAATCAGCAGGATGTCAGAGCGGTCGAGCTCGTCAATCAGCGTATCAGACAAGCTGACCAAAGCGTTCTGTTCAGGAGTGCGTTCCTCTTCTGCTGTGAAGACGGACGCAATCCAATCGTTGGAAATGAAATCCGGCGGGGTCATTCCGACGTCACGCAGAATAATCTCGACGTCCGGATCAACCGTTTTCCATTCTTCCACGAAACTGTCCGCCAAGGCGCGGGAAATGGAGTTATAGGCCGCAACAGGGTTGTCGGTGCGGCGCACGCTGGCGTCAATTCTCAGGATTGTGGTCATATTGTCACCTAGTCAGTTTGCAATGAACCAATCAAAGGTGAAGCCAATGACGCGCGGGTACAAATGAAGAGAATTCTGAATAGAGTGAACTGACCTCACCCATCTCTAATCGCTGAAAAAATCTTCTCCAGATGAGACGCCGTCGCGAGTACATCCGCATCCCTGTTTGCGCCGCCGCTCAAGGATAGGCTGATCCCCGGTCTTCGGTCTCCAAATGGAATGGAAATTGTTGGGGCATTGAGGAAAGCGGCTTTCATCGATACCGACAGGATAAGGGCGTTTTCCCGTGCAAAGACCCCTTTATCGCGGGTCACAGCCTGAACAGACGGCGGGTACGACGGCAATGTCGGGTAAAGCAGCATCTTCCCTGCCAGTTCCCTGCCAAAGTCCGGGATGAGGGCCCGCCGGATTTCCAGCAATGCCTGCAGATCTGTGCCAAGGATTGAAGCCGCCTGAGCAAGGCGATCCTGCACATTTGGGTCCAGTCTGGCCTGCTGGTCTCCGACCAAACCTGGCAGAAGACGAAAGGCTTCGGCACTCACCAGCGTTCCATAGGTTTGGAAAATCTCCGTGATACAAGTGAAACTTCGGATTTCAACCCTTTCCAATTCGATGCCATGATCGGACAAATGCTGCAGGACCTGTTCGTACATTGTCTTGATTTTCGGGGTAAATCCCGCTAGAGCATCTTCCCTCAGGCACAGAATTTCACGACAGGCGTGCCCGGTTTCTTTGCAATCCGACAAAACGCGATCCACAGCGCAAATCTGACTGACGTTTAAAGCGAGTGAGCCTGGCGTATCCAGAGAAGGCGCCAGAGGTAAAACCCCGGCGCGTTCATAGCGGTCCATAGTTGGGCGAAACCCCACCAGGCCCTGACAGGCGGCCGGAATGCGCACGGAGCCGGAGGTATCTGTGCCCAAGGCGATGTCGGCCAAGCCCAAGGCAACGGCTGACGCCGATCCGCTTGAGGACCCTCCAGGCACCATTGTGCTATCCAACGCATTCAGAGGGGTGCCGAAATGCGGATTAACTCCGAGCCCGGAGAAGGCGAATTCCGACATGTTCACATGGCCCAGAATGATCGCGCCCGCAGACCGGAGCCTGGCCACGACCGGGGCGTCTTTGTCTGCTGGCTGAGGGTCGATGGCCAAAGATCCCGCATTGCTTCGGAGCGCTTGCACGTCGATATTGGCCTTCACCGCAAGAAACTGGCCGTCCAACGGCCCAAGCATCTTCCCTGCGGCCTGCCGCGCGGCGGAGGATCGGGCATCCTGCAACAGTCTATCTGGCGCAACGCCAAGGAATACCTCGCGCTGCGCGTCGAGCGAAGCCAGGAAGTCGCGCGCCCGTTGAAGGATATTCATGCCGTCAGGACCGGAGCCTGATAATAGGGCAGCTCTTCAACCCGTACGCTTTGCCGGTCAGCCTCATATTGCGTGCGCACGTGTTGCGCGATCTCTCCGAGAGTGGCGAACCAGACGTCACCCCTCTTCAAGATAGTTTCCATCCAGTCTTCCACCTGCCGCCACCGCGCCAAACGCCCGGTCAGGAAGGGATGCCAGATGCCAATCCAGAAGCCGCCTTCTTCGTATTGGGCTTCGAATTCCTCCCAAAATGGGGTCAGACCGGCGCGTGGCCCGGCGACGGGCATCATGTAGCCAATCTCCTCAAAATGGGCGAATTGCGGCCAGTCGTCGGTCCCCCAATGCGACGGAAGTTCGACCAAAGTCCGCCCGCCGGATCGCATGAGATATGGCACATCATCCGCCATCAGCGAACTATCATAGTCGAATTCATGCTTGTTCAGCAAGTCGATGACGGCTTGCGTCACATTGTAAACCGGCGCGCGATAGCCTTTTGGCACATTGCCCAGAACCCGCTTATGCGACTCCAGCGCGCGTTCAAACCAATAGGCTTGTTCAGACGCGCTATGGTTTGTCGGGTCTTCGTGCAAATAGCCATGATGGCCGATTTCATGACCATCTTTCAGGATGGCTTGCATAGCATCTGGATATTGCTCCACGACCCATCCGGGGGCGAAGAAGGACTGTTTCAGCCCAAGACGTTTGTAGGTTTCCAGAATCCGAGGGATGGCAACCGTCGGCCCGTAGCGTCCCATGGAGATCGGATAGAGGCGATCATGCCCGTCGACCGGCTTTGCGATATGGATCAGGCTGTCCGCATCGATATCAAAGGTGATTGCACAGGCGCATCGCGCGCCGTTCGGCCAGATAATTTTCTTCTGCATGGTCTTGCTCCTCTGTCACTTTTGCGGGGCGTTTTTCGTCAACCAATCGTCATACCAGCGCTGCAATGCGGATTTTACGGCGGCATATTCACTGGCGCTCAGCCTTTGATCCGCGGCGCGCTGCATGCCGTCGGTGATGTTTTGAAGAATTTTCGTTTCGTCGCACTTTTTGGCTTCGCCGTGCGAAACGGCCAGTTGTCCGCCGGTGAAGACACTCTGGATATCCGTGGATTTTGCCGAGCTGACCAACAGCTCAACCGGATCAATGCCGGGGGCCAACCAGGGCCCTTCAAGACGGTCCAGGCGGAGGATTACAAAGTCGGCGCGTTTGCCGGCGGACAGGCTTCCGATGCTGTGATCCATACCCATCAAACGCGCGCCACCCATAGTGGCCATGTCGAAAACATCCTTCGCGGTCAGGCTTAGGTTTGCCCGATCACTTGACCAATAAAGGCTTTGCGCCAAACGCATTTCGGCGAACATATCGTCATCACCTGCCAGGCTGGTCCCATCCATCCCCAGTGCGAGGTTAATGCCCATCCGCTTCATCAATGGCGCGGGTGCAATGCCGGACCGCAGCCGCAAGTTGGAACTGGGATTGCACACGATATGCGCGCGCGCCTCGGCCACTTGCGCCAGATCTTTTTCGTCCGCCCAGACCATATGCGCCAAGGATAAGCCGTCAGAGAGCAGGCCAGCTTTACCCAATTCTGCGATGGCACCTTGAAAACTCCAGGCTGTAGCCGACAGGTGCTGCAGCCGAGACTCCTCGGCATGGGTGTGAATGCGCTGGCCGCTTTCGCGAACCTCCTTGGCGATGTCGCGCAGGGTCTCTTGGCCCGTCCAATGCGGTGCCGTGGGGCCAAACCAAACATCAGAGCATTCAGAAGCCGCGTATTCGCCATGCATCCGGGACAGAAGCCGCACAAAGCTTTGCGGTTCGATACGTGCGCGCGCAACGTGCTGGCGCTGCAGTTTGCATCGCAGAACCTCGGGCAAGGTGGTCAGAAACGACTGGCTTTGCCCGTATGGATGCACAAGCTGGTTGTGCCATCTCTCGCCCGGCGCGATGGCACAGGACAGGCCAAGCCCATTATATACGGCGATTTTGTCCCTTATCTTCGCTTCGGCAAAGGTCGCTGTGTGACCCGCGGTGCAGGCATCCACAACAGCCGTTACCCCATTCTTCAGCAAGCGCATTGCCGCGTATTCGGTGGCGAGGCGCGGCGCAACGTCAGCTGCGCCAGCGGAGGCGAAAATCCAAGGCTCTAACAGGTCATCCCGTATCCCTTGGTTGATCAGGTTCACCCCATAGCAATGGTGATGCGCATTCACAAACCCGGGCAGGATCGCAGTGTTTGTGTCCGAATGCACCCTTGCGCTGGGATAACGTGACTTTAATTCGGCCAGAGGCGCCAAGCCAGCTATTCTGCCGTCTAGAACATAAAGCGCGTAGTCGTTGTGACTGTTAAAGGCATCTTCGATGATCCAGCGGGCGGAAAATATGTCGCCGCCATCAGCCGTCATGAACAACAAATTCCAGCGCGCTCGGCTTGCCTTCGTCCCCGTTGACTGGGGTGACATCCTGCGGGCAGGCCGACATCACGGCGTAGACTGGCATCTCAGCTTTGAAGGTCATGCTGTCCCCCGGCTTTGACACTGGCGCAGCCCAGGCAAGGCTGCCATCAGGGTGAACTGGGACGTGCATCCACAGATTGAAGGGCGCTGGCACATGCGGTGCTTTTTTCCCGATAGCAAGCAAGGCCTGCCTCAAGTTGTCGGCGCAATTGTCGTGGTAATCAGTGACGCCCAATTGCTTGTACCGGTTGGCATCGCAAGCGGCGATCGTTGTGTCATGAACACCCGGCGAGGTGTCTTGGGTCAGCGTCAAAAGAGGATTGCGCAGATTGCTGACCAACCTGTCACCGACCTTTGGGAAAACAGACAGAAGATCCGTGTGCACATGCGGCATTGACATATATTCATGCAGCTCTGCCGCATTGAACGCCCAGAAATCGCAGACTTGCCAGCCGGTCGGATTGGTGATGGTCAAAGTCTGCCCGGCTGTCAAACGCACCGCGACACCGCAACGTGCTGGCACTGTATACCGTTCTGCAATGACCGGGATGCCGTCGGCAGAGACCGTGCTGTTCAGTGTTTGATTGAAACCATCGGGTTGGGAAGGGTCAAAACTTTGCATGCGCAAGAACTCCTGATTAGGGGTTCAGAAACGCATGCTTCCCGGCAATTTAGAAATGACAAAAATTCAAGCGACGGATTAGATCGTTGCGGACGCGCTAATCTTCAAAAAACCTTTGACCTACGGCGCTGTCGCGAAACTCATCTGCTTGGTCCAATAGCCATTCCCGGAACACACGAACGCGTGCACGATTGGCGTAAGTTTCCGGGCAGACGAGAAAATAGCTCTTGTTCTTCAATGCCGTGTCAAAGGGAGCGACCAGCATATTGCGTTCCAGAAAACGCGCGGCGGCCAAAAGGCTGACCAGGGCCACACCATGACCATCGCTTGCCGTCAGCAAGCAGATGTGTTCCTCGGAATAGGTGACATAGGGCTCGACATCACCAGTATGCAAGCCAGCCGCGTCCATCCAGCGCTCCCAACTCGGATCCGCATCGGAAAACCCGCTCCATTGGTATTCGATCAGACGAGACTTCAGAAGATCTTCGGGGGAACTCAGTGACTTCGCCTTTTCCACGCTGCAGACAGGGGCCACCCAGTCATTCAAGACCCAAGCCACATTGCTGTCAGGATAATCGCCGAAGCCATACCGAATGGCCACATCCACATCGCTGGATTTGAAATCCACCAGCTGATCGCTTGACAGAACCCTTACCGAAATCTCTGGGTATTTCTCGTAAAACCCTCGCAGCCGCGGACTAAGCCAATTAGCCGCAAAGGACCCGGTTGTTGAGATTGTCAATGTGCCCGCAAGGTCGTCTTCCTCCAGCGCGAGAGAGGCGGCTTCGATGTTCTTGAAGGCCTCAATGATGTGGGGCGCGTAATTGGCCCCATCCTCCGTCAGTTTCAAGGCGCGGGTCAGCCGGTGGAACAGGGGCACCCCAAGTTGATCCTCCAGCGATTTGATCTGATGGGAAATGGCAGTCGGAGTAACGCATAGTTCATCGGCGGCATCCTTGAAACTCAGATGCCGGCAGGCCGCTTCGAAGGCCTGAATGCTTTTCAACGACGGAATCTTCGCCATGACGCGCGGCTTTGCTCTCCTGATGCGATGCTATTTCGTCGCTCTACTCTAACCCGATTGCCAGTTCACATGTTGGCGAAATTCTCAGCTGTGAGGTGAAAACATCTAATTTGAGAAGATAGGGCATTCTCTCTTGAATTTGCGTGAAAGTTGGGAGGTTGCCTTGGATCCATTTTTGAAAGTCACCGGCATCGACAAGTCGTTTGGCGCCGTTCGTGCATTGCACAACGTCAATCTGCTGGCCTCGAAGGGCGAGTGCATTGCGATTTTGGGCGAGAACGGAGCGGGGAAAACCACGTTCGCAAGCGTTCTGATCGGTCTGTATCAGCCCGATAGCGGCGAAATCAAACTGGGCGGAACACCTGTTTCGGTGACCAGCCCAGCAAGAGCTATTGAGCATGGGATCGGCATGATCCACCAGCATTTCAGCCTGGTCGGCGCGATGACCGCCGAAGAGAACATTCTGATCGGCTTGCCCAGCACAAAGAGGGGTGCCGAAGCGCGGGCGCGCATTCGGCAGCTTTGCAGCGACTTTGACTTTAACGTCGATTTCGACATCCGCGTGACGGAAATGCCTGTGGGCATGAAGCAAAGGGTGGAAATCCTTAAGGCGCTGTTTCGCGATGTATCGATCCTGATCCTGGATGAACCCACCAGCGTTCTTGCCCCGACCGAAGTCGCGCCGTTTCTCAAAGGGGTGCGCAAGCTGGTCGCCAACGGCTGCCTTGTCTTTTTCATCAGCCACAAGCTCGATGAAATCCGCGAAATTGCCGATCGCGTCATGATAATGCGCCATGGGCGTGTCGAGGGAGTTCTTCCGGTTGCGACCACGCCCATGGCCCATATGTCAGCGCTTATGATGGGAGAAAAGTCGACCGGCGAAACGGTAGAGACGCCCAAGGCCAAACAGGCGCGCAACGACGCCAGCTCAGCACCGGACGCTCTGGTTGTCTCTGATGTCTGCCTGACCGACCCAGGCGGCGCGGAAATCCTGCAAGATGTGACCCTCTCCGTGAAGGCTGGCGAAATCCTTGGAATCGCCGGGATCGATGGCAATGGCCAGACGGAGTTGAGCGAGGTGATCACCGGCCTCAAAAGGCAAACCAGCGGCGCCATCCACCTTAATGGCACGGAGATATCAAGCGCCTCCATCGCTTCGCGCATTGCAGATGGCATAGGCTTCGTGCCCGAGGACCGCCATGCCGAGGGCTTGGTCCTGTCGCTCAGTGTCGAAGAAAATATGGCCTTTCGATCCATTGGCGAAGACAGGTTCATGTCTGGCGGTCTGATTTCCCGGCGCGCAATGCACGAGATCGCAAGCGACGTGGTCGCGGCCTTTGACATCAGGCCCCCTGACCCGAAATTGAACGCCTCGGCCTTATCCGGTGGCAATCAACAAAAAATCGTTCTGGCCCGTGAAGTGGCCCGGGCGCGCAATCTCTTGGTCGTCGTACAGCCGACTAAAGGGCTTGATGTCGGCGCAACGGAATTTGTTCAGAACCAGATCCGTGCCGTCGCCCAAACAGGCGTGGGGGTTCTCTATATCTCCACTGAACTTGAACATGTGCTCGACATCTCTGACCGCGTCGCAGTGATGGCCTTTGGCCGGATCACGGGTGTTGTCGATCCAGAAAACACAACCCTTCAAGATATCGGGCTCTTGATGACCGCAGCGCCGGAGGAGGTACAATGAACAGATTCACCATGCAACGCCGGATTGCGATTGCTTTGCTTTTAGCGCTGAGTGTTGGCGGGGTGCTGATCCTGCTGGACGGGTATAACCCGTTTGAGGCCTATAAGGTTCTGTTTCTGGAATCCTTCCTAAATTACTGGGGTTTCTCCAATACTTTGGTCAAAGCCTCGCCGATGCTTCTGGCGGGGCTGGCCGTGATCATTCCGATGCGCGCCGGTGTGTTCAACATCGGTGGCGAGGGACAGATCTATATTGGCGGGTTGTTCGGCGCCGTCTTTGCTTTGGCGATCCCCGATCTGCCCGGTCTATTGGGCGTGCCGCTGATATTTGTCGCCGCCGCCATCGGCGGGGCGTTCTGGGCGGCAATTCCTGCTTATCTCAAAGCCTATCGGGGCACGAATGAGGTCATTGTCACGCTGCTGATGAACTTCATTGCGATCCACATCGTCAGCTACGCCGTGGCCGGGCCGCTATTGGCCGAAGGCGCGCCATATCCTTACTCGGAGGAAGTCTCAGAAGCCTATCGCTTGCCTATTCTGATGCCGCGATCTGATACCCATGTGGGCTTTGTATTCGGGCTGGCCATGACGGTCATCTTGTATTTCTGGCTGCGCTTCACGCCATCGGGTTTCCAGCTGGACCTTGTGGGGCGCAATGCGCGCGCTGCGGCCTATGCCGGTGTGGACCAGAAAATGACCGTCATCCGCGCCATGTTGATTGGCGGCAGCCTTGCAGGCATGGCCGGCGCAATCGAGGTGATCGGGTTGAAGTACCGCCTGTTCCACCTGTTTAGCGATGGCTACGGCTATGACGGAATTGTCGTAGCCTTCCTTGCGGCTCTTAACCCAATTGTCGCGCCTTTGACCGCGCTGTTCCTTGCCGGGCTGTCTGCCGGCGCGGGAACGATGCAACGGGCCGTCGGGGTCGACAGTTCCGTCATCGACGTGGTCGAGGGGCTCGTCGTGGTTCTTGTCGCCGCCGCCCTCGTGACACCGCGAACCAGGTCAGCATCCATTCTGAAACCCTTGGCAAGAAACCTGCGGCTGCGCCGCCAAACACAACGCGAAAAGAAAGAGGCATAGACTATGATTGATCTTGTTTTGCTGGGCGACGTCCTTGCCGGAACCGCCCGATTGGGTACGCCAATTGCTTTTGCTGCCCTTGGCGGGGTGATCGCGGAACGTGGCGGGCTGTACAACATCGGCCTCGAAGGTCAGATCCTTGCCGGAGCGCTTGGCGCTGCAGCTGGATCTTTCGCAACCGGCTCCGCCATGATCGGGCTCGGATGCGGGATCATTTGCGGCCTGATCTCAGGCCTGCTGCTTGGGTATATGTCGATTCGGCTGCGCATCAACCAGCTGGTTGGCGGTATCGCGCTCAACCTGCTGCTGGCCGGTCTCACAGCTTTTCTGTCTCGGCAGATATTCGGGGCTCAGGCCGGAGGGGCGCGGGTAAACGGGTTCTCGCAGACCGATATTCCCTTCTTGTCAGATCTTCCCGTCGTTGGCCCGTCCCTGTTTTCCCAGGATCCGCTGTTCTACCTTTTGATCGGATTGGCAATAGCAGCCTGGTTCTGGCTGATGAAATCCCACAAGGGTCTGGACCTGCGCGCCGTTGGCGAAAACCCGAAGGCTGCGGACTTGGCCGGAGTTCCTGTCTTTCGCATGCAATATCTCGCAATTGCAGTCAGCGGAGCCCTCGCGGCGCTGGCCGGGGTGCATCTGGTCTTGTCGCAAGTCTATGTGTTTGCGGAAGGCATGAGCGCGGGTAAAGGCTTCATAGCGCTTGCGGCAATCATCTTGGGACGTTGGTCGCCCATTGGCGCGATCTGCGCGGCGCTTTTCTTCGGCTTCTGTGATGCGGTGCAGTTCAAACTGCAATTCACCTCGCCAGAGATTCCCTATCAGCTCTTCCTGATCTTGCCTTACCTCGCATCGCTCATCGCACTCGTGGTCCTCGGCGCCAAGGCCAGCGCACCTGCATGCGTCGGACTGCCCTACGACCGGGAGCATCGATAAATCTCAGCCGTGACGTGAGAAACCATCGTTTTTCACGCCGCGATCCTCCCGTCACCCTGACAACACATATCCAATATGGGAGAACAACAATGCAATTGATTTCCAAACTATTGGCGGGGCTTGCGGCACTGATGTTGGCCGGGCCTGCGGCCGCTGACGGGATCGAACGCGCCGCGATCGTTATGCCCGGATCGATTTCTGATAATGGCTGGAACCAAGCCGGATTCGAAGGTCTCACCAAGGCAGGTGAAGCGCTCGGCTTTGAAGCCGCCTTTTCTGAAAGCGTGCATCAGCCGGAACAAATCGAAGTCCTGAGTGACTACGCACGCCGGGGATATGACCTCGTGATCGGTCACGGCGGAGAATTCCAGGACGCAGTGGAACGTGTCGCAGCCCGCTTCCCGGAAACCATGTTCATTGTGAACAACGGACTGGGCACCAAAGACAACATTGCCAACGCGGATTTCTATTTCAGCCAAATCGCTTATCTGATGGGCTACGTTGCTGGCTCCATGTCAGACACAGGCACCATCGGCATCATCGCGGCGCAGCAGTTCAAGTTCACGACCGACACGGTTGCTGGCTACGAAGCGGGCGCCAAAGCGGCCAATCCGGACGTCAGAGTTCTGGTTACCTGGACCGGCGACTGGGATGACATCGCCAAGGGCAAAGAAGCTGCCTTGAACCAAATTTCCCAAGGCGCTGATGTCGTCTGGCCGACAATGGACAGTGCGACGCTGGGCTCGATGCAAGCCGTTCAGGAAAAAGGCGTCTATGGCATCGGTATCTATCGTGATGCGATCAACGAATGGCCGGAAATCCTGCAGTCCGCTATTCTGGATGTCCGAGGCAACATGCGGTCCTACCTGGAACTGGCAGCTGCTGGAAAATTGGAAGGTGCACTCTACCGGGCGGATATGGGCAATGAACTGGCCATGCGGATCGGGTCGTTCCACCCAGATATCCCGGTGGACGTTGTGGATGAAGTCAACAAACTGATCGACGCCATGAAGTCCGGCAATTTGGTTGTAAGTCCACAATAATGCATCCCTGATAATCGCTCCTCCTTTTACTCTCGCCCCCAAGTCTGGGGGCTTTTTTATGGCTAGAGAAATCAATGATTGAAGCCTTTCGCTTGTACCGCGTGGGACTTTGTTACCCCCGATTTCGCCGGAGTCGCTAGACTTTCTATTGCTGGTTTTCAGTGGGACAATACCCGCCAATGAAAAAATCCAGGACTGCCTAAGATCCAACCATGCAAACGCTCAATGAACACCATCCGTGCAAAATTTTTCACCAGACATCCATGCACATTGCAGCATCTGTCAAACTGGGCTCGAAGCCCCATTTCGCCGCGCGCGGCACGAATGTCTGCTTCAGCCAGTGGAAAACCTAGGAGTCGCAAAAGGTAACTTTGCTGAGTCGGCTGAAAATATTTCGCTTTAAAATCAAGCAACCAAGCTCCCCAAAAAGGCAAAACCTTTCCTTTTTCGTGTCTCCAACATCCCCGATCGCGCCTCCTGTTCCGCCAGTGGCGAAGCCTTCCCTGATTTTCACTTCGGAAGACCTCGTGTCTTCCGGAGGGCAAAGCAGGGTGGGCGCAGCCCGGACTGCGGCCGGACGGTGATCTGACACACGGGGCCGGAGCGGTGAAATTGGGAGGGGCCCGCGCCTGGCGCGGGAGGAACCGGATTTCTCCGTGGAGGCTGACGCGCAGCGGCATCAGAACCCGTGTTCAGATTGCCGGCCGGATGGCAGGCGGACCAATCAAACGGAAGATGCCAGGCGCGCTAGAGCGGAGCGGAGGCGCGGCTGACTTCTGTGCAAGCGATCGCGGTCTCGTCCGCGATCACATTTTAACTTAGCCCGGAAGGTTAGGGGGAAGCAGCCGGGGAGATCTTTAGCTGTCCCTCGCCCCGCAGTTCACGAACTAACACACAGCCGGACGCAGCGGACTTTGGCCTTACTAGTGTTCGCAATGTCCGCCCACAGCCCGAAGCGGAAGCACAACTTGTGGTGCGAATCTGCGATAGCTGACCTTCACTACACTGGCAGTGAACTGGAAGATAGCGAAGTCGCGGCTGTCAGCAGTGGTTCAGTCAACGGGAGTTTCAGGGGAACGTAGCAACGGTTTCATAGCTTCTGGATTCGCTGTGGTATTCTGCCTAACCTGTTCTGAACTCATGGAGCTAGGAAAGTGGAACGCCGCCTCGCCGCGATACTTGCCGCCGATGTCGTTGGCTACAGCCGTCTCATCCGCGATAATGAAGCCGGTACTCTGGAGACAGTCAAAACGCATCGTGAACGTCTATTCGAGCCAATTGTATCGGCTAGGGGCGGACGCATTGTAAAACTGATGGGTGACGGGCTGCTAATTGAATTTGCCAGCGCCGTCGAGGCCGTTTGTTGTGCCGTCGAAATGCAGCATTTTATCGGAATCGAGAACAAGAACTTGCCGGAAGACGCTCAGGTCCGATATCGAATCGGGCTCAACGTCGGCGATATCGTAGTTGATCAGGGCGACATCCAAGGCGATGGCGTTAACATCGCCGCTCGGATGGAAAGCCTGGCCGATCCTGCGGGCATCTGCATGTCTGGCAGTGTCTTCGATCAGGTTAAGGACAAAATCGACCTCACATTTGAAGATGCGGGCATGCATCAGGTCAAGAACATGGCGGACCCGTTGCACGTATTCAGGCTGGCGCTTGATGCAAAGGCCACGGCCTTGGTATCGCCCGTTGTGCGAAGTGCAGCAAAGCCTGCAAAACGTAGGTTCGCAGTTGCCATCGTCGTCGTGCTCGCCTTGGCCCTGGGCGTGGCGGCATGGTGGCAGCCTTGGAGCCCTGCCGTGATATCGTCCGCCAATGGCGGCAAAAATCTGCCTGCGTCCGGCAAGCCGTCTATCGCGGTCATGGCTTTCGAAAATTTGAACAATGACCCGAGCCAGGATTACCTGAGTGATGGTCTGAGTGAGAACATCCTGACGGCGCTGTCGCGGTTCTCCGACTTCTTTGTAATCGCGCGCAATTCAACCTTTTCGTACAAGGATATGCCCGCAGAGCCGCAGCAGATCGCGCAGGAGCTCGGCGTGAGGTACATCGTCGACGGCAGTGTTCAGATCGCAGGTGAGCGCTTGCGCGCAAATGCGCAACTAATTGATGCCACGACCGGCAAGCATCTCTGGGCGGAACAATACGATCGTAATCTGCAGGACATTTTTCAGGTTCAGGATGAAATTACCCGCACCGTCGCTTCTACGTTGAGTACGAGCATCAACCTCGCCGAGTATGACCGGTTGAAGCATCAGCCCACTGAAAGCCTCGGGGCCTATGAACTCTCCACACGCGCTCAGGAACACTCGCTTAGATTCAACAAGACTGACAACATTCAAGCCCAGCAACTGAGCGAGCAGGCGATTGCGCTCGATCCAGACTTCGCGGGCGCATATGCCGAACTTGCCTGGGCTCATGCCTTTGGCTACCGCTTTGGCTGGAGCAAAGACCTTTCACGCGAAGAATCGCTCGGTCTTGCTCTTGAAATGGCCAGAAAGGCGATTGATCTCGAACCACTCAATTTTGCCGGCTACGCCGTTCTGGCTTATGTCACGATGTATAGCGGTGATCTCGACCGGGCTGTCACGCTCTATGACAAGGCTCTCTCGCTGAACCCGAATTCTGCAGGCACCCTCGTGGATTCAACCGACCCTCTGGTCTACAGCGGACTCGCCGAAGAAGCCGTTGAACGGATGCGGTCGGCCATTCGCCTCAACCCCCATCATCCGGATTGGTATCTGTGGAACCTGGGGTGGGCACAGTACTTTGCGGAAGATTATGCGGGCGCCCTTGCTTCGATAGAAAAGATGAACGAGGTTCCGGATCGCCTAAGACGCACGCTTGCGCCAATTCTCTTGCGGTTGGGGCGAGAAGGTGAAGCAAAATCGATGATCGACGAATTTTTGGAAGACAACCCCAGCTACAGCATCGAAGAGGCTAAGAAAGCGCCGTTTGAGAGCGAAGAGTACCTCAACCGATGGTTGGATGACTTGCGCAAATTGGGGGTTCCGGAAACCACGCGTTGAATGGTTGAGTCGGTATAGCTGTGGGCAGCAAGACTGCGAAGATCAGGCTGTGGCGGCAGTATGCAATTTCGCAGCTCTGAGCATCCGGCCTGCTGTCCGCTGCAATCAGCGTAAGATATCTGCAGGCGGGAAACCGTCAAAATGTATCCGGCGTCTGGAGGGCACCGGGTTTTCAACTTGACGGCTGGAAGTTCCAGGGGAGGAGTTCGTCGAGCCGACTGGCAGGGTGATCTGCAGCGATGGCTTCGAGCGTGGCCTGGAGGCAGGCGAAGGGCTCGGCGCCGTTGGTCTTCGCCGTGGCAATGAGCGAAGCGATGCGGTCCCAGGCCTTTGTCGACCTCCCGAAGCGCATCCCCTTGCATGAAGCCCTTTTTACCTTAACTCCTTGTCGATGAGCCCAAGAACTTCGTAATTGAGGAGAGCAAATTGACAGTTTCACGCTCTCCAGAGCAGTTGCTCAACCCTCGCCCGGAGGGGCTGTATTGCCCGGCAGGTGATTTCTTCATTGATCCGGTGCGGCCAGTGCCGCGCGCAATGATTACGCACGGCCATGCCGACCATGCGCGCGCAGGCCACGGCACTGTCTGGGCAAGCCCGCAAACGCTGGACATCATGGCGATCCGCTACGGCGAGGCGTTTTGCGAAACCCGCGTTCCGGTGGAAGACAGAATAGAGATGGACGGCATCCGCGTGGCGTTTACGCCAGCCGGGCACGTTCTTGGGTCCTGTCAGATCACAGTGGAGGATGGCAGCACAGCTATCACCGTCTCCGGCGATTATGCCCGGGCCGGCAACCCGGCCTGTGCGCCATTCCAGCTGGCTCCCTGCGATATCTTCGTGACCGAGGCAACCTTTGGCCTGCCAGTGTTCAATCATCCCGCGCCCCTTTCCGAGATCGAAAAACTGCTGCGGTCAGTGACCGCGCAGCCAGACCGCTGCCATCTCGTCGGGGCCTACGCGTTGGGCAAGGCACAGCGGATCATAGCGCTCCTGAGACAGGCAGGCTGGGAGCAGCCAATCTATATTCACGGAGCGTTGCAGCGGCTGTGCGACTACCACATCGAGCAGGGCGTTGATCTGGGTGATCTGCGGCCTGCGACAACCGATGAGGGCAAGGCAGCTTTCAAAGGGCAGATCATCCTTGGCCCGCCGTCGGCGTTTGCTGCGACCTGGGCGCAGCGCTTTCCTGATCCGGTAATCTGTTTCGCGAGCGGCTGGATGCAGGTGCGCGCCCGGGCCCGCCAGCGCGGTGTTGAGCTTCCGCTGATCCTCAGCGATCACGCAGATTGGCAGGACCTGACCCGGACTATCCTGGAATTGGCCCCGCAACAGGTCTGGGTCACGCATGGCAGGGAGGATGCGCTGGTGCGCTGGTGTCAACTGAACCAGATCGCCGCCCGCCCGCTGCGGCTGGTCGGTTATGAAGAGGAAGCGGACTGATGCAGTCTTTCGCCACCCTTCTGGAGCAGCTCGCCTTTACGCCGTCGCGAAATGGCAAGATCGCTCATCTGGTGTCCGCTTTCCGCACGATGCCGGATCCGGAACGCGGCTACGCGCTGGCAGCAATTACCGGAGACCTTGCGCTCCGCAATGTGACGCCATCGCTTTTGCGGGGGCTGGTTGCAGAGGAAACCGATGCCGAACTGTTCCGCTTGTCTTATGATTTTGTCGGCGATCTGGCAGAAACCGTAGCTTTGATCTGGCCCCATTCCGGCACGGTGACAGACATGCCCCTGGCCGATGCGGTCGAGGAGCTGGCCGTCACCACCAAGGCAGAGCTGCCTGCCCTGATTGCCCGCCGTTTAACGCATATGACGCCTTCGCAGCGCTATGCCTATCTGAAGCTTGCCACAGGAGGTTTGCGGGTTGGTGTGTCGGCGCAGCTTGCCAGGAGCGCGCTGGCGCAATTTGGCGGTGTGGAGGTCACTGAGATCGAAGAGCTTTGGCACGGGCTGACCCCGCCCTACCTGCCACTGTTTGCCTGGCTCGAAGGCGGTGAGAAGCCGGTAAGCCTCGCGGCCGCCCCATTTCGGCCGGTGATGCTCTCGACGGCCATCAATCTGGAGGATCTGGCAGAGTTCGCACCAGCCGATTTCACGGCGGAATGGAAATGGGACGGCATTCGCGTTCAGGCGGTGAATGATGGCGGCACGAGGCGTCTTTATTCGCGGACGGGAGAAGATATTTCGCGATCGTTCCCCGATGTAATCAGCACCCTGAACTTCGATGGCACGCTGGACGGCGAGTTACTGGTAAAGCGGGCCGGTGAAGTCGCACCCTTTGGCGACCTGCAAAAACGTCTGGGCCGCAAGAAGCCAGGCAAGGCCATATTGGCGAGCCATCCCGCAGCGCTTCGGGTCTACGATCTGCTGTTTCTGAATGGCGAAGACTGGCGCAGGCGGCCGCTGGATCAGCGTCAGGCCGGCCTGCGTGAGATCGTGGCTGACCTCAGCGATCCGCGTATCGACCTTTCGCCCCCCCTTGCCTTTAACCGCTGGGAAGATCTGGCAGAGCTGCGCGCGAACCCGCCCGAAAGTGTGGTCGAGGGCGTCATGATCAAGCGCCTAGACAGTGCCTATATCGCTGGCCGCAAACGCGGGCACTGGTTCAAATGGAAGCGCGACCCGATGCTGGTGGACGCCGTCATGCTTTACGCGCAGCGCGGACACGGCAAACGCTCAGGCTATTATTCTGATTTCACATTCGGTGTGTGGCAGGGCGATCAGCTGGTGCCCGTGGGCAAGGCGTACTTTGGCTTTACCGATGCGGAACTGAAGGAACTGGACCGATTCGTGCGCGGCAACACCATCGACCGGTTCGGGCCGGTGCGTGCAGTCAAGCCTGAGCTGGTGCTGGAGGTGGCCTTTGAGGGTTTGAGTGAGTCCACCCGCCATAAAAGCGGCCTGGCAATGCGGTTTCCAAGAATCAACCGGATCAGGACCGACAAGCCGGCATCAGAAGCGGGGACGGTGGAGGAGCTGAGACAGCTACTTTGAGGCTTTGTTCTGGGTTGAGGCGGCTTCCGTCCTTCGAGCTGTGCCGCCTTGTCTGGCAGGGGTTCCGGCCCGGATCAGTGGACAATATCAGGTCGATCAGTCATCCATGTGCCGCACCAGCAGGCGGGAAACATAAATGTAACCGCCGACAGTGAACACACTCAAAACACTCGCACCCGCGGGACGGTCTTCCCTTCAGCAAATTCGCGCATTTGGGTTTGCCACCCCATGGAGCAAAAGTGAGCCCGCCCACACATACTGTCGTCAAAGAGAGCTACCCTATCCGGCGTGAGCCGGCCCTGTCGCCGCAACCTGCCTTGGGCTCTGATAGGCTGCAAAACGGCATAATTGCGGATGTGCTGAGTGTTTCAATCCTTTGCAGCCGTTGCCGGGACGTAAAATTGCGCAAAGCTGTCGCAATAAGCAACCCTTAAGATTCTCTATCTACCCTGCTTGCATCAACACTCGCAGGAGCAGAATAACAATGAAGACCCGTTTTGCCGCGCTTCTCTGCGCGGCTGCAGCCCTCATGTCAACACAAGCAATCGCCGCAGAGGTGGAAGTCCTTGTCGGGGACCTGCCGCCAATGGTCAACAAAGATGGCTCTGGCCGGGAGGCGGAGATCATCTCAACCACACTGGAACGTTGCGGCCATACTGCCAAGTTCACCATTCAGCCGTTCACGCGCCACTGGCAGTCGTTCGAGTCAGGAAAAGGAGACGCAGTCGCCACCGTGCCTGTCGGCATGCCAACCGCCGGCACGCAGACTGAACCCTACGTGTCCTATCAGAACGGGATCTCGTTTCTCAAATCCTCGGGTGCGCAGGTCAGCACGCTTGGAGATCTGAACGGTATGAAGATTGTCGCCTTCGAAGGCGCCGCCAGCATCATCCCCGGGCTTTCGGACGCGACCGGCGGCTTCAAGTCCTACCGCGAGATGGCCGATCAGGAAACACAGAGCAAGCTGCTGTATGGCAAGCGCGTGGATGGGATCGTCGGCGATGGCATGCTGTTTGCCGAATTCGCCCGCCACCTGCAGGAAGCCGGCGCCGCGTCGGGGGTGGATGCCAGTCAGCCGATTGAATTCCGTGCAATCTTCGAACCGACACCCTATGGCATGAGTTTCCGCGATCCAGCCATCGCCGAGGAGTTCAACCGCTGTTTTGCCGAGCTCGAAGAAGAAGGCAAAATCGCTGAGATCAATACCCGTTGGGCCGACAAATACCGCGACGCGCTGTCGGACAACTACATGTCCTATTGATCCCGGATTCAAGAACACAGCACCAGGAGGCAGAGGCGAAACCGGCTTTGCACAGCCTGTAAACGCAGGCTGTGCAATAGCAGGCCGTCATTGCCTGAATTTCGCGTTCGGCACCGGTAATGGCCTGGTGCCGGACGCCGCACGGGATCGTGCTCTTCAACTAAGTGGAGTGTCGGATGAGACGCCTGAAGAAACAAATTTTTGCGATGTCGATCAAGAAGCGGCTGCTGTTGCCGATCCTCGCATGCATCGTCCTTTCGAACGCTGCATACACAGCGTTTTGGGCGTCGAAACACTCCAGTGCGCTGCTTGAAGCCTTTGATAGCGAAGTTAACTTGGCGCAGACTTTTATGGCACCACCGGTGGCGGCTGCGGTTTGGGATTTCAACAGCGACGCGGCGCTTGGAGCGGTCCAAGGCGTGACGGAGATGCAGGATGCGCTGTTTGCCCAGGTCCTGGTGGACGGCGACCCGTTTGCCGAAATTTTCGTGGATGAAAGCCGCCGGGAAGACTGGACTGCCGCGGTGCCTGATCTTTTGGCCGCGACCGACGGCACGACGAGCCTGCAGGCGGGCGCGCTTGCCTACATCACCTTTCCTGTTATGCACCCCGAAGGCGGGCAGGTTGCCCAAATGGTTCTGGGCTTCAACAATGGCCGGGTGCAGGCGACGATCCAGCAGCTCTATCTGCAATCGGCTGTCATCAGCCTTGCGGTCTGCCTGATTGTCGGCCTTATCGTGTTCTTCTCGGCAGCCTCGGTGACCAAACCGCTGCATCGGATCATCAGTAGAATTACCGCTTTGAGAGAGGGCGATACTGTAAGCCCGGTGCCAGAGGAAGGGCGCAGCGACGAACTGGGGCACCTGGCCGGCGCCGTTGGCCAATTCATCGAAGCGATGCGGGCTAACGCAGAGCTTGAAGAGCAGTCGCACCGCGCCGCGGAGGAGCAGGCGGGCGTGGTGCGGGAACTGGCTGCCGGTTTGAACAATCTGGCCAAGGGATTGCTGTCGCACCGCATCACGCAGGAGATGAGCGGCGAATACACCACTCTTCGTGCGGACTTTAACCAGACGGCTGAGTCGCTGGACGGGCTGATTGGACGTGTGCTGCACACCATCACCGAAATCGAAGAGCAAACCAATCGCATGGCCCAAGGGTCCGACGACCTGTCGCGCCGCACTGAAACTCAGGCGGCGACCCTGGAACAAACAGCTGCAGCGCTGGACCAGATTACGACCAATGTGCGCGACGCTACCGAGCAGACAAGCTCGGTCGAGCATACGGTATCGGACACGCGCGCGGAAGCCTTGCGCTGCGGCGAGATAGTCCAGCGGGCCGTTGAAGCCATGCGCGAGATCGACGACTCAGCGGCCAAGATTTCCGAAATCAACGGTGTGATCGAAGGCATTTCTTTCCAGACGAACCTGCTGGCGCTCAATGCCGGGGTCGAGGCGGCCCGCGCGGGTGAAGCGGGCCGAGGTTTTGCTGTTGTCGCCTCTGAAGTGCGCGCCCTGGCGCAAGCTTCTTCCAATTCGGCGAACGAAATCAAAGACCTGATCGACGTCAGCTCGGAAAAGGTGAAAGCGGGTGTAGGGCTGGTCGATGAAGCGGGCCAAGCAATTACCCTGATCATCGAGAAAATTCAGAGAGTGTCAGAATTGGCGGTTCAAATAGCGGTATCCTCCCGTGACCAGGCAGCGACCATTAGCGAGATCAATTCGGGAGTGACTGAGCTGGATCGCGTTACCCAGGAAAATGCCAGCATGGTCGAGAGATCCAGCGAGCAAGGGCAGATGTTGAAGCAGGCTGCCGCCGAACTTGCGGAGCTTGCGGCGAGCTTTAAGCCCTCGCAGGAAATCTCCATCTCGGCGGTACAGAGCACAGCAACCGGAGCGTGGGACAACCAGGGTTTCAGTCAAACGCGAATGGCAAGTTGAACTGGGCTGCAACAATCTGGAACGGCGGGGCGTTCGCGCCCCTGAACCGCGCCGGGTTTGCCGGAGGCTGATTTCAGCTAGTAACGCGGCTTGATGCCAAGATTGCCTAGGTCTCTGCTAGCGCAACTGCAGCGAAAGGCTCCTTCGGCGGGTCACGGCGCAGCATCCTATAAGCACGGCAAAGGGCGCTTGCGTAAATCCGGCGTGTGCACTTCAATGGACGGAAAGGGCGGGTTCCTCGACAGCAACTTCTTGAAACGTCGCTGGCGGAGCCTGAAATACGAGCGCATCTACTTGCATGCTTGGGAAACTCGGTCGCAAGCGAAGCAAGGCGCCGACGAAAGGGGGGCTATACCCGCAAACGCCCGTATTCCGAATTTGGCGGCGGACCGCCCGCCGTTCGCTATCGGCTGAGGCAATATGAAACCCAACCCGGGCAGCAGGAGCGGCGATGAACTGCCGCCCGGTAGCTGGGCGACTTAGCTGGGGCTGATTACAACCCCAGTCGTGAACGGGCTTGCTTAACATTGGAATGAAACTTGTAGCCTTTTTTCATTCCAGAGTATTTCTTAATGCCAGAGTGCTTGCCAGCCAGCGGCCACCACTGCGGATCATTTGGCCAGCTGCGCCAAACTGTTCCCCAGCGGTCGACAACGTGGGCAATACAAGTTTCTTCGCCAAGACTCTTTCCTGCCCGGTTATCGCCGGGCCAGTACCAGGATAGCTGATGGCACACACGGCCTTGGGGGTCGATTTTCCATTCCCCGGCGCCCAGGCTGTCACTGTTTTCGCCGCACCAGGCACGAGCTTGCTGGTTGGGTGAGTAATAGATGCCGCCATTGCACCCTTCGGCCCAAATATCAGTATTCCCAGCATAGATACTCGCTATGAGTTGCGGGGGCGCGGGCTTGGCGCTGCGAGGTTTGGGGTCCGCGAGGACAAAAGTCGGGATGGTGCCCAAAAGAGCTGTGGCGACTAGTTTCGCAGCCAACTTCATGTGAAACCTCCTACGGTTAACAGCGGGCGGTCATTTAAGGCCGCCTCGGAATATTGCGTGGTCTTGCCTGAACCCGCATGACTTGCTTCCCCAAAGGCGTTGCCTTTCAAGCCAAGGCCGCTGCCGGGAAATCGTATCTTCAGAACAGGAAATTCGATCCGTCGTCGAGCTGTTCAACGGTCGTGTTTTGCACGGTTACTGTGACATTTCCGAAGTAGACGAACACGTCCTCGCCTTGCTGGTCAAAATCCACTCCACTCATGCCGGACGCTCCGCTTTTCACATGAATTTTGTCAATTCCGATTTCGAAGTCGGTAATAACGTCTGTGTGATCGTTCCGTCTGAACATGAAGACATCGGCGCCAGCCCCTCCGGTAAGCAGGTCATCGCTTTGCCCGCCAATCAGGGTGTCTTGCCCGCCGCCGCCCTGCAGGGTGTCGTTGCCGGACCCTCCAAACAGCTTGTCGCTTCCCTTGTTTCCGAACAGAGTGTCGTTTTCAGAACCGCCTGCAATCTTGTCGCGCCCGCCGCCGCCAATGAGTTCATCACTGCCGTCTTCGCCCCGCAACAGGTCCCGTCCGCGGCCGCCCAGCAGCCGGTCATCCCCTTCACTGCCTGTCAGTGTATCGTTGCCAGCTCCACCCCATGCGGTGTCGTTGCCAGTGCCGAGGCGGACAACATCATCTCCTGCCAGTGACCGGATTTCCAGACCGGTTCCTAGGTTCAAGGAAATGTCGTCATCTCCAGAGAAAAGGCTCTTCATGAGTTGCTTTCCACTCATGGCCTCATACTCCGCATAGGGAAGTGCGAAGCCCGAAATGGAGGCAAGCGACGTGTCACCGTCGGAGTAAGACAGCGAATAGATCTCCCAGTCGCTTTCGAGTATGCTGGTGAAGTTACCCGTCAGCGTCAGAACAGAGCCATCCAGGGCAGTCATCTCGATCGAGAAGCTGTCGTATACAGTACTCGCGGGCTCATCGAATTTCTCGAAGGCCAGGAGTCTGATCAGAGTAGGCGCGCCATTTAAGCCGCCGATAAATGCGTTAGCCATGGCATGTGTCTTTCTGCTGTGTAAACTTCATCGTGGTTATACCGGTAGAACAGGCCTGGGAAAAAACAATGAATTTTCAATAAATCCGTCCTGAGCGCCGCATTTAAAATGATTTTTGAGGTTAAAGCGGCCTGAGGGCGGAAACTGTTTCCAAGTTCTGAACTGTGCTGTGTGCAGGTGGTCAGCCTGCGGCCAGAGAATCGCACCGCCTTGTGCCTGGCTGGAAATCTGCAGAGGCGCCGGCAGTTAGATTGCTATGCATCTTGACCGCAAATTGCGCCAGATTTCCTTGGCCGCCAGGTTCTTAAGCAGCCGTTTAGCAGTCGCGTTCATTTGAGCTTTCTGGTGCGCGGCTGCGCCCACAGCAAATCTTTGTTTCAAATTTGCTCAACAATTCCCCGCGTGGCGCGGGATTGTCAGCCCATTTGCGGCGCCACCAAGTGAATTTCAGAGAAAATTTGAGGAAATTTTGACAAAAGCGGTTTCAGGCAGGAAGTTGTCTGCCATGTAGCCTGATCTGCTTGTCTTGTGCGGAATCACTGTGGGGACGGTCTCCGCGCACAATAGACAGCAGTGTTGGCCTGCTTGGGGGTCGGGGGACCGTGGCTAACAGTAGTGATGTTTTCCGCTTTGCAGGTGTGTGCCTGCCAGCTCTCGAGATGCAGCGCGCCTGCATTCGGAGGGGGCTATATTGAAACGGTTTTCCTTTCATCAGGACAGGCTGGAGACCGTCATGTCGTCACGCAAAGTGTTCGACGACCCAAAACGAGTCCGGGCCCGCCGGGTTAGGGCTATGGTGATCGCCTTCGTTACGGCGGTCCTGTGCTGGGCGATCCTTTTTCTTGACGGCTCGTTTTCGTTGCAGTCTGCGCTGCGAGAGCTGAATCCCTTTTATCGGGACAACCGCAGCCATGTTCATTCAGCCCTGGACAGCAACGGCCAACACGACCTGACCCACTTGGCGTCTGCGTCAACGCTGCCTCAGGCAGGGTCCGACTGCGAAGCAGGGCGCAAACAGCCCGTGTTTTCGGCGATGGCGGACACAGGGGTTCCGCGGGTCTTCGGCCATGTGCCCGTATCGTCAGAAGGGGCGTTTTTGTCGCTGGAAGACAGTTGCGGCCAAATGGGCGTCGTTGTGCCGGAATGGATCAGCATCGTCGAGCAACAGGACCGCCTTGCAGTTTCGGTAATCAGCAAGGACACTCGGATTTCTGTTGAAGAGTACATGTCCGGCACCTCTGTGCGACCGCAACTCCTGCCGGCCGTTTTGCTAGGCGCGAACAGGACAGAAGAAGCTTTTCTGGAAAGTATCGCTGATGCTGCACAAGCGTCGGAGCTCGCTGAAGGTATGGCCACCGCTGTGGCAGCCTTGAACGCCCAAGGGGCGTGCCTGGATTTCACTGGAATGGCCCCTGAAGCGTTCCAGCGTCTCAGACCGCTGATGACGAGCTTTTCTGATACATTCCGCGCACGCGGGCTGACAGCCTGCACCATCCTTGCGGGCAGCCAGCCTGAGTGGAAAAACGCGGATCTGACCGATCTGTTTGACCAGATTATCCTGAAGCTCTTTCAGGAACCTTGGGCGGAATCCGTGCCGGGGCCGCTTGCACCGTACGGCTGGATTGAGGATGTGACAGCTGAGGCGGTCCAAGCCGTAGGTGCAAAAAAGTTGGTCGTCGCGATCGGGAATTTCGCCGTTGAATGGACCTCTGGTTCATCAAAGCCGGAGGTTCTTTCTTACTCGGAAGCGATGCAGAGACTGAGCACCGCCGGAGCGGAGCTCCGCTTCAGCGCAAAATCCTCAAACAGCTTCAGCCGCTACCGGGACGCACAGGGGCGGCAGCGCAAAATCTGGATGCTCGACGCCGCATCCGCGCACAACCAGCTGCTCCGCCTGAAAGAGCTTGGTATTGCCAATGTCGCTGTCTGGTCGCTTGGCCAGGAAGACCCCGGCATCTGGAAAGTCCTGCAGCATCAGAATGCTGCCAAGGATGTTCTTGCAGCTGAACTGACCGTTGCGGAGCTCAACAACTTTGTCGATTACAAGGGGCAGGGCGCCTTCATTCGAATAGACCAGCGCGCATCGGCTGGTGTCCGTCAGCTATCCTTTGACGCCGAAACCGGGCTGGTCACGAACCAGACCTACAGCCGGTTGCCAAAGCCGTATTCGATTGAGCTTTACGGCAGGCCTGACCGGCGCAAGCTTGTGTTGACCTTCGATGACGGCCCGCACGAGAAGTTCACCAAGGAAATCCTGGACATCTTGCAGGAAGAACAGGTGCCCGGTTCCTTCTTCGTTGTTGGCACCAGTGTCATGAACTCTCCCGATCTGGTCGCCCGGATGATTGATGAAGGGCACGAGGTTGGCGCGCACAGCTTCTCCCATCCGAGAATGGACCAGATCTCCCAGACCCGTGTCGACCTGGAATTTGCGCTTTTGGACAAGATCCTGGCTGGATCAGCCGGCCGGAAAACCATGCTCTACCGCGAGCCGTTTCAGCGCCGCGGCGGACCGATCAGCGCCGAACGTGCAGCCTCGCTGGAGGCTGCCGAAGCCCGCGGGTACACTATTGCCGGTATGGAAATCGTCCCGAAAGACTGGGAAGGCTGGGACAGCGGACAGATTGCAAACTATGTGATCAGCGAGGTGGAGCAGGGGAGCGGCAACGTCATTCTTTTGCACGATGGCGGACAGGACCGCGCGGCGACTGTGGAAGCCGTCCGCCCGATTATCCGGTCACTGCGGGCAAAAGGCTATGAGTTCACGACGCTCGCGGATCTTCTGGGCACCAACCGCGCGGCCCTGATGCCTGTTGCCGAAGGCGGCTCTCCGGTTTTTGACCGGGTTTCGTTCTCCATGGTCTGGATGGCGCAACAGGCGGTCGTGGTTGTTTTCTGGGTGGTGCTTGCAATTGGCCTTCTCCGCTCGGCCGGCATTCTGATCCTGGCGCTTTTGAACCGCCGCGAACGGTTTACGCCCTTGCAGAGGCAGCCGAAGGTCGCCGTGGTGATCCCTGCCCACAACGAAGCAAAGGTGATTGCCCAAAGCGTCGAAAGCGTCCGTTCGAGCGGTTACAAAAACCTGGAAATCATCGTTGTGGACGATGGCTCGACCGATGACACGCTGATCGAGGTCCTGAAGTTCGGCCACAAAAGCGAGGTGCGCCTCATCTCGCAGCCGAACCAGGGCAAATGGAGCGCGCTGAACAGAGCCATCCAAAGCACCGACGCAGAATTTGCTGTTTGTATCGATGCGGACACGCAAGTCTGCAAAAACGCGATCACGCATCTCGTCAGGCATTTTGCAGACCCGAAAACCGGCGCCGTGGCAGGCAAAATCATCGCAGGTAACCGCGTGAACCTGCTGACCCGCCTGCAAGCGTTTGAGTATGCGACCTCCCAGAATGTCGAGAGGAAGGCATTCGACCTGATCAACGGCATCCTGGTGGTTCCCGGGGCCATTGGCGCGTGGCGGATTGATGCTTTGAAAAAGGCGGGGTTGTTCAGTGAGGAAACCCTGACTGAGGACACCGACCTCACAATTCAGGTGAACCGGGCGGGCTACAATGTCGTCTTTGAGCCTAAGGCCAAGGCATACACCGAAGTGCCGGAGAAAGTGGGCCAGCTCCTGAAGCAACGGCTCCGCTGGTCGCTGGGCATGTTCCAAAGCGCCTGGAAGCATAAACGGGCGATCATCGAGGGGCGGTCTATCGGCCTGGTGTCCATTTCGGACATGTTCGTGTTCGGCTATGTTTTCCCGCTGCTGGCCCCCATCGCAGACCTGTTCGTGATCGTTATGCTGTACCACCTTATGGCAGGCGGCTGGACAGGCGATATCGGCAGCACGCAGCAAGTGCAAACGGCGCAATACCTTTGGGCCTTCTTGGCGCTGCCGGCCTTGGAACTGCTGATTGCCGCTATTGCGATCACCTCTGATGAAGACGAAAGCAACTGGTCCTTGCTGCTGTTCCCGCTGCAGCGGCTGGCTTACCGCCCGCTCCTGTATTTTTCGGTCATCCGCTCGATCCTGCGTGCCGTAACCGGGCGTTTAGCCAACTGGGGTACCGTCAAACGTCACGGGCGTGATTACGGTTTGGTGGCTGGCAACACATGAGACGCAGATCATTTCTGAAGTCGGCGGCGGCCAGTTTGGCCCTGTTACCGGAGAAGGGAGCCGCTTCCTCGCTGTGGAAGCTTCCGGCGCAAGCCTATCCGGTTGTTACGGACATCGGCGAGGACGTCTCGATCCCGCATCTCATTGCGGTAATAGATGCCTTCCTCGACCGGAACATTCCGCTTGCCTGCGTGGTCAATCCTTTTGACAAGCAGGGCCGGGCCTATACTGCGAAAAGCAAGCTGGCACAGGTGCTGAACGGGTATATGCTCGGCAGCAACGGTTTGGATGTTGTGCCCTACGTTCCGGATCTGGCGTCGCTTTCCGAGCATTTTCAGGCCCGGGCCGCCCATGAGGCTCTCTCTGCCATGAAAATCATGATGCGGCCGGCGGCGTCTGCCCGAAACTCTGCCCACCTTATGCAGACAATCGCATGTGCGGATCAGGATGCCCCTGCTGCTCCCCGGGGGGTGCGTTCCGCTGGCATCCTCAATCTCCTGTCGGTTCCGGCGCAGTCGGCTCCTGTGCGCTCTGAGACTTGGGAAAACGGTGTCGTGCGGCTTTTTGGCGGCACGGTGCAGTCCCTGAGGGATTTCAATGGAGACGTGGAAGCTCCCGGTTATTCCCCCAGCCAGAACATACTCTACCTATCGGCCCGGGACTTCTCCCAAATCGCTCTGAACCAGCTGGAAACAGCTGCGGAGCGTTTCGCCAGCGCGCTTTCGCACCGGGAGCTGGATGGGGATTTGTCTTTGTTGCCGGTGACAGACATCCAACTGCGCGACAGCTACGGGTTCAAGCGTGTGGTGTGCCTGCATGTACTGCAACCGCAGGAGAATGATCGCGATCAGTTGTCCGCGTACTCTGCCTTCACAAAGTTTTTGCAGTCGGCGGGCATTCCCCACTCCACCGGGGGCAAATCTGGCGTGCGGTCCGGCAGCGCTTTTTGGGTTCGAACCGAATTATCGCATGGAGACGCTGTAGCTGGCGCTGGGCGGCCTGGCATGTTCCCCATCTTTATCGAAGACCGCAGTGCCGTTAAAATCCGGACAGTCCGGCCGCTGGGACCGGGCATCGGTGTGGCCTTTTCTGCCGAAGACGCTGGAACTCAAGGGGTAGGGCGCGCTGGTTTCCTGCAGTTCCAGAGACGCGTTGTCAGCGGCAGCGGCGTGATGGAGGCTTTCCAATCCGCGACGGCCGGAACCGCAGATGCAGTGGTTTTCATAAAGCCCGAGGCAATAGCATTCCCGCCGGAGCGGCGGGCACTGGAAGGCTTTCTGAAGGACATGCTGACTGACGAGGGGACGAAGTTTCTCCGTCTTGAGGAGTTCGCACGGACCGTTGCGCCTTCAGGGCCTTTGCCCTCCCGGTACCGAAAAACGGCTGCAACGGCGCCAGAGCTGATAAAGACACGGCAGCGCCTCGGGGATGCCGGGCGGGAAGAGCTTCTTGAAGATGCCCGCGTGGCTTGGCGGTATTTCGAGAAATTCACCGACCCCAAGACGGGGCTGTGCCCTGCGACCGTGGACTTCGCTCCGGGCGGGCGGCATCACGAGGCCGTCACGATGTGGGATGTCGGCAGCCACATCAACGGGCTTTTGGGCGCCATGCAAATCGGCTTGATCAGCCAGGACGAATTCACGGCAGCAATTCGCAAGATCCTGCCCAATATTGCGGGCCGCACGTCGCAGGGCCGCCACTTGCCGCAAGGGTGGATACGAACCGATCGCCGCAAGTGGGGCAACAAGAACTTTGACGGCTCCGATGCGGGCCGGCTGCTCGCCGCCTTGGACAACCTGCGCCGGCACAGCAATTTCGGCGATCAGCTGGAGGAGCTTGTTGCCTCTTGGCATCTCCAGGAAGTGGTTATTAATGGCGAGATTCACTCGGTCACAAACGGCGAATTGAAGACCTCATACGTGTCACACAGCGCCCATTATTCGGCCTTGGCCTTCCGGCGGTGGGGGGTATCTGTAAAGTCCCCGTATGAGGTCTTTGCCAACCGGTCGGCGGCTGACGGGCAGATGGCGCTGCTTGAAGCTGCGGCCAGGATCGGGCCGATTGGCGCAGAGCCCCTGTTGCTTGAGGCTATGGAGTTGGGGATGTCCCAGGAGAGCGCCTATCTGGCTGACGTGCTGTTTGGCGCGCAACTGGAGGATTTCCGCGAAACAGGCCGGCTCATCTGCGTCTCGGAAGGACCAATCGACAAGGCCCCCTGGTTTCTCTATCAGGGGCTGCAGCTGGATGCGCAGGAGCGCACTTGGGCGTTTGACACGGTCGGGCAGGAGCCCGAGTACAGAACGCCGGAGTTCCGCAAGGAAAACCTGGTTGTCAGCAGCAAAGCAGCCTTTCTCTGGTCGGCCTATCAGCCGCATGACTACTCCGAAAAACTTGTCGGGTTCGCCAGAAGTGTTGCCAAAACCAAAAACGGGTTTGCGTCGAGCATCTACCTGAAAACCGGGCGGCCAACCGAGGCCTATTCCGATTTGAACACTAACGGTGTAATTCTGCAGGCAATTGCCCATCGTCTTGCCGGTTCAGGCTGATTGGAATGAACAGGCAAGACGCGGAGTTGCAAAAGCCCGCACTGCGGCTTTGCGTTAAAAGGTGGTGCATCCGCTGGCCGCGATCTCTCCAGGCGACACCGGATAACCCGGCCGTGGGTTCAGGATAACCGGCTGAATGCCGGTGATGCGGTTCATGCAGCCGTCAACCCAGCTTTCACTGATGCCCTTACCGCCCACGTAGATATCCAGCCAGTCATGGCCTTGATAGCCACTGTGGCACGGTCCTGCCTGAGGTTTCGGCCCGTCACCGCACAGATCCTCGACAATTGCATACCGTTGCAGGTTCTTGATGTAGAACTTCGTGCCTGCCGGGTAGTCCATGTAGCTGCGGCCGTTTCGTTTCACATGGCCGACCGCAAGGGTCACCGGGTCCTCGTAGGTTCCGGTCCCGCCTGCCTTCCGGTGGATCACTGGACGGGCAATCTGTGCCGAGCCGCGAGGGGTATTGTCCCAATAGCTGTAGCCCGTCAAGAATGCGTTCATGGTTTGTTCCGTTTCATACGCTGCAGTTCCACCCATTCCCCCAGCCACGCTCTCGTCAACCAGGAGCCGCGTGCTGTGCATTCCATTCAGGGTGTCATTTGCTCTGTCCTGAACACTGCAGCCTGCTGCAGCAAGCAATGCCCCGGCTAAAAGCGCAATTCTGGAAACTTTGTGAGTCATACTGTCATCCTGTTTAACTAGGTACCCAGGAAGCTGCAGAGCAGTTTGAAATCGCAGCTGCCAACAGCGGCAATATGCACGTTAGAAGGTAATAAGGGATTAAAACAAAAGAGAAAATTTTAGTCATCCTGGAACTTTAGGTGCTCAGTCCCGGAATCTGGTGGACTAGTTCAGATGGGGCATTCCGATGAAAAGGCGATCATGATCGGCGCTATCTACCTGAAGGCACATCGCACGGCCTCAAGCCTGCGGCTGAAAAAGGGGGGCGGATGCCTGATTGGCGTGCCAAGGGCGGAATGAACCCCGAGCTGCACGCAGTCACTGATGCCAATGGCCGCCCCAAAAGATCCTTCATGACCGCCGGGCAGGTTCCCGTAATTGGCCGCCATCATGGATTGGCACTCGCGAAAGGTTCTTTACTGGCGCATTTCGAATACGCTGGAGGCTGGCTTTTGCGTCGAGGCGCTGAACGAGGCCATTCTCAACTTCGGCGCGCCAGTGATCACTTCTTGGCGATCCAGACGCCTGCAAGATGACTGCGGCAGAACTTTGTATCAGCATAGGAAGGCCCGATGCGTCTTTCGCCTAGAAAGGAAACAGCATGGCCGACCAAACCGTCAAAGTCCTGCTGGTCGAGGACAATCCGCTCCATATGAAACTTGTAGAGCGGCTGATCGACAGCGAGCCCCAATTGCAATGTTCAGTCGATCCTGCCGCGAACTTGGCAGATGGGCTTGCCCGCTTGGCCGCTGGCGGCATCGATCTGGTGCTGCTGGATCTGGTGCTGCCCGACAGCCAGGAGCTTGAAACGCTTTTCCGGGTCCGCGCGGCGGCGCCGGATACGCCGGTGGTGATCCTCACCGCCATGGATGACCTGAAACTCGCTGCAAACGCGGTGGAGGCCGGAGCCAGTGATTTCCTGGTCAAATCCAATCTCAACGCGGTCGCGCTGGGCCGCGCGATCCGCTACTCGCTGGCCCGCGCCCGGGCGCGCACCGCGGAATGGGATTCCCCGATGTTCCGTCTCGCGCAGCAGCAATTCCTGAAGGCGGCGCAGATCATGGAGCTGGATGACAACATCAGGCAGCGGCTGCTGTTCCCGCAGCGCACCCAGGTGGTGTCTTTCCCCTTCTTCCGCGATGACCGCAGCCAGGTGGAAACCGTGTTCGGCTACCGCGTGCAGCATGTTCTGACGATGGGGCCGACCAAGGGCGGTGTGCGCTACCACGAAGATGTGGACCTGGGGGAGGTCGCGGCCCTGGCCACCTGGATGACCTGGAAATGCGCCTTGATGAACCTGCCCTTCGGCGGCGCCAAGGGGGGCGTTCGGGTCGATCCCACCGGACTGTCGCGGCATGAGCTGCAGCGGCTGACCCGCCGCTATACCACCGAGATCATTGATATGATCGGTCCCGACAAGGACATTCCCGCCCCCGACATGGGCACCAATGAGCAAGTAATGGCCTGGATGATGGACACCTACAGCCAGCAGGCGGGCTACTCTGTGCCGACAGTGGTCACTGGCAAGCCGGTCGTGCTGGGCGGCTCGCTCGGCCGCCGGGAGGCCACCGGGCGCGGGCTGGTATACATGATCGAGGCCGCTGCCCGCCATAGCGGGCTTGACCTGCAGGGGGCGCCTGCCGTGGTGCAGGGCTTTGGCAATGTCGGCAGCTACACGGCGAAATTCCTGGAGGAAGCCGGGGCAAAGATCGTTGCCGTCAGCGATGTGTCGGCCGGCCTCTACAATCCCAAGGGGCTGCCGGTTCAGGCGCTGATGGATTATGTGGCCGAACACCGGGTGCTGAAGGGCTACCCCGAAGCCGACGCCATTACCAATGCCGAACTGCTGGAGACCAAATGCGATGTGCTGGCATTGGCGGCGCTGCAAAACCAGGTGACCGCCGAGAACGCTGACCGGGTCGACTGCAAGATCCTGGCCGAGGGCGCCAATGGCCCGACGACGCTGGAGGCTGATGAAATCCTCAACGAGAAAGGCACCATGATTGTGCCGGACGTGCTGGGTAACGCGGGCGGTGTCACGGTGTCCTATTTCGAGTGGGTGCAGGGCACCCAGAACCTGACTTGGAAGCTGGATGAAATCAACGGCCGGCTCCGCGAAATCATGCTCAGCGCCTTTGAGCGCACGGTGGCACGTGCTGCGCGCGATGGGCTCGATATGCGCACCGCGGCGCTGGTCGAAGGTGTTCAGCGGGTGACCGATGCCAAGCTTTTGCGCGGCCTGTTCCCATAGGCGGGCAGCAAAATAGCGGTATCATCAGCCGTACCGGCCTTTGGAGTCTGGCCAGATGACCAGTAGAGCAAAACCGTCCGGTCCCGCCCCTGGCGAACAGGCGTCGCTTGCGAGCCGCATTTTTGTCGGTGGCCGGGCCTGGGTGATCGGCACTGTAGGGCTGCTCAGCCTGGCGCTGACGCTGATCGTCTGGCAGGCGCTTCTGAAAGAGGAACGCGAAACCGCGGCGGCTGAGTTCGACCGCGCCGCCGCGCGCCGCGTGGAGGCCGTCAAGCGGCAGATGCTGCAGGGCGCATCGGTGATAGATGCGCTGCATGGGCTCTATGCCAGTTCACGCTCGGTGGAGCGCCGCGAGTTCCAGATTTTCGTGCGGCCCTTCCTGAATGATCAGCCGAACATTGAACTTGTGCTGTTCGCTCCCCGGGTTGAAAGCAATCTGCTGCCTTTTTGGGAGAACCTCGGCGCCGCGCAGCTGCGGGCTCCTTATGACATCTATCAGAGCGCACCGGATGGGTCGCGCCTCCCGCCTCAGCCGCGGGAGGCGCATTTCCCGGTGTTCTTCGTCGAATCCCGGCGCAGCGCGGCGCTGGGCACCCTTGGCTACGATTTGGCGTCCGACCCGGTGTTCCTCAAGGTGATTGAGCAGGCCCGTGACGGCGCCGGGGTGGTGGCCAGCCCGCATATCGCTATGCCTGGCCTGGCCGGCGGCCAGTCCCGCATCGCTATTGCTGCCCCGTATTTCACCCGCTCCGGCCCCGCGCTACGCCGCGAAGAGCTGCAGGGCGTCGTGGCTGTGGTTCTGCGGGTCAGCGATATCCTGAAGGACGCGCTGGATCACTTCCCGGGAGATGGTGTCGAGGTCCACCTGATCGACAGCGTAACCGGTGAGAGCTTCCTGTTGCCGAAACGCCATACGGACGGCATCAGGGAGAAACGGCAAACCGCCGATCTTGCCGCCCTGGCCGCCGCGGCCGACCTCAGTTATTCGGCCGGGTTTGATCTGCGAGGGCGGAACTGGGCGTTTCTGGCGCTCCCGGGGGAGGAGTTCCGGCCCAAAGCATGGCCGTCCGATGCGACAGTTGCCTTGACAGGCGGCTTGGCCGTAACGGCCATCCTGGTCGTTTTCCTGGCATCCCTCAGCCGCCAGATCGCCGAACGGACCCGCGCCGAGGCCTCCCTGCGGGAAAGCACGGCGCTGCTGAAATGCAACCAGACAATCACCCGGGCCGCCAATGAGGCGGAGAGCATCGGGGACGCCTTCCAGGTTGCGCTTGATGAGATCTGCACCCACACAGGCTGGCCGGTAGGGCATGTCTATTTATACGATGAGGAGGCGGGCGACCTGGCGCCGTCGGATATCTGGCACCTGGCGGACCCGGATGGTTTTGAAACCTTCCGTAAAGTGACCTGCGCAACCCGCTTTGCGCCTGGCACCGGCTTGCCCGGGCGGGTGTTCAGCAGCGGTGAACTGGCTTGGATCCCGGATGTGAACCGCGATCCCAATTTCCCCCGTGCCAAGCTGGCCGAGGAAATCGGAGTAAAGACCGGTGCGGGTTTCCCCGTAACGCACGGCGGGCGCGTTGTTGCGGTGCTGGAGTTCTTTTCGAGCCGCGTGGAAGAGAAAAACCCGGCGCTGCAGGACGTGATGGCGCAGGTTGGTGCGCAACTGGGTATTGTGGTAGCCCGGCAGCGCGCCGAAGCCGAAGTGCAGGAAGCCCGCGCCCGGGCCGAAAATGCCCGGACCCAGCTGGTGGATGCGATTGAGTCGGTCGAAGAGGGGTTTGTCCTTTATGACGCAGAGGACAGGCTGGTCTTGTTCAACTCGGTTTTCCGGGAAAAATTCTTTCCGCAGGTGGAGAAGCTGGAACCGGGGATGACCTTCGAGGATGTGCTGCACGCGGTGTTCAGGGCCGGGCTGGTTTCGACAGGGGGCGTGAGTGAAGAGGAATGGATCGCAAACCGCCTGGCCGCCCATCGCAAGCCCGGCAAACCGATTGCCGTCCATCACACGACCGGACGCTGGCTTTGGATCAGCGAACATAAGACCCGCGATGGCGGTACCGTCAGCGCTTATACGGATATCACCGAACTGCAAAAGCACCGCAGTCAGCTGGAAGAGCTGGTCGCCGCCCGCACTGCTGAACTGGAACAGCGCACTGGGGAGCTGCGCCGCTCGCATGCAGAACTGGAGACTGCCCGCGATGCGGCGCTGCAGGCAAGCGTAGCCAAAAGCCAGTTCCTGGCAAACATGAGCCACGAAATCCGGACGCCGCTCAATGGCGTGATCGGCATGGCCGAGCTGCTTTGCGGCACCGGCCTCACGCCGCAGCAGAGCGAGTACGCGCGGATCATCATGCGATCCGGGGACACACTGCTGAATCTCATCAATGATATTCTCGATTTCTCCAAGATCGAAGCAGGGCGGCTGGAGCTGGAAAAGGCCCCCTTCCGGCTGCGCGATTTGTTGGGCGATACCCTGCAGACGCTGGCCGTGCGTGCCGCTGAGAAGGGGCTGGAGCTGGCCCACCACATCCCGCCAGAGGTTCCCGACAGGGTGGTCGGCGACCCGACGCGCCTGCGCCAGATCATCGTCAATCTGGTTGGCAATGCCATTAAATTCACCGGCCAGGGTGAGGTGGTGGTGGATACCCGTCTGGCGGGCCTCAGCGAAACTGGGGTCAAGGTGGAATTCGAAGTGCGCGACACCGGCATCGGCATCCCCAAGGACCAGCAGAACAGAATTTTCGAGGCTTTCGGCCAGGCAGACGCCTCGACCACCCGGCAGTATGGCGGCACCGGTCTGGGCCTCGCAATCTCGGCTCAATTGGCCCGTAAGATGGGCGGGAAAATGACGCTGGAGAGTGCGCCGGGCAAGGGCAGCAGGTTTTGCTTTGCGGTGGAGATGGGCCTGGCCAGCGAGGACGACCTGCCGCGTGCGGCAGTGCCCAAGGAACTGCATGGCATGCCGGTGCTCGTCACCGACGACAACGCGACCAACCGCAGGATCCAAGCGGAGATACTGGAGAATTGGGGCATGACGCCGGTATTGGCCGACAGCGGGGCCGATGCGCTGTCCCGGCTTGATGCGATGATCTCCCGCGGCACCCAGCCGCGGCTGGCGCTGCTCGACCTGATGATGCCGGAAATGGACGGTATGGCGCTGGCCGCGAAGATCCGCGAGCGCCCGGCACTGGATGCAATGCGCATCCTGATCATGTCCTCCGCGGGCTACTCTGGCGGCGACGCACGCCTGCGCGAATTGAAGATCCACCGGATGCTGGTCAAGCCGGTGAAGCAATCCGACCTGCTGAACGCCATTCTCGCGGCAATTGGCACCTCTGAGCGCGAGGCTGCGCCCCAGCCGGTTCCGGCTGACGCCGGTGTCAAACCGCTGAAGATCCTGCTGGCCGAGGATGGCGTGGTCAATCAAAAGGTCGCGATCGATCTGCTGACCCGGCGCGGTCACAGTGTGGACCTGGCCGAAAACGGCCGGGAGGCAGTCGAAGCCACGGCGCGCAACAACTATGACCTGGTGCTTATGGACATGCACATGCCGGTCATGGACGGTGTCGCTGCCGCCGAAGCAATCCGCGCCCGTGAACCGGACGGGGGCCGGCGGCTGCCGATTATTGCCTGTACCGCCAGCGTGACGCCGGCAGACCGCGAGCGCTGCGCCAAAGCCGGGATGGACGATTTTGTCGGCAAGCCGTTCCGGGCCGGCGCCTTGCTGCGTGCCGTTGAACAGGCGGCCCCCGGCGCAGCGCCGCGGGAGCCGGAGCAAGCACCTGGGCTGACGGAGGCAGCGCCCGTCGATGCCGATCCGCTTCCTGGCGCCGCCAGTCCGGAGGTGGTCGATTGGCAAGACGCCTTGGCCAAACTGGGCGATGAAGGCTTGCTGCGGGAGATGGCGGAACTTTTCCTGTCGCAAGCGCCAGAGCTGGCAGCCGGCATAGAAACCGCGCGCCGGGATCAAGACGCGGAAGAGCTGCGGCGCGCGGCACATACACTCAAGGGCTCAGCCGCGGTCGTCAGTGCCTCAGCAGTGGCCGAGGCGGCGCGGCGGCTGGAGGATCTGGGCCGTGACGGTCGTTTTCAAGAGGTGCCGGAGGCGCAGCGTGATTTAGCTGCGGAACTGAAGCGCTGCGAGGCCGCGCTCCAGAAAATCCTAGCTCAGCCGGCATAGCCCGATGGTCCTCCAGGAAGCGCAGCCTATTTTGCCATCAGCCCGGGCAGCCAAGTGCCAATAGCGGGCTGCCAGACAATCAGCGCCAGAACTGCCAGCTTGATCACCAGGAAGGGCGTGACCGCGGCATAGATATGCTTCATCCCGATGCCCTCGGGGGCGACCCCCCGCATCACAAAGAGCAACAGGCCGAAAGGCGGGGTCAGCAGGCCGATCTCCATGGTCAGCAGATAGACCACGCCCAGCACCAGCTCGTTGATGCCCATCTGCGCAGCCAGCGGCACAAATACCGGTACGGTCACCATCAGCATCGAGACCTGGTCGACAAAACAGCCAAGCAGCAGCAGGATCACGATCATGCCGACCAGCACCATGATGGGGGTCGGGTTCACCGCGTTGATTGCCTTGATCAGCCCGTTGGTGGCGCCGCTGAAGGACAGCACCTGGGCAAAGGTCTGGCTGGCGGCCATGATGAACAGGATAATCACCGACAGCTTCACGGTTTCCATCAGCGCCTTGGCGACCTTGTCAAACGACAGCGACCGGTAGGCGGCGCCGGTGGCAAGTGCCGCCAGACAGCCAAGCGCTGCGGATTCCGTCGGGGTGGCGAACCCCAGCAGCAGGCTGCCGATTACCACAGCAAACAGCACCGACAGCGGGGCCACGTAGATCAGGAAGGGCCGCCAGCGTTCTCCCAGACTCATCTGCGGCAGATCGTCGGGCGGTGCCGCCGTGGGATCCAGCAGGCTGCGGGCCACGATGTAGACCACAAAAGCCCCTGCCAGCAGCAGCGCGGGCAAGACGCCTGCCACCAGCAGGCCGGCGATGGAAATCCCCGCCAGGCTGCCAACCAGCACCGCCAGCGCCGACGGCGGGATCAGCATGGCAATGGCGCCTGAGGCCATGATCGGCCCCATCGCCATGGTCGGATGATAGCCCCGTTTCAGCATGCCGGGCATCAGGGTTGACCCCAGCATGGCGGTATTTGCGATGGTTGATCCCGACAGCGCGGCAAAGATGGTGCCGCCGAACACGGTGACCACCGACAGCCGCCCGGGCACCCGCGTGACCACCCGCTCGATCGCGTCGATGGCGCGGTGGGCGATGCCGGTCTGGAACAGGATCTCCCCCATCAGGATGAACAGCGGGATCGGTGCCATCTGGAAATTGGCCACCGACTGGGTCGCGTTGCGCGCCAGCTGCAGCAGGCCGCGGTCGCCGCCCAGCACCTCGTAAGCGCCGATCATGGTGACCGTGATAAAGGCAAAGGCCACCGGCAGGCCGATCAGCAGCAGCGCAGCCAGGCCGCCCAGCATCAGCGACAGGGTGAGGATCCAATCCATCTGCAGTCCTTTCAGAGACCGGAAAGCGGCGCGTCTCCCGCCGCAGGGCGGAAGATCTTGCGCAGGAATTCGAGGGTGCACAGCGCCATCGACAGCGGCAGAACCGTGAGCGTCCACCATTCCGGGAAGGTAAAGGCGGTGCGTACCATGGAGCCGCGGGCATAGGATTGCATCAGCGCCTGCAACCCGGCCCAACCAAGGGCGGCGCAGGTCACGGCCCCCAGCAGGCAGGCCGCCAGGACAACTCTCCGGCGGGCGCGCGGCGGCAGGCCGTGGGTGACCAGGTCAACCTGCACATGGGCGTCCAGCCGCAGCACCCAGGGGGCCCCGAGGAAAGCCGCCGCCATCAGCCCGTATTCAATAGCGTCCAACGCGCCGTAGATCACCGGCAGCCCAAGGTTGCGCAACAGGACATTGAGCGGAATCACCAGGGTGATCGCGGCGAGGATGGCGGCGCTGAGCACGGCCAGGCCGGTGAGCAGGACGCCGAAACTGCGGTCTAAGCGGTTCATGAGTAAAGAGGCGAGGCGGCGCCAGGCCGCCCCGGTCCCATCACTTCAACAGGCAGGCCTGCAGCTTTTCCCCAAGCTGCGGGTCTGTCTTCATCACTTCGCCCCAGCCCTCGGTCTGCGCGGTTTCGCTCCATAGCTTCCCGTTCTCGCCTTCCAGGGTAATCGTCTTGATCCCCGCCTCGGCCTGGGCTTTGGCCTCGGCCTCGTTGCGGGCGATGTTCTCGGCGTTCTGCTCTTCGATCCAGGCGGCGCCCTTTTCCAGCAGGGCGCGCTGCTCATCGCTCAGCCCGTTCCAGCTGTCGAGGTTCACTAGGAAGTTCACGTCCACCTGATAGAACCCGGGATCGACGCGATAGGCAGTCTGCTCGTGCCAGCCAAGGTCCAGCACGCCCTGGCTGGGCCAGCCGTAACCGTCGATCGCCCCGCGCTCCAGCGCGGTATAGACCTCGCCCGGTGCCGTGCGCACAAGCGTGGCCCCCAGCTTTTCGAACATGGCGCGGTAAACCGGGGTGGTGCGGATGGTCAGTCCGGTCAGGTCCGGGCCGTCCAGCGGCTTAGTCAGATATAGATGATAATTCATGTGATCGCCCACACGGGCGAGGTATTTGACGTTCATCTGATCCTGGTGAACCTGGTCGATCAGCTCATAGCAGCCGTTGGCCCGCTGGTCCTGAACGGTGTTCTGCGCCAGGTGCAGCGCGTCGCCTGCGGGCAGCAGGTTCGGGTAGTAGGCGGTGGTGTTGTTGGCGATGTCGACGATGCCCGCTTGCACCGCGTTGCCCAGTTCAAACGGCGGCACGGCTTCGGGCCCGCCAAGCAGGTCGATCTGCACCACGCCCTCTCCGTTCTCATTGACCCAATCAACGAAAGCCTCGAAATCACGGGAAAAAGTTGTGCCGGTTGCAAAGGCGGTCACCGCCTTCAGCGTGACTTCTTCAGCCTGGGCAGAGGCGGCGGTCAGCGCGGCGGTTCCCAGAAGGGCTGCGGCAGCGAATGTGCGGAATGTCATGTTGGTCTCCCTGGATGTGTGGCAGCGCGCAGACCGGGCGGTTTGCAGTCCCTTGTTTTTCCGGGCGCCTTTGAAAAAGCCTAGGTCCAGGCTGTCTCACCTTCAAGCACGAAGTTTTAAGCTTCAAGTAAGTTTATATGCAAACGCATTAAAAAGTTTGAAAGTACAGCTGCCTCAGGCGGCTGGTGGTCCGGGTGATTCGGGTGTTCACGGCAGATGACCTCATTTGACCGGTGTAAAAGCCGCTTACCCGGGTCTTGAGCGTGCCGCCTCAAGTGCTCACGGCTTGAGGCGGACGCTGCGGGGAGCGGCAGACCCGCAACCTGCCGGCTGCCTTGACCCGGCTACGCAGCGAAGCTCCGGATGGTTCTAAGCGCACCGTCCAAGGCCTCTCCCTTTTCGTCCTGCAAAGCAGCCTCGCGCAGGCGGGCGACCCATTGCGGCCCATCATCACGGGCGGCCACCATGCGGGCGCCCTGCATCACCTTGTCGAATTTGGAAAGACCGCGGGCGTGCGTGTCCGAATACCCTTTGATCAGGCGGCGGCAGCGGATTATCTCGACTGCCATGCCATAGCTGCGCGGCAGGTGGTCAAGCGCGGCGGCCAGCCATTTGTCCAGATGCGCCTGCTCCTGCGCGTGTCGCAGGCTTAGGCGGCGCCAGCCGCGCAACCCGCCCAGAATATAGAGCATCACAAAACCGCGGAGGCTGTCCGTGCGGATGCGGCGGCCCTTATTGAACAGCCTGTCGAGTCTGGCCATCCACTTCGGGCTGTTTTCCACCTTGGTTCCCAGGCGTGCGGGGAGCAAGCCCGCAATCTCCTCGGCGCGGGGATGCAGGTAGTCGGTGAGTGTCATCAGTTTGCCTTGCGACCCCATCTGACCCTCGATGCGGTCAAAGCGGCTGCTGCGGGTCTTAAGGTCGGCAACCCGGATCACGTCGTCGTATGCCATTGCATTGGCGATATATTTCGCCGCCTCGCGGCCAAGCGCGTATCCCTGGTCCGCGCTGTCGCGGTCCAGCACGCCCTGCAGCCTGTCCAGGTATTCGGCGCCGTAATCCGTGTCCTGAAAGTCCACCACCTTGCGCAGCCCCGGCACAGCCGTTTCCTGCACGCCTGCCGGAAACCGGGAAACCCGCGCCATCAGCCCGTTCCAGGCGTCCAAGGCCTTGTGTGGACCCGCCGCCTTTGCTGGGGCTTCTTCCGCGGATGCGGCTTCCGGCTGCTCGCCGTGCTCCGCCAAGTCGAAACCGGCGGCAAAGGCCCGCAGGCTGGCCTCGACACCTTTGCCGCTGGCGCGGATTGCGTCCTCGAACGCGGCCCGGGGGAAGGGCAGGGCGCCTGAGCCGGCCAAGGCGCCGAACAGCGAGGCAGAGATCACCGATCCCACCCGCACCGCGGCGCTGTCCATGTCGGCCATCACCAGCTTTTGGGCCGCGGTTTCGGCGGCTGCGCGCACCTCATCGGCATCGGCGATACCGTCTCCGGGAACCATCTTTTCAGACACGGCCAGCGCGCGGTGGGTCGAGGCGACCAGCGTGGTGCGGTCCGGGGTCACAAAGCCGCGCATGATGGCACGGCCGGCCTCCATCATCTCGGCGGCGATCATCACGTCCACGTCGCCTGGCGCCGGCGCAAGCGAAAATACAGGATGCGGCACGCTGCCCGGCGCCATCTCGATATAGTAGATGGTCGCGCCGGTGCGCTGGGCGACGCCGGCAACGCTGGTGGCCTGGGCACTGTAGCCCTGGCTGCGGGCAAGCGACTCGATCCAGTTGGTCAGCACTCCGCCGCCCTGTCCGCCGACGGCAAGAATGGCCACCTTGATGACGCCCTGCAGGCGCGGATCGGCCGGTTGAGGGCGGACCGGTATTTCGATGGTCATGGTGCAATCCTCCCGGGAGCGGTGCCGGTGAATGTAAGGCGCCGCGCTGCGCGGCGGGTCTGAAGCCAGTAGATAACACGGCTGCGCAATTCAGCTGCCCAGCGTTCAAAGCCGCTGGGGTTATGCACCACGCGCGCCTCATAAAAAGAGGGGCAAAGGATCGCCGCATCGGCCACCTCGCCGCAGTTGCCGCAGCCGACGCAGGACTGGTCGATATGCGCCACGGGATCGTCGCGCAGCGGATCGTCCAGCGTTTTCAGCGACAGCGACGGGCAGCCGGACAGGCGGATGCAGGCGTGATCGCCGGTGCAGACGTCTTCATCCACGCCAAAGCGGGGGATCTCCACCCGCGCACCGTCTTTGATCGCCTTGTTGCGCTGCGGCTTTTCGCGGCGCTGCCGGTTCAGCATGCATTCGGAGGAGGCAACGATCACCTTGGGGCCGTCGTAATCGGTGGTCAGCGCCTCGCGGATGGTCTCACGCATCTTTGTGACGTCATAGGTCCGGTCGATCTGCCGGATCCATTTGACGCCCGCACCTTCCAGCGCCTTGGTGATCGGGTTGTTCGTCGCCTTGGTGGCATTCTTGGCGCGGCTCGACGGAATATCCTGGCCGCCGGTAGCGGCCGAATAGTAGTTGTCGACGATGATCGCCACACTGTCCGACTTGTTGAACACCATGTTGCCGATCGAAGTGCTGAGCCCGTTGTGCCAGAACCCGCCGTCGCCCAGGATCGAGATTGCGCGCTTGTCACCGCCGCCGTCGAACGCCGCGTTCGAGGCCGGTCCCAGACCGTACCCCATTGTCTGCCCGCCGATCTCAAACGGCGGCAGCGCTGCAAACAGGTGGCAGCCGATGTCTGCCGAAATCTGATGCTTGCCCAGTTCCTGCTCGACCAGCTTCATCGAAGCAAAGATCGGCCGCTCCGGGCAGCCGGTGCAGAACCCCGGCGGACGGATCGGCACGGTGGCGCTCAGGTCTGGAACCTCCGGCACCGGTTCGTTGGGGGCCAGCACCTGGCCGGGCAGCAAATGGGCGGCATGCTTGCGGAAGAAGTCGTCCAGCCCGTCCATCATCACTTGGCCGGTGTATTCGCCGGCCTTGGGGAAGATGCCCTTGCCCTCAAGCTTGGTCTGGCTGCCCGCCTTGAACAGCATGTTGCCTAGCTGCTGCTCGATGAACTCTGGCTGGCCTTCCTCGATCATCAGCACCGCGTCCTTGACCGCGCAGAAGTCCAAAAGGTCGCTCTGCACCAGCGGATAGGCCACGTTCATCACATAAAGCGGCACCTCGGTGTTGCCGCTGACATCTGCCAGCCCCAGGCGCTGCAGAGCGCGGATCACGCTGTTGTACATGCCGCCCAGGCAAATCAGCCCGGCCTTGCCGTCCTGCGGCCCGAACCGTTCGTTCAACCCGTTTTCCAGAATGAACTTCTCCGCCGCGGGCCATCGGTTTTCGATCTTGTCGTGCTCGTGCTGATAGGACATCGGCGGCAGCACCACACGCTTGAAATCGCGCTGCGGGCTGGACAGCGCCTCGCGCACGGTCAGCGGCGGCGGCTGGTTGTCGCGGCAGTCGAAAGTGCCGGTCACATGGCAGGAGCGGATCCGCACCATCAGCATGACCGGCGTGTTTGACGCCTCCGACAGCGCAAAGCTGTCACCCACTGCCTTCACAATCGACGGCAGGTTCGGCCGTGGATCCAGCAGCCAGAACTGCGATTTCATCGCAAAGGCATAAGAGCGCTCCTGCATGATCGAGGAGCCTTCGCCGTAATCCTCGCCGACGATGATGATCGCTCCGCCAGTGACGCCGGAGGAGGCGAGGTTGGCCAGCGCGTCAGAGGCCACGTTGACACCGACCGAGCCCTTGAAGGTCACCGCGCCGCGGATCGGGTAGTGGACCGAGGCCGCCAGCATCGCCGCGGCGGCCGCCTCCGAGGCGTTGGCCTCATACCGCACGCCCAGCTCGTCCAACAGGTCCTCGGCGTCGGCCAGCACATCCATCAGATGCGAAATCGGAGCGCCCTGGTAGCCGCCGACGTAACCCACGCCGTTTTCAAGAAGCGCCTTGGTGATGGCCAGAATGCCCTCGCCGGTGAAGCTGGTGCCTGCACCTTGGCGCAGGTGCTCGACCTCAGCCTTGAACGATCTTTCGGCCATTGGCGCCTCCTTGGATGGGGTCCGGGATTAGAATTGATTCACCCGCACGTTGTGCAGGATTTTCTGCAGCGTGGCGGTAAAGGCGCGCTGTTCTTCCGGGTCTATGCACTTGAACATCTGCGCACAGGCCTCCGCCACATGCGGCCAAAGCCCCTCGTGGGTTTCGCGGCCCTTCGGCGTCATGACAATGCGGGTGGCGCGGCTGTCATCGGGATCGGTTTTGCGCTGAACCAGCCCGTCGCGCTCCAGCGCATCCAGCGCACGGCTGAGGGTGGATTGCTCCACCACTGCGTAGACGGACAAGTCGCGGATCAGCAGCCCGTCCAGCACCGACAGAACCGCCAAGGCCCGCATTTTGGCGGTGGTCAGCCCATGCGCCGCCATTTCCTCGCGCAGAGCCGCGTTATAGCGGCCCATGATGCGGTTCATCAAATAAGGCGGGAAGTTCTCCAACCCGATCTCCCCCAGCCGCGGCAGCGGGGGGCTCTCTTCTGCAGCAACCTGCGGAGCTGCGGCTTCATTTGCAGTCATGCATCCTTCCTTTACGCCAATTGAGTGCCGGAGCCAGCGCCTGCATACAGGCACCGGCGCCGGGGCTGATGCGGGCGCGTTACCTGCCTCAGCCCCGCGGGACCAGAGCTAGGGCCCGGATCGGACTGCCGGTGCCGCGCTTGATCTTGAGCGGAGCTGCAATCAGCAGCGCGCCTTTGGGCGGCAGCTTGTCCAGATTGGCCAGCGAGGCCAAGCCAAAGCAGTTGTCCCGGTGCAGCAGGTTGTGGGCCGGGTAGGGCGGCTCCATCCCGCCGGCCTGGCCTGCATCCGTGCCGATGCACTGGCTGCCCCAGCCCACGATTTTCTTCGACAGCAGGTATTCTACCGCATCCGGGGTCGGCCCGGGGCTGTGCGGGCCTGTGTCATCCGCGTTCAAAAAGGCGTCTTCGTCATCTGCGCGCTTGTCCCAATCGGTGCGCATCACCACCCATTCCCCCGCGCCGATCTCACCGTGCTCCGCCTCCCAGGCCCTGATCAGGTCTGCCGTCAGCAGAAAGTCCGGGTTTTCGGCGCTTTCCTTGGAGCAGTCGATCACATTGACCGGCGCCACCAGGCGCTGCACATCCAGCGTATCGGTATAACCGTCGCTATAGTCCTTGCCGGTGATCCAGTGGTGCGGGGCGTCGAAATGGGTGCCGGAATGCTCCCCCAGAACCATCCAGTTCCAGGCAAAGAACGGGCCGTCCTCGTCATATTCACTGATCTTGTGGATTTCGACTTTGGGTGTGTTCTTGGCAAAATCCTCGGGCAGGCGCAGGATCGGCGTCTCGGGGCCCAAGGTGCCGGAACAGTCCACCACTTCGACCTGTCCGGACAGGATCATCGCGCCCAGGCCGTCCAATGCATTGGCTGCAGTCATACTATTTCTCCCGTTGTGCGCGGTCTGAATGCCGCTTTTGTGCGTCCGGTGAAGCACTGGTTTCAAAATATACATGAATTTGCAAATTTAAAAGCACTTTGAGAGCTCCCAATGAAGAAGGTGATGCAGCACTCACTGGCTACCTTAAAGTATGTATACGCATGTAAAAGGATGGGATGCACCCGCGGGCAGCCCCTTTGGGGGGAATCTTACCGGACCGGTCACCTGACAAGGTGCCATGCACAGTGCGCACAAAGAGAGAAGGCTCCGCCAGCAGCGGAGCCCTCCCTCAAGCGTGTTGCCGTGCGGTCAGCTCATGAACCGCTTGGCGGCCGGCAGGTGCTGCATCAGCAGGTAATAGGACAGACCAGCAGGCAGCAGGCTGGCGTACCATGAGATGCCGGAGAAGATCAGCGCTGCTGCAACCCCGATCCCCATGGCAATCACCGCGGCCCAGTTGACGCCTTGGTAGGGGCCGTTCTCATCATAGAGCTTATCCAGATCCAGTTCCTGCTTGCGCAGGACGAAATAGTCCACCACCAGGATCGCAAAGATCGGGCCCAGGAAGGCGGAATAGGTCTGGATAAACAGGCTGAGGCCAGCGGCGGATTCGTCCTTCACCAGCTCCCAGGGGAAGGTGGCAAAGGCCAGCAGGCCGACGATCACAGCCGAGGTCTTGAACTTGATCTTGAAAATATCCATCAGCGCATAGGCCGGCGGCACAACGTTGTTCAGGATATTGGTGGTGACCTGCGCAAAGGCGATGAACAGCAGGGTTATGACCAGGAGCGGCTTGTTGTCGACGGCGCTGGAGAACACCTTGATCGGGTCAACCTCGCCGGTGGCGCCGGAGACCATCAGGCCGATCAGCCCCATGAACAGCGTCGCAGGCAGGATCGAGTTGGCATAGATCGCCACTTGGCGGAACGGGCCGACGTTCTGGCGCAGCTCGCGCGAATAGTCCGAGACGTTCAGCATCATGGTGCTGTAGATGCCCAGGAAAAGCATGGTGGCTCCCCAGAAGGGCGCACCCCAGGTGCCTTCGACGTTGACCAGATTGGCGGAGATCTCCTCGCCGTATTTGCTGATCACGCTGAAGAACATGTAGACCAGCGAGCCGATGATGAAGACGGAGCCGATGTTCTCCAGCCATTTGATACCATGGAATCCCAGCACCGACAGGCCGATCTGCAACAGCTGGAAGCCGATAAAGAACACCACGATGTTATCATAGCCGAACATCGTATCGGAGACGAGGTTCAGCGCCCCGGCGCCGATCCAGCTTTGGAAGCCGAACCACACAATGGCGGGCACCGAGCGCACCAGCGCGGGCAGCCGGGTGCCGGCAAATCCGAAGGCAGAGCGCGCCTGTACCATGAAGGGAATGCCGTATTTGTGGCCCGCCTGGCCGTTGATCATCAGCGCGATGCCGATCACGGTGCAGCCGATGGCAATGGCGACAAAAGTCTGCAGCAGGTTCAGCGTGCCCACCAGGCCGGAGCCGATGGTGAATGTGCCGATCGACACACAGCCGCCGAGCCAGGCAAACAAATAGGACCACGGATCCATGATCCGCGTTTTCTGTGGTGCAAGGCTCTCCTCCCCGATCCCCTTGCCGCCGTGTTCCGCGATGCCGCCGCCTTCGACGACGGCTTCCAGTTCTGCATTCATGGTCATGTTGTCCTCCCTGACGATACCATTATTTCCGGTTGGGGCGCGCGTAGGCGTTGATCTTGCTGGTCCGCAGGCCGCAGCCTGCAAGCGCCTCGATCATCCGCGTTGCCGCGCTGACCCCGTCGATGACGGGAATGCCCGTCTCCTGGCTCAGACAGGCGGTGAGATCGGCCATGCCGGCACAGCCCAGCACAACCGCCTCGCAATGATCCTCCTCAATGGCGCGCAGGATCTCGGCGCGGATCTTCTCCCGCGCGTCTGAGCCTTCCTCCTCCAGCGCCAGCACCGGGATCGCGGCAGAGCGCACCCGGCGGCACTGATGCGACAGGCCGTATCCATGGATCAGATGTTCGATCACCGGCACCGCGCGGGGCAGGGTGGTGACCACGGTGAAGGAGGTCGCCAGCATGCTCGCCGCCTTCACCGCCGCTTCGCAAATGCCCAGAACCGGGCCGGTCGCCAGCTCGCGGCAGGCGCCGATGCCGGGGTCGTCGAAACAGGCGACGACGATCCCGTCCACGCCCTGTTCCTCGCCCGCCGCAACCTGCGCCAGCAGGCCAGGAAGCGACATCGCCTCGTCGAAATGGCCCTCGATGCTGGCGGGGGCGCCGGCCGCGGTTGCGCCCACGATGGTCACGCCGGGGCTGGCGGCGGCCTCAGCGGCCTCAACGATCTTCCGCGTCATCGACTCGGTCGAGTTGGGATTGACGACTAGGATTTTCATGCGCTCCTCCTTTGTTGTCATTTATTGTTAACAATATTTGATAACACGTCAAGACTGGCGACCCCGGGCTGCCATTGCCAAGCGCCCTGACGCTCCTTAAGTTGCGGCAATGCAGGAAAAACTTTTTGAGGCCCGATGAAGGATTCTCCCGAAGATCAGATCGTGAATGCGATTCTCGACGCGATTTCAGAGCAGCGCCTCCCGGCTGGAACCAAGCTGGGCGAACAGGCGCTGAGCGATCTGTTTTCCTGCAACCGCGCCAATGTGCGCCGGGCGCTGGCCTCGCTGGCCGCACAGCAGGTGGTGGAGTTGCGCCCCAACCGCGGCGCCTTTGTGATGACGCCCTCCCCGAAAGAGGCGCGCGACATCTTCCAGGCCCGCCGCGCGATCGAGCGCACCATTGCCCGGCATGCCTCCGGCCAGGCCTCAGCGGAGGACATCACATTCCTGCGCGGCAATATTCAGGAGGAAGCCGAGGCACGTAAGGCGGGTGATAAACCGGCCGAGCTGCGGGCCTCGCGGCAGTTTCACATGCGGATAGCGCAGATCGCCGGCAATTTGGTGCTGGAGCGATTCCTGTCAGAGCTGACCATGCGCAGCACGCTGATTTTGGGGCTTTATTCTCCCACCGGCAGCTCCTCCTGCGCGGAGGACGAACACGACCGGATCGTCGACGCGCTGGCGGCTGGCAGCACGGATGAGCTGGTCCGGCTTGCAGATGAGCATCTGCGCCATCTAGAGGAAGGCCTGAACTTTGATGAGCCGCCCGCCGCCCCGATGAGCCTCAGGGAGCAGCTGATTGCTCCGCGCAAGGCACCCACAGCAGAGTAGTCGGGCACATCACGGGTGCGCGCCCTCACACCGGAAAATACTGCGAGGGCGCGGCAGGTCAGAAGATTGCGGCGGGCAGCCAGGTCGCCAGGCCAGGGATCAGCCAGACAAGCAGAACCCCAACCGCCTGCAAGCCGATGAAGGGCACAACCCCCTGATAGATGTGGCGGGTGGTGACCTCTTCCGGCGCCGCGCCGCGCAAGTAGAACAGCGAAAAGCCGAACGGCGGGGTCAGAAAACTGGTCTGCAGGTTGATCGCGATCAGGATGCCCAGCCAAACCGGATCGTGCCCCATCAGGATCAGGGTCGGCGTGACCAGCGGCAGCACGATCACCGAGATCTCGACGAAGTCGAGGAAGAAGCCGAGCACGAAGATGAACAGCATGCAGAACAGCAGCGCCCCGGACGGGCCGCCCGGCATGTTGCCCAGAATGTGCGCCACCCGCTCCTCGCCGCCCAGCCCGATGAACACCAGCGAGAACATGCCCGCGGCCAGGATGGTGGCAAAGATCATCGCCGTCATCGTCGCGGTGGAGGTCACGGCCTCATGCAGAATGCGCTTTTTCAGCCCGCTGCGCAGGGCGGCGATCACCGCGATGGCCCCCACAGCTGTCAGCAGCGCATAGAACAGTCCCGCCGCAAAGTCGCCGCTGCTGAGGTCGCTGCGCTGCAGGCGGATGGGATGCACGCCAGACAGGATGCCCAGCAGGATCAGAGCGGCAGCGCCCAGCAGGATCAGCCGGACCGGACCGCCCGCGCGCAGCCCCGCCATCAGCAGCGCGCCGATGGCCCCGACAGAGGCTGCCTCGGTCGGGGTTGCGACGCCGCCGAGAATGGCACCCAGCACGGCAAAGATCAGCAGGATCGGCGGCACCACCGCGCGCACGACCTCGCCGCGGCCGGGGCGGGCCATTTCCGCCGGGGCTGAAGGCATGTCCTGCGGCCGCAAGACCCCCCGGACCAGGATATAGAGGAGGTACAGCACCACCAGCACCAGCCCCGGCACCAGCGCCGCGGCAAAGAATTGTCCCACCGACAATGCCTCAACCGAGAACTTGCCCTGTTCGTACTGCGCCTGCTGATAGGCGTTCGACATAACATCGGCGAGGATGATCAGCAGGGTCGAGGGCGGGATGATCTGCCCCAGCGTACCGGCCGTGCAGACAATGCCGGAGGCCACCCGCGGATCATAACCCGCGCGCAGCATGGCGGGCAGGGCGATCATGCCCATCGCCACCACTGTGGCGCCGACAATCCCGGTCGAGGCCGCCAAGAGCGCCCCCACCAGCACCACCGAGATGCCCAAGCCGCCTTTGAGCTGCCCGAACAGCCGCCCCATGGTGTCCAGCAGCTCTTCGGCGATGCGGCTTTTCTCCAGGATTGCGCCCATCAGCACAAACAGCGGAATTGCGATCAGCACCTGGTTGCTCAGCAGCCCGAATGCGCGCTGGCCCAACGCCCCCAGCAGCGAGATATCCATCACCCCCAGGGCCCAGCCAAGATAGGCGAACAGGATGGCGAGGCCCGCAATGGAGAAAGCAACCGGAAACCCCATGAGGATCGCTGCCATCAGGGCCGCGAACATGACCAGGTCGAGATATTCCGTCATTGGGGGGATCTTTCCGAAAACAGCCGGATCAGCAGGGCGATGGATTGCAGCATGACCAGCACGCAGAAGGCGGGGATCAGCGATTTCAGCAGGAACACGGCCTCAAGCCCGCCGACGGCAATCGGGCCTTCGAGGATGGCCCAGGAATTGCGCACCGAAGGCCAGGACCAATAAAGCAGCGCAGCCATTGACGGCAGCAGCAGGACCAGATGGCCGAATATGTCGATACCGCGCTGGGCCCGGGGGCTGAGGCCCGCATAAAACACATCGACGCGCACATGCTTGTCGACCAGCAGCGTGTAACCGGCCGCCAGCATGAACAGGGTCGCGTGCATGTACAGGACGCTCTCCTGCGCAGCGATGGAGTTCACCCCGAACACATAGCGTCCGACCACGATGGCAAATTGCGCCAGCACCATCAGCAGCGCCAGCCACCGCACCACCAGCGCCAGGCCCCGGTTGATACCGTCCAGCGCGTCCGCAACCCGTAGCATCCTGTGTCTCTCCCCATCAAAAAGCCGGCGCCCGGTCTCCCTGGGCGCCGGCAGCCGTTGCAGTGATCAGTAGCCCATCACTGACGCGCGGGCGTTCATCTGGCCGTTGTCGGCATAGGTCATATAGCCGCCGACACTCTCGCGGTAAGCCAGGAAGCTTTCGGTGATGCGGCGCACCAGTTCGTCTTCGTCTTCCTGCAGCTCGGCAATCACTTCTTTGGCGGCGGCGCCCATCGCGGTGATCACGTCCTCAGGGAACATCTTCACCTGCACGCCGTCCTCATCCACCATCTTCTTGAGCGCCAAGGCGTGTTTGGTGGTGTATTCGGTCCAGACCGGATTGTAGAGGCTTTCACACGCCAGCGACACAACCTGCTTCAGATCTTCCGGCAGTTCGGCAAAGGCATTGGCGTTGACACCGCATTCCTCGGCCGAGGACGGCTCGCCCACACCCGGCCAGTAGTAGTTCTTGGCCACCTGATAATAACCCAGCGCGCTGTCGGTCCAGGGGCCGATGAATTCGCCGGCATCCAGCGCACCGGTCTGCAGGCCCTGGAACATCGCCGGGCCGCTGGTGGCCTCCGCCGCCATGCCCAGTTTCGAGGCCATCTCCGACGCCAGCCCGGTGGTGCGGAACTTCAGCCCCTTCAGGTCCTCGGCAGAGTTGATCTCCGTCTTGAACCAGCCGCCCCACTGCGGGCCGGAGTTGCCGCACAGGAACGGTTTGATGCCGAAACGGCCGTACATCTCGTCATAAAGCGCCTGACCGCCGCCGTGGTACAGCCAGCCGAACTGCTCATCCGCGCGCAGGCCAAAGGGCTGCGAGCCGAACAGCAGGATGCCTTTGGACTTGGAGCCCCAGTAGGCCGGCACCGCGTGATACAGCTCGGCTGTGCCCTCAGACACGGCATCAAATACGCCGCGGCCCGGCACCAGCTCGCCTGCGGCGAACAGCTTGACCTCAATCCGGCCGCCCGAAAGCGTGGTGATCCGGTCGGCCAGCATCTGCGCCGCCACGCCGGGCCCGGGCAGGTTCTTCGGCCAGGCCGTCACCATCTTCCACTGCATCTTGCCTTGGGCGATGGCGGGGCTGGCCAGCGCCGTGGCCGCTGCGCCCATGGCACCGGCTTGCAGAAACTTCCGTCTTTGCATGTTTCCATTCCTCCGTCTGTCGGTGGATCTGCGGTGGCCGCGGGCCAGTGGCGCAGACTCAGTCTTGTTTTGTAAGTGCTTTACATTAATATGTAGCTACATATTATTGTCAATCACGGTTGCGCGGTTCACATTCGCCTTTCGGCGCAAGATGAAATATGGAGCGGCAGCAGACATTGTCCCGCGCGGCCTGGGAGAGGAATTTTGACGGAGAAGCGGCGCCACTCCTGGACGGAGATCCGGGACAGCATCCGGCAGATGATCCTGGATTCGACCTACGGACCCGGAGACAAGCTGCCGCGCGATGAAGAGTTTGCAGCCCGGTTCGGCTGCGCCCGCTCGACCGTGCACCGCGCCATGCGCGACTTGGCCGAAAGCGGCGTGGTGGAGCGGCGGCGCAAGGGCGGCACGATGGTGCGGCGCGATCCGGTCACCCGCGCGACGCTGAATATCCCGATCACACGGCTGGAAGTCGAACAGAAGGGCAGCGTCTACCAGTATCAGCTGATCCGCCAGTCGGTGCAGGCGACCACCCCGGCGATCATGGCCAACTTCGGCCTGCCAGAGCCCCGCCCGATGCTGCGCGTCGAGGCGCTGCATCTGGCCGACAGCCGGCCCTATATTTTTGAAGACCGCTGGATTTGCCTGGAAACCGTGCCCGAGATCGAAGCGGTCGACCTCACCCGCGAAAGCGCAAATGAATGGCTGGTCCGCAACCGCCCCTACAGCCGGTGCGATCTGCGGCTCTATGCCCGCCCCGGCACCGAAAGCGACAGCGAGGTGCTGCAGAGCAAGATCGGCGACGCCTTGTTTGTCATGGAGCGCACCACCTGGATCGGCGAGGATCCGATCACCAGTCTGCGCGCTGTGGCGCACCCGGGCTATCAGCTGGTTACCCAGGGCTGACCGCAGGTTGCGAACGCAACGCCACCAGGGAACCGATCCGGGGCTGCCGGCGTTTGCTTAAAAGCGGAGGGGTTTCTGAAACAGGTGGGGGATAGTGCAAGCCAGACACGCCATCGGCGCGGAAGGCGGCTGCACCGCTCAATCCTTTCAGGCCCGTCTGCTTGTACGCTAACCCGCTCCGCAGGCGCCCGCACCGGCATGATCCGGTCCGGCAGAATTTACGCGGCAGCTTGCGCGAACGGGGCCAGAAGGCCAATGTCACCAGGGAGGTCCTTAATGCCTAATGATCACACTGCAGCCGCCCTGCAGCGGCCAGAGGCTCGATTGCACGGACAACACATCTGCGCGGGGCAGTAGATTATGTGGCAAACAGTTATCGCCAAGCGCTCAGTCCGGATTATGCTGCTGATCATCACCCTGATCCTGCTGGGCGGAGCAATGTACCTCGCCAAGCCGGTTCTGGCGCCAGGTGTTTTTGCCCTGGTGGTCGGCGTTGTGGTGGCGCCGCTGGCTGACCGTCTGGAACGGTTCGGAGTCAGCCGGGTTGTGGTGGCCAGCAGCCTGCTGGTGCTGTCCACAGCGCTGCTGGCCTTGCTGATCCTGTCGCTGGACCCGCTGCTGACGTCGCTGGCCAGCCAGGTCCCCAAGATCAAATACGAAATCCGCGGCTGGCTCGATATGGTGTCTGGCCTGCTGCGCGGGATTGAAAGCATCAGCAGTGAAATCGAGGAAACAATCGGCGCAGCGGATGCGGAGACAGAGGAGGAAGGCGGCAGCCTGCCAACGCTGACGGATGCGCTCTGGCTGGCACCGAACTTCGGCGCGCAGATTTTCATCTTTGCCGGCACGCTGTTCTTCTTCGTGCTGACCCGGAATGAGCTGTACGAACAGGCCGGCAGCTATGCCGCCCGGTTTTTCCAGGCAGAGCGCGCGGTGGCGCGCTACTTTGCGGCGGTCACGATTGTCAACGGCGGCCTGGGCCTGCTCACAGCCGCCGGGCTGGCGCTCATCGGCCTGCCGGGAGCCTGGATCTGGGGGCTGGCGGCGGCCATCCTGAACTTTATCCTGTATCTCGGCCCGCTGATCATGCTGGCCGGGCTGACGGTGGCAGGCCTGACGCAGATCGGGGGTGCAGGCGCGCTACTGCCGCCTCTGGTGTTTCTCGGGCTGAACCTGGCCGAGGCACAATTTGTCACTCCAGCCTTTGTCGGCCGCCAGCTGGACCTCAACCCGCTTATCGTGTTCTGGGCGATTGTTTTCGGGTTGTGGATCTGGGGGCCGGTGGGTGCCATTGTGGCGCTGCCGATGCTGCTGTGGTGCGGCCGCATGCTGGTGCCGCCGCCGGATACGGCCGTGGCGGAAGCGCCCGAACACCGGTAACCGGCCAGGGCAGCCCGCATGGGCTGCCTTTGCCCCTTCCCCCCCCCTGCAGAGTGCGTGCAAGGGACCTGCCTTGCCCGGACGCTTCCCCGCCCGGAAACCCGTCCGCGCGCGGCGCCAGCAGCGTGCTGGGCATGCTCGGGCAACACTCCTGTCAGGCTGTAAGCGCCGGGATGAGCGGTAATTTGCCAGCACTTATCCGACCTCGCGGTTATTCTAAAAAAAGTTGCACGGCGCGGGAACCAAGACGGGCCGGAGCGGGTTGGGTGGCTGTAACTCAAGCGCGCAGATGAGTGAAACTGGACAGGAGACCAATCCGATGAAACATCTTATGCTTTCGACTTCGCTGATCGTCGCAACCGCCGTGCCCGCCTTTGCCGGCACCGAAACCGAAGCTTCCGGCAGCGCCGAGGCCGAAGTTCAGCTGGAAACCCCGGCAGCCGATGCTTCCGGCGAAGCAAATGTCTCCGGTGAGGCCCAGGCTGACACCGATACCATGGAGCAAGAGGCCGAAGAGCTGGCCAATGAGGCCGAAGCCGAGGCCGAAGAGCTGGCGAACGAAGCCGAAGCCGGCGCCGCTGAGCTGGCGGATGAAGCCGAAGCCGGCGCTGCAGAAGTGGAGCAGGAAGCCAGCGAGCTGGCCACCGAGACCGAGAACGCTGCTGAGAGCATGTCGGACGCCGTCAACCCTGACGCGGACGGCCCGGCCATGGAGGCGCTTGCTGAAGGCGAAATGACCACAGAGGCGCTGACCGGTGCCTGGACCTATGACTCCAATGACGAACACATCGGCGAAGTGTCGCAGGTAATCGTCAACACCAGCGGCAGCGTCGAAGCCGTGATCATTGATGTTGGCGGTTTCCTTGGCATCGGCGAGAAGCCGGTGGAGCTGACCATGGGTGATCTGGACATTGGCAAGATGGACGGCGACATCCGTGTGAAGACCCACCTGACCCGCGAAGAGCTGGAAGCTCTGCCGGAGTACCAGTCTGAATAACACACACCGTTTCAAGGGGGCCGGCAGGTCCCCTTGAGAGCCGCCCGTTTGCCCCCCGTCCCTTTGCCGGTTTCCTGCCTCGTACCGGTGTTTCGGGCAAACTCAACTGCCAGGCGGCCCTTCAAGGCCGGGTTCCGGATCGGAGCCCGGCCTTTTGGCTGTCTGAGGCAAGGTGCCGGGGTTAGATCAGCCCGGCCGCCAGCGCGGTTGCGGCGGCACCCAGCCCGGACAGGGTCAGCAAGGCAATCAGCCCGTCGCGTGTCAGCATTGCCACTGCCAGCAGGCTGACAGCCGCCCCCAGCAGCGAAGAGGAAAAAGGCACGATCTCCAGCAGCGGCATCAGCGCGCCGCAGAGCAGACAGACCAGCCGGATAATGGTCAGAAAGGGCTGGCGCACCAGCGCGGGCAGACGTTTCCCGGAATGCCGGTCCAGCCACTGCGCGGTCCGGCGCAGGGCCGCGGCCATCTTACGCACGGCCTTGCCCTTGATCTTGCGGCGGCCCAGCCATTGCGGCAGCCACAGATGCGTCCGCCCCAACAGCATCTGTCCCGACACCAGGCAGATCAGGATGCCGCAGGCGGATGAAAACAGCGGCACCCCGCTCAGCGGCGAGACCACTGCCAGCGCCGGCAGCGCCAGAACCGCCGAAAGCGAGCCGTGGCCAAGCTCTTCTGTCAGCCGGGCCACAGTGACCGGCCCGTCGTTTTCGCGGACAATGCGGCTGGTTTCCTGAAGGACCGCGGCAACGGGCTGTTTCGAAGAATTCATTATTTCCTGTCTCTGGCTGCTCTTTTGCGCAACATAAACGCCAGAACCGCCTGCAAAGTTCCGCCTGCAACCGCCCTGCCGTCAGCCGGATTTCGCGCGGAACGGTCATCAGCGGTACTTTGGTTTATATATCAGGAACCTTTCAGACAGCCCGCGCGTTTCTGTGGTGGATCCCCAAGAGGGACTGACATGGAAAGGACCATTGAAATGACTCATCTGATCCGCACCACCGCCCTTGTTGCCGCCATGGCCACCGCAGCTGCCGCAGGTTCCCAGGTCTCCGAGATCGACGTGACCGCCGACCTGAGCGCGATTGAGAATTACGAGGCTGCCAAAGCCTGGACCAGCCTGGAAACCGACCTGGAAACCGCACTGGCCAAAAACCTCGTGGGCCAGATCGCTGGTGAAGATGCCGGAGAGGCCGCCGAAATCCACATCGAAATCGACTCCGTTGCCCTGGCCAGCAACTTCAAGCAGGCGCTTGGCGTTGGCGAATGGATGCTGAAAGGCGACGTGGACATCGACATGCCCGATGCCTCCAAGGACATGCGCTATGACCTCACGGTCTCTGCGGATCAGGTTAATGCCTATTACCCCGAGGGCACCGACCCCGCCGCGGTGAGCGTTGACAGCGAAGTCTTTTACAATGCCATCATCGACGCCTTCGCCAGCAACGTCGCGTCGAAGCTGAAGTAAGGAGGCCGCTATGCGTATCATGATCGCTCTTTTGGCACTGGCCGGACTGGCCGCCTGCGAAACCACCGAAGGCTTTGGCCGGGACGTGTCGAACCTCGGCGATGAAATCACCGAGGAAGCCCAGGAAGCGCAATAACCCATCCGCTTCCTTCAGATTTTGCTGACCCGGCGGCCTGCCATGCCGCCGGGTTTTTTAACGGTTCAGCGGAACTATTTGCAGGGCTGGCGCGTTTCCTTTCCAGAAACCGGCCCGAAATCCTCCCCCAATCCGGTTTGATCCGGCAGTTTCGGGCCCCCTGTCAGGCACCTGGTCACACCCCAGGTGCCTTTTTTTGTGCGTGCTGCCGCAGACGGCCAGGGTATGCGGGATCAGACGATGTCCTCTGTGGCACCCGGCAGCTGCTGCTGAAGCTCCGCCATCTTATCCGGGTCATGCGGCACTAGCAGTCCGCGGCGGGACTCCGGCCGCCGCACCTGATTGCGGCGGGTTTCCTGCTGCCACCAGGCGGCGGCCCGGGCCGGGTCCAGTGCTTCAGGCGGCAGATCCTCCTGCCACCAATGCCGCGCCAGCTCCTTCCACAGCGTGGCGATCCGCGCCGGCTGGCTGATCCGCAACGCCGACTCGGTATCCCAGCGCATCGACCTTCCGTTCAGATTGGCTGATCCGACCATGGCAAAATCCATGTCGGTGATCAGCACCTTGCTGTGCAGATAGATGATCGGCGACCCCGACAGCACGGCAGGGGATTCACGGGCGGCCATGCGCCGCTGGACCGGGCTGGCAATGCAGGCGCGGGGGCCAAAGGCCTCGGTCACCTCTTGCAGGGCTTCCGCCTGCAGCGCCATGCCATAGCGTGCGTCTATATCGCGGTTGCCTTCAAATGCGACATCGTCGGGCAGGGCGGGCAGGATCAGGATCAGCGACAGCGCAGGGTTGCGGCGTGCAGCGGCGGCCAGGCCGCGGGCAATCTGGCTGGAACGCAGGAACTGGGATTCCAGATAAATCAGCTTCTGCGCCCGCTCGAAGGCCGCCAGATGGTCGTCCTCGATTTCCTTCAGCTGCGTGCGGGGCGACAGCGCCCAGAACCCAAGGCGGCGCGGTGCCGACATGGTGCGGCGGATCAGCTTGCCTTCCGGCGGCCGCTTGCGCAGGGCAATTTCATCCCGGAACCGCTCCAGGTGGCGGGCCGCTTCTTCGGCTTCCGGGCCGCGCAGCATCAGCTGGACATCAGCCCAGGTCTCATGCGCCGGCAGGTCATGCTTCCGGGTGTCATAGCGGCGCCGGTTCAGATCCAGCCCGCCGATGTACAGAACCTCCCGGTCGATCACCGCAAGCTTCTGGTGATGCGAAACCGGGTAGAGCTGCGGCAGCCCGGGACGGCTGGCCGCCGCCGGCCGCAGCCGCTTGGGCAGCTTGCGCAGTTTGCGCAGCACAAACGGCGAAAAAGCAAGCCGCGGCAGCAGCCCCGCCCGCGCCGGATGCAGCGACGCGGCAACCGACAGCAATGCAGCCTGCTCCGGGGGTAACCCCGCCATGATCTCCTGCGCCTGCGTCAGCGTCTTTTGCGCGGCGGCATGCAGCGGCGCCGCCATCACCGGGTCGAAATCGCTGACCACCAGGTGCACACGCACCCCGCGCCGCAGCGCATCGGCGATCAGCTCAGCCCAGGTGTCCCCGACCTCCTGCGCCTCAGGGCTGAGCAGGCGGGTGTTGAAATCGAACAGGCGGAAGCTGGCAAGAAGCTCGCGCTCTGCGTTCAGCACCGCGCGCTCGAACGCAGGCCAGGCCTGTTCGGCTGTAACCAGAACTGCGAAATCCCCGCAGCTCTGCTCAGGTGACGGTTTCTGCGGCATGTTGCTCCTTACCGGGCGACGGCACTTCAGGCGGCACAGCCCCGGCCTGGACGGGGAATCCCAGCCGGTAGGTATACCTGTCCTCAGTTTCGTGTGTCGCAGCCTCGCCTTCAAGCTGGGTGGCAAAGGCCATCATCAGCCGCGCGCCGATGCCCGTTCCGTCGCCGGCCTCCTCAGGAGGTATCACCGGCTGACCCTTGGTGTTGGTGATCTCAAGCTCCAGCCAGTTTTCGGCGGTTTCACGCAGGCTGACCAGGATTTCCGGCTTTCCGCCGTCGGGCACTCCGGCGTTCTTGACCGCATTGGTCATCGCCTCAGAGACCAGCATCGACAAGGTCACCCCTTGATCCTGGCTCAGCGGGACCTGCGCCAGGTCGGTGCTGATCGTCAGTTTCTGCCCGGCGCCGGGGATCATCGCACCGATTTCTGTAATCAGCGCGTCTATCAGGTCATGGCTGTCGACGGTGGTTATATCCGGATTGGTGTTCAGGCTGCGGTGGATGGTCGCCAGACCGCGCACGCGGCGCTGCAGCTGCGCCAGCATCCGCCGCGCCTCCGGCGTCTGCGCGTTGCGGCTCTGCATGTTCATGATCGAGGCGACAAGCTGCAGGTTGTTCTTGACCCGGTGGTGGACCTCACGCAGCAGGATGGTCTTTTCTTCCAGATCCAGTTCGCGCCGCCGCTCCGCTTCGCTGAGGATGGAAACCATCCGGTTGAAGGATTGCTGCGCTTCGGCAAACTCACGCGGCGGGGCGGCAAGGTCCAGGCTGGCGTTCTCGCGTTCGCCCAGAGCATAGCGGCGCATCGCCTTGCGCAGCGCGCTGAGGTGACGGATCACCATCCGCTGCAGCCCGAAAATCGCAACGGAAATCCCGGCCAGCCACATCAGCAGCGGAAACGCCACGGTCATCAGCGACGCCGGGTTTCTGGCCGCCGACATGGCGTTTTCGACCGGCCAGCTGCCGACCACGGACACCTGGCCGGGGAGGATCTCGCTCACCGCAAAAAACCGCTCGCGGCCGGAGCGGGAAGCCTCAAAAAACGTGTCGCCGGAACGGTTCACCAGATCGCGGCGGGGCAAGGACATCGGCAGGGCAAGCGGAGCTTGCTGCTCGGACACGCTCGCCGAGAGTATTTCCCCCTGCGCGTCGACTGTGACGTATTGAATGCCTGTGTCCGACCCCTCCATCCCAGGCTGCACAGCGCTGACTTTATGCGGAACCCCGATGCTCACATAGCCCTGCAGGATGCCGTCGCGCAGAACTGGGCTGGTCGCCAGCAGATAGCTGCCGTCTTCACCCAGCAGATCCCGGCCCAAGGCAAACGACAGCCGGGTGGTCTGCCGCGCCTTCAGATAAAACCATTTGCCGGACAGATCCCGCGCCTTGCCGTCGGACGCGCACTCCATGCTGCCGTCCAAAGACATGAAGCCCGCAAAGGTGAACGGGTTCGCCCCTTCGGTGAAGGCCTTAAGCAGCCGCGCGCAGCCGGCGCTGTCATCCGCCAGCGGCAGGATGGCGGCGGCCAGCCCTTCGGTGGCGCCGCCGGCCCGCTGCAGCAGCTCGCGCTCCCTTGCCGCAGCCTGTTCGGTGCGGTGCAGCAGCGATGCATGCGACAGCCTGGTGGCTTCATCCACCACCGCGTTAGTCTGGTACAGCGCAATCAGCCCGAGCGGCAGAAGAGCAAGCGTCATCAACGCCGCCAGCCGGACCAAAAGGCTGCCTGCTTGCAGCCGGGGCATTCTGATCACGCAGCGCCCTGCTGGGCGACGATCCCAGCTGTAACGGTGTCAGTCAGTTCCATTTTGCTGTCGTCGTCGATTTCCATCAGCTCGCCCAGCCGGGCGCGGGCGCGGTTCACCCGGCTTTTGATGGTGCCGGTCTTCACACCGCACATCTCTGCCGCTTCCTCGTAGGAAAATCCGCCCGCACCGACCAGCGTCAGCGCTTCGCGCTGTTCGTCGTTCAGCTGCGCAAAAGCTACCTGGAAATCGCGCATGTGCAGCCGCCCGTCGTGATCGGGCTTCTGCGCTAAAGCGCCAGACAGAACGCCGTCGCCATCCTCGACCTCGCGTTTGCGCTTGCGGCGCAGCGAGTAATACGTGTTGCGAAGAATGGTGAACAGCCACGCCCGCATATTAGACCCGTTCTCGAATTTATCGATATTCGTCCAGGCCTTGACCAGCGTGTCCTGCACCAGATCGTCGGCGGTGGCGCCGTTGCGGGTCAGGCTGATTGCAAAGGCGCGCAGGGCGCCCAGGTGGTTGACCAGGTCGTCTCTCGGGTCTTGTGCGGCTTCAGTCATCAGAGCGGTCCTTCTCGGAAGGTTCCGGGGCAGGGGGTGTTGCAGCCCCCTTTTCCTTCAGCTGCTTCAATAGATCGGTGAACCGGTCGGGGACCGGCTCATTAGCGATCTCTTCAAAAGCCCGCTTGAGGTTTTCATCTATGTCTCGGTCGGCCGTTTCAATACGCGGCCCGGGGGGGTGTACCTGTGTCATGCCATCCATCGGTTTTTTGCGCGGGGTTCTGGAACCAAACGCATGGTAGTGCGTATAGTTCCATGTATATTGTAAAAAAAGGACAACACAAAATGACCGCTCAATCGGGAGAACTGATCGCCAGTCAGATTGGTGCAAACTTGCCCTATCTCCGCCGCTATGCCCGCGCGCTTACTGGCAGCCAGACCAGCGGCGACCAGTATGCCCTGGCGTCGCTGGAGGCGATCCTGGCCGGTGACGCCGAATATGACAGCGTTTTGTCCCCAAAAGTGGCGCTTTTCCGTGTCTTCCATGCGATCTGGTCCTCCTCCGGCGCCCCGGCAGCAGAGGGGGAGAGCGATGCGGGGCTGGCAGCCAAGGCGCAGAAACACCTGCAGCGGCTGACACCGAACACCCGCGAGGCGCTGCTGCTGCACACCATTGAGGAATTCAGCGCAGCCGAAACCGCCACTATCATGGGGGTGAGCGAGAGCGAAGCCTCCGAGCTGATTTCGATCGCCTACGAGGAAATGGCGCGGGCCACCGCGGGCAAGATCATGATCATCGAGGACGAAGCGGTGATCGCAATGGACCTTGAGGCGATTGTCACCGAAATGGGCCACACGGTCACCGGTATCGCCCGCACTGAATCCAGCGCACTCGACCTGGCGGCCAAGGGCCCCGGCGATCTGATTCTGTCGGACATCCAGCTGGCGGACAATTCAAGCGGCGTCGACGCGGTGAACAAGATCCTGGCCAAGCACGGCGACTGCCCGGTGATTTTCATCACTGCCTTCCCGGAGCGCCTGCTGACCGGCGAGGGGCCCGAACCGGCGTTCCTGATCTCGAAACCTTACACCGAAGAGCAAGTGCGCTCGGCGGTGAGCCAGGCGATGTTCTTCTCCTCTACCGAAACCCTGAAAGGCTGATACTGCCCGGCCAGGGCCGCAGTCCCGAAGCCCGGGCCGCTCTCGCGGTCCGGGCTTTATTGTGCCAGGCCTGGCGGCAGCTGCTTTGTAAAGGCCCCGCCCCGGGGAGGAAGACGGGGCGGGGTTTGGTGCCTTCCTGCAGGACGGGAGGGAGGCAGGAAGGCGGCGTAAACCTTGTGATCAGGACTTGGCCAGCGCCCGCAGCATCCAGGCGGCCTGCTCATGGAACGCCGAGCGCGCGGTTGCGAGGTCTTCGGTCACGATATCGCGGCGGCCGCCGGCCAGCTCAGCAAGCGCGTGCAGCCGGTGGGCGATCCGCTCATGGCTGGCGGCGAGGTCTTGCGCCATCCCGCCCGCGGACAGCTCGCCGCTGGCATCCTCGATTTTCGAGCGGTTCAGAATCTCATCCATCCGCGACGGCGCCAGGTGCCCCAGCGCGCGGATGCGTTCGGCCAGCGTATCCGCGGCGGCGAACATATTCTCGTACTGCTCTTCGGTCAGCTTGTGCATCGAATAAAAGGCCGGGCCTTCAACGTTCCAGTGATAGGCGTGGGTCTTGAAAACAAGCCGGTAGGTATCGGCCAGCACATCCGCCAGGCCGCTTGCAATCGGGCCGGTGTCCCGGACGCCGGTTTCCACTTTGTCAGGGCTCGGGGTGGCTGATAGTGCGTCAGTCATGGGGTACTCCTATTCTTGGTAAAGGGTTGCAAAGAGTGAACGAAAGCCGGACGGCAATCATGGGCTCGCCCGGTCCGCGGGCTGGTGTGCTGGCGGCGGCCATCACCGGCCGCCGCCGGCCCCGGCCTTCAACGGGAGGAGCCGCGCAGCAGGCGGATGATCACAGCCACTGCAAACAGCACCAGGAATATAAAAAACAGGATCTGCGCGATCCCTGCAGAGGCCGAAGCGATGCCGCCAAACCCGAAGATGCCGGCGATGATTGCAACGGCCAGGAAAACGAGCGCCCAGTACAGCATGCCGTGTCCTTTCAGTTGCGATTTGTACCGGCCCAACCCGCAAGCCCGGCGAAAGGTTCCGGGACGATTGCTTAGAGTTTTCACCGCCGGTGCGCTGCGGTTCAGGCGGCAGCTTGGGGCCGCGGCGGGGCGAAGGGGGACTCAGGCTGGCATGGGGGCCGCGCGAAAGCCGGACAGGCCGGCTGCCCGCCTGCGGCCGGGACCGAGCTCCAAGTCAAGTTTCATAGGAGGGTGAAGATGTCCAGGCAGCGGCCCGGGCGGTGCTGCGCCGTGCCGTCAGATCAGCGGCCGCGGTTCGGGCGCGGCCAAGTCGATCATCGCCACGGTGGCCAGTGCGGGCAGGTTGCTGACCTTCAGCCTGCCGTTCTGCCATTGGGCAAGATTTTTGTCCCGCAGCATTTTCAGCATTTTGTTGGTATGCACCAGCGACAGGCCCAGGGCATCTGCCAGGTCCTGCTGCTTGAACGGCAGCGGCACTGATCCGTGCGCCTCCATCCCCACGGCCTTCAGCCGCTCATAGATTCGCACCAATGCCCAAGCGATCCGCTGCGCGGCGGACCGCTGCCCCAGCGAGGCGATGGTTTCCCCCAGGAAATGCTCCTCGACCGCGGCAATCCACGTCAGATCATAGGCCCGTTCCGGATGCAGCTCGTACAGCTGGAACAGTGCGGTGCGGCGGAACACGCACAGCGTCATCGGGGTGGTCGCCTCGATCGAGTGCTTCATCTCTCCCATCAGCCCGGCCTGCAATCCGGCGAAATCCCCCGGAAACAGAAAGTTGATCACCTGACGGCGGCCGTTTTCCAGGGTCGTGTACCGCGTGCCCATCCCTTTGAGAACGGTATACAGCTGCGGGCTGTTGGAGCCTTCCAGCAGGATGGTCGTGCCCGCATCCACCACCAGTTCCCCGGTTTTGAACTGCTGGGTGAAAACGATCTCTTCACGCGACATCGGCGTGAATATGGCCCGTTTTCGCAATGGGCATTCGCGGCAGGCAGTCGAAGACATGGCGCTCCCTTGGCAGCTATGTCGCAGTTTAATGCGCCCGGTGGGAAATCGTTACACACTCTAGGCCTATAGGGAGGCTGGTGCAATGGAAATGCTCTCTCCAGGCTGCTCGCATGTGTATCTGATCATGTCCAGGAACTATCTGGTAACATGTGATATTTGCGATGCGGTGATGGACTTCGACCCGACCGCCGAACTTAGCGTGCAAACGGCGCACGATACCGCGCTGACGGCGCTGTCGCGGTATCGCCGGATTGCTGTGGCTTTTATCGAAGCGGGCTCCGAGCTGGTGACCCGGCTCCACTTCGACAGGGCCGTTCAGGGCCGTGGCGGCCGCTTGGTTCTGTTGGGGGACACCGCCGAAAATGAGCTGGACGCGCACTCGCCGTGCCTGCGGTGGCCGGTGCTTGCCCGGCCTGTGTCCACCCAGATGATCCTGGCTCAGCTGGCGCCGCTGCAGACCGGTAAAAGGAACAATCGCAGCCTTGCCGGGTTGGTTTAGCGGCTGCTGTCTTTGGCAGCCCTGCTAAGAGGAGTAACAATATGCTTGGTTGGGCACTGACATTTCTGGTTGTCGCTTTGATCGCCGCCCTGCTTGGATTCGGCGGGATCGCCGGCGCTTCCGCCGGTATTGCAAAAATTCTTTTCTTCATCTTCCTGGTACTGTTCGTCATTGCGATGATCGCCCGCGCGATCAAGGGCAAACCACCGGTGTAAAGATGGGGATGCGGCATGCCCGCACGGTCAAAGCCCCGCCGCGGGCTTGCCGTGCCAGCCCTTGGGGGGGCTGCCTGCCGGACATAGGGTGTGCGTGCCGGGGGGGCCGTGCAGTCATGGATTGCGCCGCATGCAGGCGGCGAGGACTGCCCGACACCCTATGTCCGGATCAGGGGCAAGCGCTCCGGTGGCCGTCCGCAAGGTGCGGCCAGGCCCGGGAGACAGCGGCAAAATACAGCATAATCAGCGGTGCAGGCTGCCCGCGCGATGCGCGCCGTCACCCGCTTTTGCCCTTGGAGGCGGCTTTAGTCGCCGTCGCTTAGCCTTTGGATTTCGTGACTGCGGATCTCTGCTTTCTCTGGCAGCGTCACGGTAAAGGCGCTGCCGGCCCCTTTCTGTGATTCAACTTCGATACTACCGCCGTGGTTGGCCGCAATGCGGCGGCACAGTGTCAGGCCAATCCCGGACCCTTGATGGTCGCTGTGTCTGTGCAACCGTTTGAACAACCCGAAAATCCGGTCGTGGTACTCCGGTTCGATGCCGATCCCGTTGTCGCGCACAGTGAAGCTGACCCATCCCGCCGGGGCTGCCGGGCCGCGGCCGATCTGGATCATGCTGCCGCGCGCCGGGTCGCGGTATGCGACGGCGTTGGAAATCAACTGCCGGAACAGCGTCCTGAGCTGCTCCGGGTTGCCGTCCACGGCGGGCAGCGGAGCCGTTTTGATGACACTGCCGGCGGCGGCAATCTCAGCTGCGGCGTCTGCGGCTGCAGCTTCGGCTTCGCGGTTCAGATCGACGGGCACAGCGGGCCGCTTTTCATCGACAGAGCGGGCATAGACCCGAAGGTCCTCAACCAGCCGGGCCATACGCGCATTGGTCCTGTCCAGGTCGTCCAGAATCTCCTGCCCGTCGCCGTCCAGGCGGCGGCCGGACGTGGCGCGCAATTCCGCCAGCAGCGCGCGGATCGTCTGAGCAGGCGCCTTCAGGTCGTGCGACATCGCATAGGTGAATTCCGCAAGCTGCCGGCTCGTGGTCTCCAGCCGGTTCACCATCGCCGACAGCTGGCGGCCGTGGGTCTGCTCCATTTCCAGTTCCCGCGCCTGGCGCTCATACGCCTGCTGCCGCTGGCGCTGATGCTGCCAGACCAGGAAACCGGCCAGCGCCAGGATCACAACCCCTGCCGCTGCCGCAGCTGCAAGGCGGCGCGGGCGGGTCCAGAACGCCGGCGGGCCGAAATACTTCTCCCGCAGCCAGGCGAACTCGCTGGAGGCCAGGTATCCCGGGATGACCGCATTCAGCCGGTCGCGGACGGACCCAAGCCCGAACCGCAGCGCCGGGGCCCGCGCGACGCTGAGAACAGGCAGGCCGGCGGCCTCGATCCGGTCCTCGGCGCCCCGCTTCCGGGCCAAAGCCCGGGTTGCTGCGGCGGGCGCCAGGATGGCGTCGACGCGCCCTTGCAAAAGGCTGTCCAGCACGGCATCCGCAGTATCTTCTGCCAGCAGGAGCATGCCCTGGCGGTCTGCGGCAAACTCGTGGGCGGGGCTGCCGCGCAGGGCTGCCACCCGGCGCAACGACAGGCCTTCCAGTCCGGCAACATCTTCTGTTTCGCCTGTGCGGGTGAACAGCGAAACCGGCACCTGCTCCAGCGGCAGGGTAAAGTCCATCATGCCGCGCCGCTCTCCGGTGATCCTCAGCTCCGGCAGCAGGTCATAGCGGCCGGGCCCCGGGCCTGCCTGCCGCTCAGCCAGGGAAATCTGTTTGAATTCAAGCATCAGGCCCGCCCGGTCTGCCAGGCCGCGCAGCACCTCCACGGCAAAGCCTGAGAACCTGCCGCCTGGCTCCACGGTCTGGTAGGGCGGGTTGTGATAGACCCCCGCAGTCAGCACCCCAGGGGCGGGTTCGGGGATATCGAGAAAGTACTTCTGCCGCAGCGCCGGCAGGCGGCCATCTGCCTCCATCCGCGCCAAAGCGGCGTTGACCGCAGGCAGCAGGTCCGCGCGGCTTTTGTGCAGGGCGACATAGCGGCCGAACGCGCGGACCGGCGGATCCAGGAAACTGATCCGGGCGTCAACCTGCGCGTTCCTGGCAATCGAAAAGACGACGGGTTCAGGCATCAGCACCGCATCGACGCCGCCGGTCAGCAGGTTCATCACTGCGGCTTCGGGCGTTGCGAATTCCACAGGGCTGTTCGCAGCCAGAAGATCCTGGACGGCTGAGCCGGCCGCAGGCGGCACAATGCCGATCCGCAGGCCGCTGCGGCGGCCGGCCAGCGCTGCGGCCCGTCGGCTCAGCACCGTCAGGCGCAGGGTTTCGGATGCCACCGGCGAGGAGAATACGTTGCTGGCCTCCAGCGGCGGCAGCCGCGCAACACCGGCGATGATCTGGGTGCCGCCATCAATTTGCCGGCGGATGAACTCACGCGAGGTTTTCAGGTCCAGGTAGCGGATCGCAACGCCGGTTTCCGCGCCGATCAGCTCCGTCAATTCGATCAGAAAGCCGCTTCGGGCGCCATCCGGGCCTTGCTGCGCAAACGGCGGCACCGGCACAAAGGCCGCCGTCAGCGGGCCGCCGGTTTCCCGCGCCTGCGGCGGGGCGTGCCAGCTGAGAGCCAGGAGGCAGATCGTCCCAGCGAGCATCAAACGCGGCAGCTGATGCAAAAGGGTCATTCAATAGGCGTCCGTTTTTCAATCTCAGGGTGAATGGTCGGAATTTTAGGGGCGGGAAAGTAAACACTCTCTTTCTAGCCTCAGACGCTTCGGTGCGCGCTATAACGTATTTCCGGTCCCTCAGGAGGAATTGCGAGGCAATTTATTGTCATTATTTATTATACGTTTACAGGGTTCGCTGCGGAGTTCGTGCTTGCGGCGGGCAGGCGGGACAAGCCGCTTCGTCTCTGCCCGGCAGGGCGATTTTCTGGTGTTTTTTCGCAACCCTGGGGTGCGTACAGCTGGCTGTGCTCGGTTTTCTCCGCTCAGGCAGGGTCAAGCGCAAGGCGGCCGTGGCACGTCAGATGCGAAACCAGCGGCCTCCCGGCGATATAATTGACAGCGTCAATAAGATAGTTGACACTGTCAATTATCATGTCTGACCTTCCATTTCATCTTCACCGCTCCCTGGGCTACCAGGTGACCATGCTGGCCCGTGTGATCGAGCGCCGCTTTGAGCAGCGGATAGCGGAGTTCGGCCTGACCCGGGTGATGTGGTGTGTGCTGCTGGCCGCCGGGAAAGAGGGGCTGACCGCCCCGTCAGAGATCGCAGGCTTCATCGGCATCGACCGCACCGCCGCCTCGCGCACGCTCCGGCAGATGGAGGCGCGCGGCTTCATCACCCGCAGCAGCGGCGTCCGGGACGGCCGGTCGATCCAGGTCCGGCTGACCCCGGGCGGTCAGGCCGCCCTGGCAGAGGTGCTGCCAATCGCGCAGGAAAACGCGGCCTATTTCGAGGCCAAGCTCACGGGGCAGGAACTGGCCCATCTGCGCGCGGCCGCTGCCAAGCTGCTCGAGGACGAGCCGCGCATCGTCGCCAAGCTGTAATTCACCGGGGGCCAACCATGGGCAAACTGTTTTCCTACCGCAACCGGCCTGTGCATCTGGGGCCCTATCCAATGGAAACCCTGACGCGCCAGGCGGCGCCCGCGGACCTGAACGCGCTCCCGGCGCCGGCCCAGATCAGCTTCCGCCGCCCCGATGCGCCGCTGTCCCTCGTTAATGCGATGCGCGACTATCAGGCGGTGCTGGACGCCACCCGCGAAGGGCTGGTCAAGAAAGAACGCGCAGAGATCCCTGCCAGCCCGCAGGAGCGCACCGACCACCTGAAGGCCTTCGGCTATTTCTGCGACGCCTCCCTGGCGGGCGCCTGCGCAGTACCTTCCGGCGCCTGGCTGGAGACGCCGCTGGTGAACGCGGATGTGGCGGCGCTGGCCGAAACCCTGCGCACCAAACAGACCAAGACCTTTGCCTCCGGCATCGACGTGGTAATGGCAAACCTGCGCGAGGCGATGCAGGCCCCGCCCGCGGACTGCCGCCACCACAGCCACGCGCTGGTCTATGTCTACGAATTCCCCCGCGACCCCGAAGCAGGGGAAGACGGCACCGACTGGCTGGCGGGCGCGCAGGAGCAGCGCGCCTGCCTGCGGGCAGCGGAGACGGTGGTGACGCTGGCCAATTACATCCGGCTGCTGGGATGGGAGGCCCGCGCCCATACCGGTGCCGCCACCGATGTGCATCTGGGCCGGCTGGCGGTGCAGGCGGGCCTTGCCACCTATGAAGACGGCGTCCTCATCAATCCTTTCCTGGGCAGCCGCTTTGGCATCGCTGCCGTCACCACCACGCTGGAACTGGCCGCCGATCTGCCGCTGGCGCCGGGCCAGGCACCGGGCCTGAAATACCGTCTGGGCCTTGGCGCCCACGCCAAAAGCGCCGCCAGCCGCGATCCCTACGCCAAGCGCCGTTTCATGGACGGCCCGCATCCGTTCGAGACGCTGAAACGGGTGGAGGATCCCACCACCTATATCGACGAGGTGAACGTTGCGCGCGTCCCGAAACGCGCCGACATGTTCGCGCGCTCCCTGTTCGGCGACCTCGGCAAAGGCCCGCAGGAGGCCGCCAAGAACGGCAACTACGTCCGCAAATCCTCCTCCGCCTTTGCCTTCCGGTCTTCGCTTGCCGCCTTCGTGCTGCTGCAGGACGGCGAGCCCGCGCCGCAAGTGGACCCCAGCACCGCTGACGCCGCCCGCAATGCCGCGAATATCAAGGCCGCGGCCTATTTCCTCGGCTGCGACGCGGTCGGCATTTCGCGCTGCCCGGACTGGGCATATTACTCCCACGATGCGGCGGGCGACCCCTTGGCGCCTTACCATGAAAACGCCATCAGCGTCATCATCGACCAGGGCCACGAAACGATGGAGGGCGCCTCCGGCGACGACTGGATCGCCTGCGCCCAGTCGATGCGCGCCTACCTCCGGTTCTCGCTCCTCGGCGGGGTGATTGCGCAGCAGATCCGAAATCTCGGCTATACCGCCCGGGTGCATTCGGTGATGGACGGCGAGGTGCTGCAGCCGCCCCTGCTGCTGCTCTCCGGCCTGGGCGAGGTTTCCCGCATCGGCGAGGTGATCCTCAACCCCTTCCTCGGACCCCGGCTGAAGTCCGGCGCAGTCACCACCAACCTGCCGATGACCCGCGACAAGCCGGTCGACTTCGGCTTGCAGCGCTTCTGCGAGGCCTGCAACAAATGCGCCCGCGAATGCCCCTCCGGCGCCATCACCGCCGGACCCAAGCTGATGTTCAACGGCTACGAGATCTGGAAATCCGACAGCCAGAAATGCACCACCTACCGCGTCACCGTCCCCGGCGGCGCCATGTGCGGCCGCTGCATGAAGACCTGCCCCTGGAACCTTGAAGGGCTCTTTGCCGAGGCGCCGTTCCGCTGGGCCGCGATGAACCTGCCGGGCAGCGCGCCGCTCTTGGCGAAACTCGACGACGCGCTGGGCCATGGCGAGGTCAATACAGCCAAGAAATGGTGGTGGGATCTGGAGATGGCGGAGGAGGGGCCCTATGCCCCTTCACGGCATCCCGTCAACGCCCGCAAGCTGTCCAAGGATCTGGACCTGAAGTACGAGGATCAGACCCTGGCCGTCTACCCGGCGCCGCTGGCGCCGCCGCCCTACACCTGGCCCGCGCCGATGGACCGGGAGGCTGGGATCACCGCCTATCAGGCAATGATCCCCGCGGCTGAACACAAACGCCGCCGCGCCCAGGGCCTGCCGCCGGAGCATGTCTATACCGCCGACAAGGGCAACGCACCTGTCATGCGGGTGCGCCTGTCGAAGGTCGAACATATGACGGATGCCGTCACCAAGTACGAGTTCTCCCTGCCGGACGGCTCGCCCTTGCCCGCAGCCACCGCAGGCGCCCATATCGACGTGGTGGTCGTGCCGGAGTTCTTCCGCCAGTACTCGCTGTCCGGCGACCCGGCGGACCGCTCGAAATACCAGATCGCGGTGCTGCGCGAGGACGCGGGCCGCGGCGGCTCCAAGCTGATGCACCGGATATTTGAGGAAGGCCGGATGGTGTTCATCTCCAAACCTATCAACCACTTCCCGCTGCAGGAGGATGCCGCCAAATCCTACCTGATGGGCGGCGGCATCGGGGTGACGCCGATGATCGCCATGGCCCACCGCTTGCACGCCCTGGGCCGGGAGTTCGAGTTCCGCTATTCCTGTTCAAGAAAGGCAAAGGCCGGGTTTCTGGACGACCTGAAACACGTTCCCTGGGCAGACAAGGTGCATCTGCATTTCTCTGATCAGGGCACCCGTGCAGACCTGAATGACGTTTTGAAGTTCGCCCCGGGCAGCCACGTCTACACCTGCGGGCCGGAGGCTTATATGCAAGCGGTGCTGGCGGCGGCTGAGGCCAACGGCTTCCCCGAAGACACCCGCCATATGGAATACTTCTCGGTTCCTGAACAGCCCGAATACGAAAACCATCCCTTCACCTTGCGGCTGACGAAATCGGGCCGCGACATTCTGGTGCCGGCAGAAAAATCCGCCACCGAGGCGCTGGCCGAGAGCGGCATCCATGTGGATGTGAAATGCTCTGACGGGATCTGCGGCGTTTGCAAATGCGGGCTGGTTTCAGGCGCCGCCGAACACCGCGATTTCGTGCTGTCGAACAAGCAGCGCGAAGGCGCGATCATCCTCTGCCAGTCCCGTGCGCAAGCGCCGGGCGGGGTGCTGGAAATCGACCTTTAGGCAGGCCGCTCAGGCGGCCGGGCTGAGGGCGGCACAATTTTCTTGAACAAGAAAATTGCCAAAAGCTTTTTTTGAAAACTTTTGCGCGCGGGGCGGCGGCAGCGTTTGGTCCAGTTGCCGTCGCAGCCGGATCGGCACAGGCTCCCGCTAACCGCGGGCGTTCCGGATTCTGCCCTCAGGCGGTTTTCTCCTCTGCCCCCGCCGCGGCATCAAACTCTGCCCGCGCTGCGTCAATCGCCGGCAGATGCTCCAGCGCCCACAGCCCCAGCGCCCGAACCGGCTCGCGGAATGACTCGCCCAGCGGCGTCAGCGCATATTCCACCTTGGGCGGAATTGTCGGGTGATAGGTGCGGCTCACCAGCCCGTCCCGCTCCAGCTCGCGCAGGGTCAGGCTCAGCATCCGCTGGGAGATGCCCAGATGCCGCTTCAGCTCATTGAATCGCAGCACACCGTACTGCGCCAGCGAGATCACGATCAGCACGCTCCAGCGGTCACCGACCCGCGACAGCACCTCGTTGATGCGGCCGCATTCCGGGCATTGTCCTTCTGCCATTGAGGTTTCCTCCGTGTAACCGGGGCTCAGAAATGTGCCTTCTTGCGCCCTTTCCGGTGCCGCTTATATATCGGGTTACAAATTTATACCACCCTATGCAAAAGACCCCGAAAGGACAGGACATGAGCAAGAGCACCCTGATCGAGAAGCTGAACTGGCGCTATGCGACCAAGAAGATGGACCCCGCCAAATCCGTGCCGCAGGAAAAGGTCGACCAGATCATCGAGGCGATCCGCATGGCGCCGACCTCGTCCGGCACCCAGCCCTTTGAAGTCTTTGTCATCACCAACCCGGAAATCCGCGCGCAGATCCGTCCGCACGCCTGGGACCAGGCCCAGATCACCGACGGCTCGCACCTGCTGGTCTTCGCCGCCTGGGACAACTACTCCGAAGACCGCATCGACTCGGTCACCCGCCAGATGACCGAAGAACGCGGCGAAATCCCGATGCTGAATCAGTATTACGACAATCTGAAGGCCACCTACCTGCCGCGCGAGGCGCGCACCAACCACGACCACGCCGCCCGCCAGGCCTATATCGCACTGGGCTTTGCACTGGCCGCCGCCGCCGAGCTTGAGGTCGACAGCACCCCGATGGAAGGCTTCACGCCCGAGAAGATCGACGAAATCCTGGGCCTCAAGGACAAGGGCCTGCGCTCTGTCCTGCTGTTGCCGCTGGGCTACCGCGCCGAAGAAGGCGACTGGCTCTTGCCGATGAAGAAAGTCCGCAAGTCCCGCGACACCATCGTGACCGAAATCGCCTGAGAGGGCTGATCCCCCGGCAGCAGGCGGCTCTTGCCGCGTCCGCTGCCGGGGTCTCCGCAGGTAAAATCTGCCTGCGGAGGCTATTCATGTATTCCATCTGCATTATACTGGCCGGCAGGCACCCTTTTCGGCCACGGGGCATATCCGCTGGGCCTGGTGCTGTCAGTTGAGATTTTGCAAGGGGTGCCAGTTTCCATGTTTACCGCTGATTTTTCCGCGAGTGACCTGGATCCCGCTTTGAAACCCGTTCTTATGCTTTGGCAGAACGCCTCGGAGGCGGGTGCTTTCCCGCGGCTCGCCGAACTGAGCCTGCCGTATTTCAGCACAACGGCCAATATCCTGGCGGTCTTTGAAATCGAGCGGACCGGGAGCGGGGAGCTGTCTGATTTCAAGGCGCTTTATGTGCGCAGCAAGATCATCAATACCCTGAGCGCCAAAGTCGCCGGCACCCGCCTGTCTGAACGTCCGGGCTTCGGGCCCGGGTCCATGATCTGGACCTGTTTTGCGGAAGTGGCCGCCAATCCCCGGCCGCTGCTGGTCTCGCTGCCCTATGTCGGCCCGCTGCCGGAATACCGCAGCTCCACCGAAATCATGCTCCCCCTGCTGGGAGAGGGATCGTCGGTCGACTATGTGATGACGGGCGTTGTTCTGCTGGAGCAGGAATACCTGCGCCCGGATCAGGCCTGAAGCGGTCCCGGCGCGCGAACGGCGGGGCAGGGGGCTGCACAAATGGCGTCTTCGCCTTGCCCAGCAGGGCTTTCCCCTTGCACAGACCGGGGAATCCGCCTATACGCGCGCTGTCAATACAAGGGCGGTCAACGTCCGGGTGGCATATCTGAGCAGGGCTGAGGAACACCTCGGCCCTTTGTGTTTGTTTGATCAGATGTGCTCCGGACCACGTTCTGTAGGGCTAACCAAGACCGGCGGAGACAACCGCCCGGCCAGAAAACCGTTAGTAAAGGAAACCTGAGACCTCATGGCTCAAAACGCATCTATGGAGGAATTCGAAGCCCTCCTGAACGAAAGCTTCGAAATGGACACCCCGGACGAAGGTTCGGTTGTCAAAGGCAAAGTGCTGGCAATCGAAGCCGGCCAGGCCATCATCGACGTCGGCTACAAGATGGAAGGCCGCGTTGATCTGAAAGAATTCGCAAACCCCGGCGAAGCTCCCGAAATCTCCGTTGGCGACGAAGTCGAAGTCTACCTGCGCTCGGCCGAGAACGCCCGTGGCGAAGCCGTCATCTCCCGCGAGATGGCCCGCCGCGAAGAAGCCTGGGACCGCCTGGAAAAAGCCTACGCAGACGATCAGCGCGTCGAAGGCGCGATCTTCGGCCGCGTCAAGGGCGGCTTCACTGTCGACCTGGGCGGCGCTGTTGCGTTCCTGCCCGGCTCGCAGGTTGACGTGCGCCCCGTGCGCGACGCAGGCCCGCTGATGGGTCTGAAGCAGCCGTTCCAGATCCTGAAGATGGACCGCCGCCGCGGCAACATCGTGGTTTCGCGCCGTGCGATCCTCGAAGAGTCCCGCGCCGAGCAGCGTGCCGAAGTCATCGGCAACCTGTCCGAAGGCCAGGCAGTCGACGGTGTCGTCAAGAACATCACCGAATACGGTGCGTTTGTTGACCTGGGCGGCGTGGACGGCCTGCTGCACGTCACCGACATGGCATGGCGCCGTGTGAACCACCCCTCCGAGATCCTGTCGATCGGCGAAACCGTCAAGGTTCAGGTCATCAAGATCAACAAAGAGACCCACCGCATCTCCCTGGGCATGAAGCAGCTGCAGGAAGATCCGTGGGATCTGGTTGGCGCCAAGTACCCGCTGAACTCCGTTCACAAGGGCCGCGTCACCAACATTACCGATTACGGTGCATTTGTTGAGCTTGAGCCGGGCGTCGAAGGTCTGGTTCACGTTTCCGAAATGTCCTGGACCAAGAAAAATGTCCACCCGGGCAAAATCGTCTCCACTTCCCAGGAAGTCGACGTCATGGTTCTGGAAATCGACGGTGCCAAGCGCCGCGTGTCCCTGGGCCTCAAGCAGACCATGCGCAACCCGTGGGAAGTCTTTGCCGAGACTCACCCGGAAGGCACCCAGGTCGAAGGCGAAGTCAAGAACATCACCGAATTCGGTCTGTTCATTGGCCTCGACGGCGACATCGACGGCATGGTTCACCTCTCCGACCTGTCCTGGGACGAGCGCGGTGAAGACGCGATCCAGAACTACCGCAAAGGCGACGTGGTTCAGGCCGTTGTCTCCGAAGTGGACGTCGACAAAGAGCGTATCTCGCTGTCGATCAAAGCTCTGGGCGGCGACAAGTTCGCCGAAGCCGTGGGCGGCGTGAAGCGCGGCTCCGTGATCACCGTCGAAGTGACCGCGATCGAAGACGGCGGCATCGAAGTGGAATACGAAGGCATGAAGTCCTTCATCCGCCGCTCCGACCTGGCCCGCGACCGTGCCGACCAGCGCCCCGAGCGTTTCTCGGTTGGCGACAAGGTCGACGTGCGCGTCACCAACGTCGATTCCAAGACCCGCCGCCTGGGCCTGTCCATCAAGGCGCGCGAGATCGCGGAAGAGAAAGAAGCAGTGGAACAGTATGGCTCCTCGGATTCCGGCGCATCGCTGGGCGACATCCTGGGCGCCGCACTGAAGTCGGGCGACTAAGACCCGGCCTCACGGCTCTGAACTGGAAAGCCCCGCAGGCAACTGCGGGGCTTTTTCCGTTCCGGCACCTGCCGCTTCAACGCCTGACCGGCCCTTGGCGCCGGCCCTGGCGGCCGGGGCAAAACCGCACCGGCGCGGCATCTCCGCACCGGCCCTTCCTTCCCTTCATCATTTGTTAGAGGCGCATGATGATTATGCAAACCAATGGCATTTGCATCAAATCGGGAAGACTAAAAGTTGACTGAAAGACACTCGGCTGAACCTGCGCAAAATTTTCACGGCGACGGCGCCCAGAACGCGGACACATTGGTCCAGCTCGCAAAAAACCAAAACCTGGACGATGGCGGTCTCCGGACCTCGCAGATCCTTGGCGACGCCCTCGCACTGGACCCGCAGCACCACGAGGCGCAGGTGCTGCAGGAGCGGCTGCACCAGATGTTCGTGCCCCGCTGGCATTTCCCGATGCTTGCCGACACCGCGCGCAACCGTGCCTACGCCCAGGCCATCGCGGCCAAGGTGCAGCCGGGGGATGTGGTGCTGGACATCGGCTGCGGTGCCGGTCTGACGGCCATGCTGGCGGCACGCGCCGGCGCGAAACACGTCTACACCTGCGAACAGCAGCCGCTGATCGCCCAGGCCGCAACCCGTGTCATCGCGGAAAACGGTCTCAGCGACCGGATCACCGTGATCCCGAAATGGTCGCACGAAATCACCGTGGGCACGGATATTCCGGAACGGGCGGACGTGGTGATCTCTGAAATTGTCGACACCGTCCTGCTGGGCGAGGGCGCGCTTGCGACGCTTACCCATGCCATGTCGGCGCTGGCCAAGCCAAACGCGCGCGCGGTGCCGGAATGGGGAACACTGAAAGCGCAGCTGGTGGAAAGCAGCGGCCTGCTGGACCAGTGGCGCCCGCACCAGGCGGAAGGCTTCGACCTGAGCGCCTTCCATCGCTTTGCCCGCGTCGCGCAGCTGACGCCGGGCGAATTTGCGGCCTGCGGCCTGCGGTCCCTGGGCCCGGCGGCAGAGCTGTTCCAGTTCGACTTCACCAGGCCGGACCTGACCCCGGAGCGCACCGCAACGGACCTTACGTGTGCCGCTGCGGGCACCATCCATGCGGTCCTCGTCAGTTTTGAACTGCAGCTGGCGCCCGGTATCCAGGTGGCAAACGGAATGGACGCCGGCGGGCATTGGGGGCGAACGGCGTTCCTGCTGGACCGTGCCGAGGCCGCAGCGCCGGGGGACCGCCTTCCGGTCACCGCGCAGCATGACACCTCGCATCTGAGCGTCTCCGCAAACGGCCCGCTGATCCCTGCCGGGGAGGCCGCTGCTGCCACCGTGTGGCTGAACCCGGCGTGGCGCCTGCGCCGCCCGGTCCGGGACGGCGGCGACCGGACAGCCCCGCCCCCCGCCGCATGGAGCCCCGCAGACACCGGCGGCGCAGGCCTTCCGGGCCAGCCCTGCCACTAGGCCGCCTCCGGGGCGGGCTGAGCGGCCCCGAATCATCCACGGCTGCGGCGGCATCCGGACCACGGATGCCGCATTGCAGCGCCGCGCGGCGGTGCCTGATCCGGCCCCGGCAGGCTGAAAAGCGGGTGAACTCTTGCCGGATTTCCCGTCCCGCATGCGTCATTTTGTTCCCCCACGCGGGAATTTTTCCTATACTCTCAGAACAATAGCCAAAACATTACGGCATCCTGGGAGGAAAAAAGATCATGATCCGCTCTGAGTTGATTCAGAAGATTGCAGACGAAAACCCGCACCTGTATCAGCGGGATGTGGAGAGGATCGTGAACACGGTGTTTGAGGAAGTGACCAACGCGATGGCCCGCGGCGACCGGGTGGAGCTGCGCGGTTTCGGCGCGTTCTCGGTCAAGAAGCGGGACTCGCGGGTCGGCCGCAATCCCCGCACCGGTGAGACCGTCCATGTCGAGGAAAAACATGTGCCGTTCTTCAAGACGGGTAAGCTCTTGAGGGACCGCCTGAACGGGAAAGCCTGATGCGTTACATTCGCTATGCGATTCTGGGGTCTCTGGCCGTCGTGCTGGTGTCGGTGAGCCTTGCAAACCGGAGTTTTGTTGAGCTTAAACTGATGCCCGAGGCGCTGGGTGAGCTGTTCGGCTTCAACCCCGGCATCTCGCTGCCGCTGTTCGCGGTGGTTCTGGGCGGAGTCGGCGCCGGTCTGGTGCTTGGCTTCTTGTGGGAATGGATCCGCGAGCACAAGCACCGGCGCGAGGCGGCTGAAAAGGCCCGCGAAGCCCGCAAGCTGAACCGCGAAGTGAAACGGCTGAAAAAGCAGAAGCACGAAGGCAAGGACGAAGTCCTGGCGCTTCTCGAAGACGCAAGCTGAGCCAGTCATGACGGACATCCGGGTCAAGATCTGCGGGCTCAGCACCCCGCAGGATGTGGCTGCCGCTGCCGCGGCGGGCGCAGCCTATGCCGGGTTTGTGTTTTTCCCCAAGTCGCCCCGCAACGTCAGCATCGAACAGGCCGCTGCGCTGGCCGTCGAGGTGCCCGTTGGACTGTGCAAGGTGGCGCTGACGGTGAATGCTACTGACGCCGAACTGGACGCCATAACTGCGGCAGTGCCGCTCGACATGCTTCAGCTGCACGGCAAGGAAAGCCCGGAGCGGGTGGCTGAGGTGCGCGCCCGCTACGGCCTGCCGGTGATGAAGGCGGTGGGCATCGCCGATGCCTCCGACCTGCCGCAGATTGCTGAGTATGAGCAGGTGGCGGACCAGCTGCTGATCGACGCCAAGCCGCCCAAGGAGGCTGAGCTGCCCGGCGGCAACGGCCTCGCCTTCGACTGGCGCCTGCTGGCGGGGCGCAAATACTGGCAGAAACCCTGGATGCTGGCCGGCGGCCTCACGCCGGACAACGTGGCTGAGGCGATCCGCATGACCGGCGCCCGGCAGGTCGATGTCTCCTCGGGCGTCGAAAGCGCACCGGGTGAAAAGGATGCCCCGCTGATCGAAAGCTTTACCAGTGCCGCCCGCGCCGCCCGCGGCTGACGGCCCGCGCCGCCGCGGCTTTTGCGGGGGCTGCAAGGGCGGATATTGAGTATTTAGGGAAAGATGAAACACCGGGCCCGCGGCTTCATCTTTCCTGAAATACTCACTGCGCAACCGCTGCCCGGCAGCGCACCGTTCAGGGTGTTGCACCCTCTGCGGACGCCGTCCTCACGTGATCTTAGGCGTCAGATGCCATGATCCCTCCTGATCGCGGTCACCGCCGGGCCTGACACCCCCGGCACTTTGGAACAGGGCCCTTTGGCAAGGGCACGCAGAGACAACGTTCAGCGTGCGGGAGGAACCTCCCGTCCCGCCTCCGCCTCTTGGCGGCGCCGCCATCCCTAACCTGTTGACCAGCAGGACCGGCAGCAAACCACAGCAATACACAGCTAAGACCGGCAGGGCAGGGCCCTAAGCCGGACCAAGCGGCTTGCGCAGAGCCCCCTTTACCAAGGCCCCGCCGCGCTATAGTCATTGCGGGCGCTGCGAAAGTGAGGGAACACCTATGGCCGACGATCTTTTCAACAGCTTCATGAACGGTCCGGACGAAAACGGCCGTTTTGGCATCTTTGGCGGGCGGTTTGTGTCCGAAACCCTGATGCCGCTGATCCTGAGCCTTGAGGAAGAATACAACAAGGCCAAGGACGATCCCTCCTTCTGGGCCGAGATGGACGATCTGTGGAAGCATTATGTGGGCCGCCCCAGCCCGCTGTACCATGCCGAGCGTCTGACCGAGGAACTGGGCGGCGCCAAGATCTATATGAAGCGCGACGAGCTGAACCACACCGGCGCGCATAAGGTGAACAACGTGCTGGGCCAGATCCTGCTGGCGCGGCGCATGGGCAAGACCCGCATCATCGCCGAAACCGGCGCGGGCCAGCATGGCGTGGCCACCGCCACCGTCTGCGCCAAGTTCGGGCTGAAATGCATCGTCTACATGGGCGCCCACGACGTGAAACGCCAGGCGCCGAACGTGTTCCGGATGCGTCTGCTGGGCGCCGAAGTGGTGCCGGTCACCTCCGGCCGCGGCACCCTGAAGGACGCGATGAACGACGCGCTGCGCGATTGGGTGACCAATGTGCGCGACACCTTCTACTGCATCGGCACTGCGGCCGGCCCGCACCCCTACCCGGCGATGGTGCGCGATTTCCAGTCGATCATCGGCAAGGAAGTCCGCTGGCAGCTGGCCGAGCAGGAAGGCGAAGGCCGCCTGCCGGACACCGTGATTGCCGCAATCGGCGGCGGCTCCAATGCAATCGGCCTGTTCTACCCGTTCCTCGACGATTCGTCGGTGAACATCATTGGGGTCGAAGCAGGCGGCAAAGGCGTGGATGACCGGATTCAGCACTGCGCCTCACTGACCGGCGGCCGTCCCGGCGTGCTGCACGGCAACCGCACCTATCTGTTGCAGGACGCTGACGGCCAGATCCAGGAAGGCTATTCCATCTCCGCGGGCCTGGATTACCCGGGCATCGGGCCGGAGCATTCCTGGCTGCATGAGTCGGGGCGCGCGCAGTATGTCTCGATCACCGACAAGGAAGCGCTGGAGGCGTTCCAGCTCAGCTGCCGCACCGAGGGCATCATCCCGGCGCTGGAGCCCTCCCACGCGCTCGCCCATGTGACCAAGATCGCACCGGACCTGCCCAAGGACCACATCATCGTGATGAACATGTGCGGCCGCGGCGACAAGGACGTGTTCACCGTCGCCAAGCACCTTGGCTTTGACATGTCTGACACCGAAGAGGGGCGCACCTTCGAGGAATAATGCAGGCGCCGCACCGCCTGTGCATCAATCAGATGGGCTCCGGGATTTCCGGGGCCTTTCATTTTTCAGGGGCTACCGCAGCGAGCGCAGCACCTGATTGCGTTGCAGGGTTTCTTGCTCCATGCAGGACCAATAGAACATCGGCGCCGCGCTGCCGCCGGAAGCTTGCTCCGGCCCGCAGGTGGCGTCGCGCCGTTTCAGCCAGGTGCGCTGTTCGGCCAGCAGGGCCGGGCCGGTGCCGCGGGCATCTGCCGCCGGTTTTACCTGGTTCCACAGCCGGTTCAGCTCCCGGTCGGCGATCTCCCATTTCTCCATGGCACAGAAATTGGCGTCGATCTGGGTCTGCCCGTTGCAGTGGGGCTGGGCGGTTGCTGCGGCGGGGCTGAGCGCAGCCAGCAGGATCAGTATGCGCTTCATCGCGGCCTCCTTTGACGGGCGGGGCGGTTTCAGGCCGGGTCGGCGGCGTAGCTTTGCAGAATGCTCAGCGGCACGATTTCCAGCGCCCGCATATGGGTGGCTTCCAGGTGCACCTTGGGGGCGCAGCCCTCGTCCGCGGCCTGCAGGAAACGGGCCGCGCACAGGCACCAGCGGTCGCCCGGCTGCAGCCCCGCAAATCCGAACTCCGGCCGCGGGGTGGACAGGTCATTGCCGACATATTTGGAAAAGGCGAGGAACTCTGCCGTGGTCACCACGCAAACGGTGTGGCTGCCTTGGTCCTCGGCGCAGGTGTTGCAATGGCCGTCGCGGAAAAAGCCGGTCACCGGCGCGGTGGAGCAGGGCGCAAGCGGTCCGCCCAGAACGTTGATACTGTCGTCTTTTTCCATGGATCACCCGCCCTCGCTGCGTGCACATGTAACTGTAGTGCGATTGCGCCGCCCGTCCCGGGATTTCCGGCGGCAGCGGTCCCGCTTGCACAGCCTTGCCGCAGGCGGCTGCAAAAAGCAAACCGCCCGCCAGCAGGGCTGACGGGCGGTTGAAATTCCAGCGGACGCTGCAGATCAGGTGTTGAACAGGAAATGCAGCACGTCGCCGTCCTTGACGATATAGCTCTTGCCCTCGGCCCGCATCTTGCCGGCTTCCTTGGCGCCCTGCTCGCCGCCCATGGCGACAAAGTCGTCATAGGCGATGGTTTCGGCGCGGATGAAACCCTTTTCGAAATCGCCGTGAATGACGCCCGCCGCCTGCGGCGCCGCGGTGCCGGTGCGGATGGTCCAGGCGCGTGCCTCCTTGGGGCCGACGGTGAAATAGGTCTCAAGGTGCAACAGCTCGTAGCCTGCGCGGATCAGCCGGTCCAGGCCGGCCTCTTCCAGGCCCATTTCCTCCAGGAACATCTGGGCCTCATCGGCGTCCAGCTGGCTGATTTCCTCTTCGATCTGGGCCGAGATGATCACATGGCTGTTGCCCTGCGCCGCAGCCATTTCAGCCACCTTGGCGGAGTGCTCGTTGCCCTCGACCGATTCCGACTCGCCCACGTTGCAGACATAAAGCACCGGCTTGGTGGTCAAAAGCTGCAGCATCTTCCAGGCCTTGGCGTCCTCAGCGTCGACCTCGACCAGGCGGGCGGGCTTACCGTCTTCCAGCATCGCCTGCGCGGCAGCCAGCAGGCGGTCCTGCTGCTGGGCTTCCTTGTCGTTGCCCTTCAGCTTGCGCACCAGGTTGGCGCGGCGCTTCTCGATGCTTTCGAGGTCCGCCAGCATCAGCTCGGTCTCGATCACCTCGGCATCGGCCACCGGATCGACACGGCCGTCCACATGGGTCACGTCGCCGTCTTCAAAGCAGCGCAGCACATGGGCGATGGCGTCGGTTTCGCGGATGTTGGCCAGAAACTGGTTGCCCAGGCCCTCCCCCTTCGACGCGCCCTTCACCAGGCCTGCGATGTCGACAAAGGTCATCCGGGTCGGGATGATCTGTTTCGACTTGGCGATTGCCGCCAGCTTGTCCAGCCGCGCGTCCGGCACCGCCACTTCGCCCACGTTGGGTTCGATGGTGCAGAACGGAAAGTTGGCCGCCTGCGCCGAGGCGGTTTTGGTCAGCGCGTTGAACAGTGTCGACTTACCCACATTCGGCAGGCCGACGATTCCCATTTTAAAGCCCATTCCGGCCTCCTGATGCCACTTGGGAGCTGCTTCTAGGCAGCATTGGACGTGCGCGCAAGCCAAGTATGGCTGGCAAAAGCGCCACAATCGCCTTCTGTGCGGCTTTGCACAGCGGGCCCTCATATTGCTTTTTCGTGAGGTGGCTTGGAAAACCACAGCAATAAAATATCTTTAAGCAAAATAAATAATTCTGCGAGGGGCTAGAAATGAAACAGACAGCTTTGCTGGCGGCGGCACTGTCGGCTGCGGTGGCCTTGCCCGCGGCTGCCCAAGAGGTGACGCTGGGGCTGGGGTATTCCGACTATCACCGGGATGCGGCGGAAGACAGCGCGGTGTTCGCGGTGGATTACCTGCACGCGCCGTTCCACGAGCGCGGGCGGCTGTCGGCCCGCTTTGGCGCCGCGCTGGAAGTGCAGGAGGCGGGCGACGTGTTTGCCGGTGTCGGCATCAGCGGCGTGATTGATCTGAACAATGACTGGTTCATCGAGACCAGCGTGATGCCCGGAGCCTATCACGAAAGCTCTGCGGCCAACGACCTGGGGTCCACCTTTGAAATCCGCAGCCTGGTGGCGGTGGGCAAGCGGTTCCGCAACGGCAGGGCAGTGTCTCTGGCGTTCAGCCACAAATCCAACGCCTCGACCGCGGATGATAACCCCGGGGTGAATTCGCTGACCCTGCGCTGGCACATCCCGCTGGGCGGCTGAGGCACAGCGGCTGCCCGGCCGGACGGGGCCGGCGCGCGGCGCGGGATTGATTTCCCGCGCAACATTCGGCACACCGGGGCGGAAACCTGAAAGCAAGGCCCGCCCATGACCCGCATTGATGCCAAATTCGCTGAATTGAACGCCGCCGGAAAGAAAGCCTTTGTCACCTATGTGATGGCAGGGGACCCGGACTATGAGACCTCGCTGGAGGTGGTGAAGGGGCTGCCGGGCGCCGGTGTGGACATCATCGAGCTGGGCCTGCCGTTCACCGATCCGATGGCGGACGGCCCGACCATTCAGCTGGCCGGCCAGCGGGCGCTGGATGGCGGCATGACGCTGGAAAAGACGCTGCAGCTGGCGGCCGACTTCCGCAAGGAAGACGACACCACCCCGATCGTGCTGATGGGGTATTACAACCCGATCTACAACCGCGGCGTGGACAAATTCCTGGAAGACGCCAAGGCCGCGGGCATCGACGGGCTGATCGTGGTGGACCTGCCGCCGGAAGAGGACGAAGAGCTGTGCATCCCGGCGCAGAAGGCGGGGCTGAACTTTATCCGCCTGGCGACCCCGACCACCGATGATGCACGCCTGCCCAAGGTGCTGCAGAACACCTCCGGCTTTGTCTATTACGTCTCGATAACCGGCATCACCGGCGCGGCAGAGGCTGAGGCCGGCGACGTCGGCCCGGAGGTCGCCCGCATCAAGGCGGCGACCGACCTGCCGATCATCGTGGGCTTTGGCATCAACACGCCCGAGAAAGCGCAAAACATTGCCTCGATCTCTGATGGCGCGGTGGTGGGCAGTGCCATCGTCAGCCAGATCGCGTCGGGCAAGTCGCCGGAGGAGGTGCTGGCGTTTGTGAAGTCCCTCGCGGACGGCGCGCATAAGGGCTGAGTTTCAAAACACTTCGGGCGGCACCCTCTCGTGGGGAGGGCCGGGCGGTCCGAGTGCAAGATGCGGCAATAGTTGAGGAAACCGCGCCTTCGGGTGCGGTTTTTTGCATTTTTAGGGGTGCGGCAAAGGCAGCGTTGCTTTTGCCGGGCCGGATTGGTAAAAAAACTTTACCAAACGAAAGCGGGAGACAGTCCGGTGCCGGTGATCACCAATATCAACGACCTCAAGCGCATCTATGAACGCCGCGTGCCGCGGATGTTCTATGACTATGCCGAAAGCGGCAGCTGGACAGAACAGACTTTCCGCGAGAACACCTCGGACTTTGAGCAGATCCGCCTGCGTCAGCGGGTGGCGGTGGATATGACCGGACGCACCACCGCGTCCCAAATGATCGGCCAGGATGTGGCGATGCCGGTGGCGCTGGCGCCGGTGGGGCTGACGGGGATGCAGCACGCCGACGGCGAGATCAAGGCGGCCAAGGCGGCTGAGGAATTCGGGGTGCCGTTCACGCTCTCCACCATGTCGATCAACTCGATCGAGGAAGTGGCGGAGGCGACCTCCAAACCCTTCTGGTTCCAGCTTTATACGATGAAGGATGAGGATTATATCCGCCGCCTGATCCAGCGCGCCAAGGATGCCAAATGCTCCGCCCTGGTGATCACGCTGGATTTGCAGATCCTGGGCCAGCGCCACAAGGATCTGAAGAACGGCCTGTCGGCGCCGCCGAAGCTGACGCCCAGAACCATTGCCAACCTGATGACCAAATGGGCCTGGGGTATCGAGATGCTGGGCGCCAAGCGGCGTAATTTCGGCAATATCGTGGGCCACGTGCAGGGGGTCTCCGACACCTCGCAGCTGGGGGTCTGGACGGCAGAGCAGTTCGACCCGGCGCTGGACTGGGGCAAGGTCGAAAAGCTGATGGAGATGTGGGGCGGCAAGGTGATCCTGAAGGGAATCCTGGACGCCGAAGATGCCAGGATGGCGGCCAAGCTGGGGGCTGATGCCATCGTGGTCTCCAACCACGGCGGGCGGCAGCTGGACGGGGCGCTGAGCTCAATCCGGATGCTGCCGGAGATCATGGATGCCGTCGGCAATGACGTCGAGGTGCATCTGGACAGCGGTATCCGTTCCGGCCAGGACGTGCTGAAGGCGCTGGCGCTGGGGGCCAAAGGCACCATGATCGGGCGTGCCTTTGTCTATGGCCTGGGGGCCATGGGGCAGCAGGGCGTGACCGCTGCGCTGGACGTGATTCGCAAGGAGCTGGACACCACCATGGCGCTGTGCGGCGAACGCTCTGTCGATGGCCTGGGCCGCCATAATCTGTTGATCCCCGAGGATTTCGGCGGCCGCTGGCAGGAATAACGTGGTTGGACACCCGGGCAGGGGGCGTTCCGCGGGCTTTGCCCCCTTCCCAAACAGCGGCATCCGGTTTATAGGCACGGCTTCACGCGGGGTGACAGCCTTGGAGGCACCCCGATAGTCATATTGGAGAATTAAGATGGCAAAAGAGATTCCTGATCTCGTAGCCCAGGAACGTGCGGGGACAGGCAAGGGCGCCGCTCGCGCTGCGCGCCGCGCAGGCATGGTTCCGGGTGTGGTTTATGGCGGTGACGTGGATCCGGTCGCGATCCAGATCCCGTTCAACGAACTGCTGAAAAAGCTGAAAGCCGGCCAGTTCAAGTCCACTCTGTGGAACCTGAAAGTGGACGGCCACGACGACGTGCGCGTGATCTGCCGCGACGTGCAGCGCGATGTGGTCAAGGACCTGCCGACCCACTTCGACCTGATGCGCCTGCGCCGCACCTCGAAGATCAACCTGTTCATCCCGGTTGAGTTCATCAACGAGGACGAAGCGCCCGGCATCAAGAAGGGCGGCATGCTGAACGTGACGCGTCCCGAGGTTGAGCTGGTTGTGACCGCCGGCGACATCCCCGAGAAGCTGGTTGTCGACATGGCTGGCCTGAACATCGGCGACGTTGTCACCATCTCGTCGATCGAGCTGCCGAAAGGCACCAAGCCGACCATCGACCGCGACTTCGTGATCGCCAACATCGCATCCCCGGGCGGCCTGGCCGCTGCTGATGAGGACGGCGAAGAGGGCGAAGAAGTCGAAGCGACTGAAGTCGAACAATAAGAACCGCACCCAGTCGGGTATCGGTTTCGCGGGCTCCCATCCGGGGGCCCGTTTTCTTTTGTGCGGCGCGCGGTCCGCAAGTGATTGACTTTCCCAGGCGCCGCTGCCCCATTTCGGTTTGAAGAAACGGGAGCAGGGCATGGCCGATTACGATATTGCCATTGCAGGCGCAGGCGCAGTGGGCATGAGCTGCGCGCTGTGGGCGCAGATGCGCGGGCACCGGGTGCTGCTGGCGGATCCCAATCCGCCGGGGTCGGGTGCCAGCTATGGCAATGCCTGCACGCTTGCGACCTATGCCTGCCTGCCGGTGAACAGCCCCTCAGTGCTGACGGGCCTGCCCGGCCTGATGTTTTCCAAGGACAGCCCGCTGTCGCTGTCGTATGCCCATGCGCTGCGCAATCCGCGCTGGATGCTGGCCTTTCTGGCCAATTGCCGCAGCGGCCCCTCGCGCCGGATTGCAGGCCATCTGGCGGATCTGATGGCCCATGCCGATGCCGGGATCAACCCGCTGATCGAGGCCGCGGGGGCCCAGGATCTGGTGGTGGAGCGCGGCCAGCTGTCCGTCTGGTCCACGGCATCGGCGGCGGAGGCGGCCACGGCGGATCTGAAACAGCGCCGCGCGCTGGGGGTGCCCTGGCGCGAGGTCGGTCCGGACGAAGCGCTGGAGATGGAGCCGGGCCTGCGCCTGCCGGTGAAACGTGCGGTGCATTTCCATGCCGCCCGGCATTTGCGCGACCCGCTTGAGTTCATCACCCGGATGCACCGGGCCTTTACGGAGCTGGGCGGCACAACACTGCAGGCGCCGGTGGAGGCGGTGCGGGCCTCCGCTAACGGGGTCGAAGTGCGGGCAGAGGGCCAAACCCTGACGGCGGGCCGGGCGGTGATTGCCGGCGGGGCCTTCTCGAAACGCATCAAGGGGGCGGGCACGGACAAGCTGCCGCTGGGCACTGAGCGCGGCTATCACCTGATGTATGAAGGCGAGGCGCACCGGGTGACGCGGCCTGTCGGCTGGGGCGAGGCGGGATTTTACGCGGTGCCCCACGCGCAGGGCCTGCGCCTGACCGGCACGGTGGAGATTGCATCGCTGGAGGCGCCTGCGAACCGGCGCCGGCTGGCCTATATCGCCCGCAAGGGGGCAGAGATGCTGGGGCCGCTGCCTCCGCCCGGCAGCGAATGGCTGGGCTACCGCCCGACCTTGCCCGACTCGCTGCCTGTGATCGGGCCCAGCCCGCACACGGACCGGGTGCTGTATGCCTTTGGCCACCAGCACATCGGACTGACCCTGAGCGGCATCACCGGGCGGCTGATCGCGGATCTGGCGGAAGGCCGCCAGCCCAATGTCGATCTGGCGCCGTTTGCGGCAGACCGGGCCTTTGCCTGAGGGCGCGGGCCTCTGGATTCCGCGGCCCAAATAGGGCATCACTCGGTTTCCCTGAAACGCAGATTGAGCACCGCCCATGAAACTTTTTGTCGGCCTTGGCAATCCTGGCCCGAAATATGAGCGCAACCGCCATAACATCGGATTCATGGCGCTGGATCAGATTGCTGCGGACCATGGGTTCAGTCCCTGGAAGTCCAAGTTTCAGGCGCTGATCAGCGAAGGGGTCCTGGGCGGCGAAAAGGTGCTGCTCTTGAAGCCGCAGACCTTCATGAACCTGTCTGGCCAGTCGGTGGGGGAGGCGATGCGGTTCTACAAGCTGACGCCCGCCGATGTGGTTGTGCTGCATGACGAGCTGGACCTGGCGCCGGGCAAGGCGCGCATGAAGCAGGGCGGCGGCCATGCGGGCCACAACGGCCTGCGCTCCATCCATTCGCACATCGGCGCGGATTACGCGCGGGTGCGGCTGGGGATCGGCCATCCGGGCCACAAGGACGCGGTCGCGGGCTATGTGCTGCGCGACTTCCCCAAGGCGGACGAGGGCTGGCTGGATGACCTGATGCGCGGCATTTCCGACGGCGCGGCAGAGCTGGCGAAGGGCGATGGCGGCAAGTTCATGAATGCGGTTGCCCTGCGCGTGGCGCCGCCGCGCAGCTCCGCCACCAAGCCCAAGGCAGAGGCAAAGGCGGAGAAGGCAGCCAGCGAAGAGGTGGCGCCGGACACCCGCTCGCCGCTGGAAAAACTGATGGACAAGTTCAAGTAAGCCGGGAGACAGGCAGATGGTGAAACTGATTATCGACACCGACCCGGGCATCGACGATGCCATGGCGATCTTCTATGCCGCCGCGGCGCCGGACATTGACCTCTTGGGCCTGACCACGATCTTCGGCAATGTGACCACCGCGACAGCCACCCGCAACGCGCTGCGCCTCCTGGAAGCGGCCGGGCTGGATGTGCCGGTGGCCTCTGGCGCCACCGCGCCCCTGGTGCTGCCGCCATTCAAACCGTCCTCCCATGTACACGGGGACGAGGGCTTTGGCGACATCCCGGCGGCAGAGCCCAAGGGCAAACCGCTGGAGGAGGACGCCGCGGATTTCCTGTGCCGCATGGCGCGCGAGCACAAGGGGGAGCTGGTGGTCTGCCCGATCGGCCCGCTGACCAACATCGCCCTGGCCATGCAGCGCGACCCGGAATTCATTGAAAACGTCAAATCCATCGTGGTGATGGGAGGCTCGCTGGAGGAGGGCGGCAATATCACGCCCCATGCCGAGGCCAATATCTATCACGATCCGCACGCCGCGGATGTGGTCTGCCAAGGCGGGGAAAAAGTGGTGTTTGTCGGCCTGGACGTCACCCACCGCATCCTGTGCACGGCAGAGGACTTCGAGGCGATTGCGGCCAAGTCGCCTGAGCTGGGCGGCATGCTGCAGGAGATGTCGTATTTCTATCTCAAGTTCTACTTGGAGGTCGCGGGCAAGAACGGCTGCTCGCTGCATGACCCGGCGGCGGTGATCGCCTGCACCCATCCTGAGCTGTTCGGGATGCGCGATGTGCCGCTTGAAGTCTCCTGCGGGGGCGAGACCTCCGGCGCTACGCTGGCCGCGCCGGACAGCGGGCGCGACCCGGTGAAAGTCTGCATGACGGTAGAAGCTGACAGGGTGAAATCGCTGTTCCTGAAGCGGTTGACGCTGCTGCCGTAAAGCGATGACCGCAATCCCGGCTCTGCGCTTGGGGGCGTTTTTCTGCAGGTAAGCCGGTTCGGCCGTGCTCCCCGGCTGGCGGGCTGGTGCCGCGGGGATTGGAAATTGCTGCTCCCTCCACCGGGGCGGCCGGCGGCCATGCGGTGGAAGCGGCCCCGGATGCGGCCCTAGGCGCCGTTGCCGCGCGGTTTGCCGGGGAAGGCGGCTTCGGTTGACAGAAGCCTGCTGAGCGTTTCCAGAGAGCCGTCAGTGGCCAGCGAAGCGACAAGGTCCGCAACCCGCGCTTGTGTCTTGCCGATGGCATCGGCGGCGGCGTCAAGCTCATCCAGGTGCTGGCCGGCAAAGCTGCTGTCCTGGCGGCGCGAACGCTCCAGCCCTTCGGAGGCAGCATCAAAGGCTTCACGTGCTTGGGCGTAGTCCTGGGCTGCGGCGATCACGGCCCGGATGCGTTCCGTCTGCGTTTCAGGGAGGGGCGCACTGCTGGCGTTCATTTGAGCAAATCTCCAAGCGTCATCAGATAAGGCAGGGCGGCGTTACCAAGCTGCTGCCGGCGGGGCCGACGGGCCTGTTCAGGAAACCTGCGCGGCGCAGCCTGCTCCGTTGAGTGTTTGAGGTTCTGCGTGTCATCGCGGTCTCCGGCATATCGGCGCGATAGAAATATAGTTCTATCAACAAGCAGGTGTAAATCGGATTCTGAGGGCTGTATTCCAAATTGCTGCACCTCATCCTTTCGTATATCGACTTATAATTCTATTTGCAGGAACTATAGTTCTGTGTATGCTTCTGGGCATGAGTGAAAACGGTGGAAAAACACATCTGGGTGCAGATGGCGGCATTGAGCTTTGGAGGCAGCGGCTGCGTCAGGCGCTGGACATCCGGGGGCTTGACTATGACGAGGTTTCTGAAGCTGCGGGCAACAATCCGGAGTACGTCAGCAAAGTTCTGAACGGCCGCTTTAATCCTACAGTGGCCCGGATCATCCGGATCTGTGAAGTTGCCAATATCGATATGGCTTATCTGTTTTCGGATGAGCCGAATGCGGATGACCGCAGCGTGTTGGACAAGGCTGCAGACCTGACCGAAGATGACGCAAAACTAGTTAACCGTCTCATCAGCAGCGCCCGCGCGCGCTGATTCTATCCTTTCTACAATACGCTCAAACAGGTGGGTTCCTTGGCGGGGCCTTTCCTGGTTGGCCTTGGCAACCGTGCGCAACAGCACTTCGAGGGTCGCCGCGGTGATCTTCTCTCTTTGCATAGTCCAGCCCAGGTTTAAAATTTATCATTTGTGATAATCGCTTTTTGCGGTATCGTAATATTTGGTTGCATACTATGCGTGTGGATTACAATATGAGAAGTGATATTCGCGGCATTCTTTTAAGGTCATTGGATGAAATTTCCGAGAGCGGGTATTCCATCGGTGTGGGCTTCGACGGGGTCGAACCGGTCTTTGTCCACAGCACCTACGCGCAGCGCTGGGTGGACCGGTATGTCGACCAGGCCTACCTGCTGGCCGACCCGACCATTCAGTTCGGATTGAGCAGCACGGGCTGGGTCACCTGGAAGGAGCTGGAGCGGCTGTTTCCGTCTTCAAGGACGTTTTTCGAAGATGCCGCGAATTACGGGCTGGTGCACGGCAACACCCTGGCGATCAGCGCTGACGGGCGGGTGTCCGTGCTCAGCTGTTCCGGCCCGGAATGGAACAACGAGGAGCTGCGGATCGCCCGGGCAGCCCTCTATGCTTTGCACGCACTGGAATATGAGCCGTCGAATTCAATCACCCTCACGGCTCCCGTTAAAGATGTTCTGAGGATGATGTGCAACGGCTGCAAAGATCAGGAAATCGCGGAGAATTTGGGCGTCAAACTGGAAACGGTCAGAGCACGGCGGCGGACGGCGATGCAAGCGCTGGAGGCTAAAACAAGCGCTCAGCTCATATCACAAGTAATAAAATTCGGACTGATCTGACAGTTCAGGATTCCAAACGGCTGGGAGCCTTCGATCATGGCGCTGCAAAAAGGAGAGCGTCATGCATCTACATATTTTTTCTTACGAGCAGCGGTCCGGTTTCAAGGCGGCGTATCAGGGCTTTCTTGCCCTGCGCAAGCAGAAGCTGGTGGATGAACTGGGCTGGGGCCTGGACCACGACGGAACCTTCGAGCAGGACCAGTACGACCGCCCGGGAGCCGTCTATTCAATTGTCACGCAGGGCAGCCGGATCATTGCCGGGGCGCGTGCCGCGTCCTGCGGCGGCAGCGACGGCTATTGGAGCTATATGCTGAAGGATGCCAGGGACGGCAAAATCCAGGGCATACCGGGCGGCCTGCTGAGCGAGTACCCGGAGACCGGGCGGACATGGGAATGCACCCGGTTCGTCATGGACGAAACCCGGGCCGACGCCGCGCAGCCGTCCATCGAAACCAAGCTGGTGGTTGCCGGCCTGTGCCAGGCGGCCGCCAGCCTTGGTGCGTCTGAGATGATGTCGCTGTCGCCGCGCAGCCTGGGGCTGCTGCTGCGGCGGTTCGGCTACGCTGTCCGCAGGGAGGCGGCCCGCTATGTCTGCGATGACGACGGGCGGGAGTACCGGCCGTTTCTGATGGCCTGCGACCCTGCGGTGAACCAGGACCTGGCAGCCTTCTACGTTTCGCCTGTTTCCAGCTTCGGTCCGGAGCCTGCGCTGCAAGGGGCTGCGTAACGGGGCCGTCCGGAACAGGCGGCCTTGAACACAATCGGCACTGCCGGGCAAATCCCTTGTCCGGCAGCGCCGCCTTGTCCTGCCTGCCCGCCCGCGCTGCCGGGGCAGGCAGGGGCAATCCCGGCAGGGATCAGTCCGCGTCGGCGGCGCCTCCGGCCCGCAGCCGGGCGCGCCGGGCGCGGTAGCTGGGCAGAACCACCAGGATCAGGGCCAGGCCCAGCAGGCCAAGGGTCATCGGCCGCTCCAGGATGAAACCCAGCCCGTCATAGAGCTGCATCGAGCGGGCAAAGTTGTCCTCCAGCATCCGCCCCAGGATGAAGCCGATCAGCAGCGGTGCCAGCGGATAGTCCGCAAACCGCAGCACCGTTGCGCAGATGCCGAGGCCGACCAGGATCAGCAGTTCAGTGGCGTTGTTCTGGCCGATGTAGGCCCCCATCAGGGTGAAGAACAGGATGAAGGGGATCAGGTAGTTGCGCGGCACCGCCAGGACCTTGGCGATATAGGGGATCAGCGGCAGGTTCAGGATCAGCAGGATCAGGTTGCCCAAGTACATCGAGATGATTACCGCCCAGAAGATCTGCGGCTCATCCACCATCAGCCGCGGCCCGGGCGAGACGTTGAGCGCGATCAGCGCCCCCAGCAGGATCGCAGTGGTGCCGGAGCCGGGAATGCCCAGCGTCAGCAGTGGCACAAACGAGCCAGTGCAGGCGGCATTGTTGGCGCTTTCCGGTGCGGCGAGCCCTTTGACAGAGCCCTTGCCGAACTGTTCCTGCTCCTCCTTGGGGGCGATGTTGCGCTCTACCGCATAGCCGAGGAAGGAGGCGATGGTGGCACCCGCGCCCGGCAGCACGCCGATCAGGAAGCCCTGGATCGACTGGCGCCCGATCACCGGTGCGATCGCCTTGGCCTCGTCCCGGGTGATGCGCAGGTCCTTGATCTCGCTGCTGCCGCTGCCGGAGTTTGAGCGGGAGGGGTCCAGCACCAGATACATTGCCTCGGGCAGGGCGAACATCGCCATTGCCAAGGTGATGAAGCCGAAGCCCGACTGCAGGTCCATGATGCCCATGGTGAAGCGCGGCATGTTGAACAGCGCGCCTTCGCCCACTGTGGCCATGATCAGCCCCAGGAGCGTCATCAGAAGCGCCTTGCCGACCTGGCCGGAGCCGGCAAAGGCGGCAATCGCCGACAGGCCCACCACCATCAGAGCGAAGTATTCGGCCGAATGGAACAGCAGCGCCACGGTTGCCAGCGCCGGGGCGAAGATCATCAGCAGGATTGCCCCGATGGTGCCGCCCGAGAAGGACGCGATGGCCGCCACCGTCAGCGCCTTGCCGGCCTTGCCCTGGCGGGCCAGGGGGTAACCGTCGAAACTGGTCGCCACGGTGGAGGCGACGCCGGGCGCGTTGATCAGGATCGAGGAGGTGGAGCCGCCGAAGATCGCGCCGTAATAAACTCCGGCCAGCAGGATCAGCGCGGCCGAGGGGTCGCCGATGGAGATCGCCACCGGGATCATGATGGCGATGATCGACATCGGCCCCAGCCCCGGCAGCATGCCAATAAAGGTGCCGATCAGGCAGCCGCCGATGACCATCAGAAGATTGGTGAGCGAAAAGGCCGTTCCCAGCCCGACCATGATGCCTTCGAGCATGTCAGCCTCCGTTTGTCAGAATTGCGGGCCAGGGGCTCAGGAAGATGCCGAGCACTTCCTGCACCAGGTACCAGACGACGCCCGCCGCCCCGGCCGCCACCGGCAGCAGGATGTGCAGCTTGCGCTCGCCCAGCACCCAGGCGCCGGCCACCAGAAAGACTACGGTGGCTGGCAGGAAGCCCGCGGGCCGCAGCAGCAGCGCGTAGGCCGCCATCAGCCCCAAGAGCGCCAGCGCCTGGCCCAGCTTGTACTCCGTCAGGCGGCGGTAGTTGATGTCCATCGGTTTCGGGTCGTCAGCGCCCTTTTCAAAGCCCAGCAGCACGTACATGGCCGCCAGGATGGCCATCACCGACAGCACCTTGGGAAAGGTGCTGGGCCAGACCGGGTTGCGTTTCATGAAGGGCGGCAGGGCGGCATCCATGGTGAAGAAGGCCGCATAGCCGTAGGCAAGGCAGATCATCAGAATGACCAGGGCAATCCAGCGGTCGAGTGCCATGTTCTCCTCCGGTATTGTGAAAGTATTATGGGACAGGAAGGGGGCGCTGCCCCCGCCGCGCGCTGCGCGGCTCCCCCAGGATATTTGCGGCCAGAAGAAGGGCTAAAGTCCGCGCTCTGAACACGTATTGCTGCGCCGCCGGGCGCGGTAGGCAATCAGTTGACGGCTGTTTTGGGGCGGGTTTCTTCTGGCCGCAAATATCCTGGGGGTGCGGGGGCAAAGCCCCCGCGGTTGCCCAGGAATCAGAGAAAGCCGAGCTTTTTCATCAGATCGCCGATGGCCTGTTCCTGGTTCTCCAAGAAGGCGCGGAAATCATCGCCGCTGTTATGGATGTTGACCCAGCCGTTGCGGGCGCGGACCTCTTCCCATTCCGGGGTATCGTACATCTTGGCCAGTGCCTCCTGATAGGCGGACAGCTTGTCCTCGGGCAGGCCGGGGGCGGCGAAGAAGCCGCGCCAGTTGACGAAAGTGGTGTCGAGCCCCTGTTCCTTCATCGTCGGCGCGTCCGGGTAGCTGTCCACACGCTCCTCCGAGGTTACCCCGATGATCTTGACTTCGCCCGCATTGGCCAGGTCGATGGCTTCGGAGAAGCCGGTGCTGAGCGCAGCGATCTCACCGGACAGCAGCGCCGCCATGGCCTTGCCGCCGGCGTCATAGGGGATGTATTTCACCGCTGTCGGGTCCTCGCCTGCGGCCTCCATCACCATCGCCGCAACCAGGTGGTCCATGCCGCCCGGAACCGAGCCGCCGCCAACCGCGGTGCCGCGGGGGTCGGCCTTGTAGGCGGCCAGCAGATCCTCCATCGAATTGACCGGGCTGTCCTTGCCCACCACGATGGCCGCATAGTCGCCGATGGTGCCCGCCACCAGCGTCAGATCGCGGAAGTTCTGCGGAAACACACCAGTCAGCGAACGGATCACGATCGGGGTGGAGTTCACCATCAGCGTGCCGTGGTTGCTGGCGGCGTTTTCGATCAGGTAGCCGATCGCCTTGCCGCCGCCGCCGCCGGACATGTTTTCATAAGACGCCTTGCCCACCAGCCCGGCTTCGGTCAGCGCTTCGCCGGTGCCGCGGGCGGTGCCGTCCCAGCCGCCGCCTGCGCCGCCGGGGATCAGGAAGTGGATGCCGTCGACCACCTGCTCTTCGGCCCAGGACGGGGTGGCAAACGCCAGTGCTGCCGCTGTTGCCGCCAGCGCTGCGCGGCGGGTCAGGGTCCATTTGTTCATGTTGTCCTCCCATTTGACAAATCGCGGTCAAGCCGCTCATGACTGAAAGGGAGCACAGCAAGCTGACACAAACCTGTCACGGGACCGCGGGGGACCGTTTCGAAAGGAGCCGCGCCGATGCGCTTCCTGCTGGTTGAGGACAACGAAAGCCTGGCAAAGGCCATTCTGGACCGTCTGCGGCTGGATGGGCATGTTGTGGATCATGCGCCGGATGTGAGCACCGCCTCGGCGTTTTCCGGCACGACGGATTACGATTTGATATTACTGGATATTATGCTGCCGGACGGGGACGGGCGCAGCTTCCTCAAGAGCCATCGGGAGAACCGGAAGGAGACCCCGGTGATTGTTCTGACGGCCCGCTCCGAGGTGTCTGACCGGGTCGGGATGCTGGACCTTGGCGCCGACGATTACATCACCAAGCCGTTCGATTTTTCCGAGCTTGAGGCGCGCTGCCGGGCGGTGCTGCGGCGGCGCGGCGGCGGCAGTTCCAACCTGAGGCGATTCGGAAACCTGCAGTTTGACCCGATGGCGGGAACGCTGTCCGCCGGCGGCAGGACCATCACGCTGCGCAACCGGGAACTGCGGCTGCTGGAGGTGTTTCTGAATGCGCCGGACCGGATTTTTTCCAAACCGAACCTGGTCGACCGGCTGTTTTCCTATGATGAGGAGGTTTCGGAAAACGCGATCGAGGTCTATGTGGCCCGGCTGCGCAAGCATCTGGCCGGGTCCGGGGTGCAGATCACCACGGTGCGCGGCCTGGGCTACCGGCTGAGCCTGGAATGAGCGCGGCGGTCAATGTCAGCGGCTCGCTGCGCCGCCGCCTGCTGTTGCAGCTTTTGGGCAGTGCTGCGCTGCTGGCGGCGGTCCTGTTTTTCGCGGTGCTGGGGTTTGTCCGCAATGTTGCCGTGGAAAGCCACGACAGGATCCTGCTGGCCTCGGCAACCTCGATACTGGACTCCGTTTCGGTGCAATCTGGGGAGCTCACGGCCGACATCCCCTATGCCGCCCTGTCGATGCTGGGCAATGTCAGCGACGACCGGGTGTTCTACCGGATCGCAAGCCCCGCAGGGGTGCTGACCGGGTACGCTGATCTGCCTGCAGGCGGCCAGCCGGCCCAGCCGCGGCAGCCGTTGTTCGAGACCGCTGAATACAAGGACGAGACGATCCGGGCGGTGACGGTATCGCGCCGCCTGTCGGCGCAGGGCGCGCCGGTGGCGGTGCAGGTGACGGTTGCGCAGACCCGCGCCGGCCAGGCGGCCTTGCTGGCGCAGCTGTTCCGCTCCGCGCTTTTTCTGGGGGTGGGGTTCTTTGTGCTGGCCTCGGGCCTGGCGGTCTGGACCGCGCAGTCCAGCATCACCCCGCTGCGGTCGCTGACCGAAGCGATCTCGCGGCGCGGCCCCAAGGATCTGCGCCCCGTGACCCGTCCGGTGCCGGCCGAAATGTCGCCGCTGGTGTCCTCGCTCAACAGCTTCATCCGACGCCTGCAGGCCTCGCTGACCCGGTCCGAGGACTTTATCGCCGAAGCCGCGCACCGGGTGCGCACGCCGCTGGCGACGGTGCGCACCCAGGCGGAGGTCACCCTGATGCGGGTGGAGAAAGAAGACAACCGGGCCAGCCTGCGCGAAATGATCCGCGCCATTGACGAAAGCTCCCGCGCGGCCGGGCAGCTCTTGGATCATGCCATGGTGTCGTTCCGCACCGACAGCCTGGAGCAGGAAGAGGTCAACCTGACCGCGCTGGCGCGCGACCTGGCCGAGCGGCTGCAGCCGGTGGCGGAGCTTAAGGATATCGCCCTGCATTTCCAAAGCGATGGTGATGCCACCATCAAGGGCGACGCGATCCTGCTGCAAAACGCGGTCCGCAATGTTCTGGACAATGCCATCAAATACTCGGGACGGGAACGGGATGTATGGATCCGCACGGTCAGCGCTGGCAAGGAGGCCTGTATCGAAGTGGAGGATGAGGCGGGCGGCTTTGGCGGTGAAGACACCGAAGCCCTGACCCGCCGCTTCGTCCGGGGCGCCAATGCCGGGGAGACCATCGGTTCGGGGCTGGGGCTGACCATCGCCCGCGAGGTGGCGGAGGCCCACGGCGGCCGCCTGATTATCGAAAACAGCCAGACAGGAGCAGGCGCGTGCGTTACACTTTGTTTTCCGCTTTCCTGACTAGTCTGATCTTTGCCGCGGCAGCGGCCACCGGGTTCGAGGTGGAGGAACGGCACTGGATCGGCCCTGAGGACGGCACCGTCCTGCGGGTGATTTCCACCACGGACACGGCCATTCTGGCGCCTTTGATCGGCAGCTTTCTGGAAGACCGTCCGGGGGTGGCGATCGAGTACACTGTCGCCAACAGCAGCGAGGTGATGAAGGCGGTTCTGGAGGGGGAGGAGCCCTTTGACGTTGCTTTGTCCTCGGCCATGGATCTGCAGACCAAGCTGGCCAATGACGGTTTCACCCGGCCGCATCAGTCCGCATCGACCGCGCTGATCCCGGATTGGGGCGAGTGGCGCGGCCATGTGTTTGCCTTTTCCCTGGAGCCCGCGTCCATCGTCGTGTCGGCGGCAGCCTTTTCCGGCGGGGAGGTCCTGCGCACACGGCAGGACCTGATTTCGCTGCTGCGGGCGCAGCCGGAACGGTTCCGCGGCAAGGTGGGCACGTATGATGTGTCCCTCAGCGGGCTGGGGTATCTGTTTGCGACCCAGGATGCGCGCACATCGGAAACCTACTGGCGGCTTATGGAAGTCATCGGCGGTTTGGATCCGAAGCTGTTCTGCTGTTCTTCCAGCATGATCGAAAGTGTCGCGTCGGGGGAGATCCTGGTGGCCTATAACGTCCTGGGCAGCTATGCGCGGGCCCGGCGGGATCTGGCGGACAAGATCATTGTGATCGACCCGGAGGATTACACCCATCTGATGATGCGCTCTGCCGTGCTGCTGAGGGGCGGACGGCAGCCAGGGCTGGCACGGAGCTTTGCCGACCATCTGGCAACCGCGGCCTGGTTGCAGCCGCCGGCGGAAAACTACCCCTTCAGGCAGCCGCCGGTCGCCTTTGTGGACAGCGCCAGCCCGAAACGGCCGATTCAGCTGGGCCCGGGCCTGCTAGTCTATCTGGACGCCGAAAAACGCCGCCGCTTCATGGCGGAATGGTTCAGTGCGGTGCGGAAGCAATGACGCTGCTGCAGTGCCCGAGGCCAATACGGCCGTCCGGCACGGCTGTCCTGGCGTCTGGTTTCAAAGCTGGTCCAGCACCTTGCGGGCGCTGTCCAGGTATTCCTCCTGCCGCGGCTCCGGCATCCTGTCCCAGGTGCTGTAGGCCCGCTTGAGGCGCGGGTTGTTGCGCAGCTTGTCCCGGTTGCGCACCAGGAAATCCCAGTAAAGCGGGTTGAACGGGCAGGCGTCTTCGCCGGTTTTCTTTGTCACGCTGTAGCGGCAGCCTGCGCAGTGGTCGGACATCTTGTTGATGTAATTGCCGCTGGCGGCATAGGGTTTCGACCCCAGCAGGCCGCCATCGGCATACTGGCTCATGCCGATCACGTTGGGCGCCTCCACCCATTCATAGGCGTCGGCGTAGACCGCCAGATACCATTCGTGCACCTGATGCGGGTCGATGCCCGCCAGCATGGCGAAGTTTCCCGTCACCATCAGCCGCTGGATGTGATGCGCATAAGCCTCGTCGCGGGTTTGGCGGACCGCGGCCGCCACGCAGGCCATGTCCGTGTCAGCGGTCCAGTAGAAGCCGGGCAGGGGGCGGGTGGCCTCCAAGAAGTTCTGTTCGGTATAGCCCGGCATGTTGCGCCAGTAGATCCCGCGCACGTATTCGCGCCAGCCGATGATCTGGCGGATGAACCCCTCAGCCGCGTTGAGCGGGGCATCCCCCTCGTAATACGCCCGCTCCACCCGGCGGCAGACCTCCAGCGGCTCCAACAGGCCGGCATTGATATAGTGCGACAGGACGGAGTGATAGAGGAACCGTTCCCCCTCCAGCATTGCATCCTGGTAGTCGCCGAAATTCGGCAGCGCCTCCGCGGCGAAGCGCTCCAGCGCCGCCAGCGCCTCCTCGCGGGTCACCGCAAACCAGAACGGGCGCAGGGTGCCGAAGTGGTCGCCGAACTGCGCCTCCACCAGATCCAGAACCTCCTCTGTGATCTCATCCGGGCTGGTTTGCGGCGGCTCCGGCAGCGTCAGGCCGTCCTCTGCCGGCTTGCGGTTCTCGTGATCGAAGTTCCATTTGCCGCCTTCCGGCTCATCGCCGTCCATCAGCAGCCCGGTTTCGCGGCGCATCTCGCGGTAGAAATACTCCATCCGCAGCTGCTTGCGCCCCTCGGCCCATTCGCCAAACCGCTCGTGGGAGCAGAGAAACCGGCTGTCTTGCAGCATGTCCAGGGGAACATCCGACGCCTCCGCCCAGTCCTGAAGAGCCGATTTCAGCCGGTATTCGCCGGGCTCGGTCACAACCACGCGGGCCACCGGATGCGCCGCGCGCAGACGGTCGATTTCACCGGTCAGGCTGCCGGAGTTATCCGGGTCGTCCAGGCGCACGTAATGCACCTGCCAGCCGTCCTCCTTTAGCTCTTTGGCAAAGTGGCGCATTGCCGAAAACAGAAACGCGATCTTCTTCTTGTGGTGCTGGACGTAACCGGCTTCCTCCGCAACTTCCGCCATCAGGACGATGTCGCGGTCAGGGTCTGCGCGCTTGAGCGCGGCGATGTTGCGGCTGAGCTGATCGCCCAGAATGAGGATGAGGCTGCGCTCACCGGTCTGATCGTCAGAGGAGGTCATCGGGTATCACCGTCAGGGGTCAGTTGGCAGGCCGCATGGTGGCGACCAGTTCCGCAACCTTGAGGCCGAATTTGCGCATTTCGGACTTGTTCATGATCACCCCGTCAGCTGTGAGATACAGCCAGTCGGTGGCTTTAAGGGTGTGACCGCCTGCGCTTTCGGGCAGGATGATCTCGTAGCTCAGCTGCACGGTGGAGCCGGACACGATGCCCTTGGCCTCTCCGGCCAGGTCATCGGCTGTGGCGGTGAAGGTGTTGTCGGGCCCGAGGGTCAGGAACCATTTCCGGCTTTGGGTGACGCCGTTGGAATAGGTGAACTCTTCGCTCAGTGTGCCGGTATCGCCGTCCCATTCGCCCACCATTTTGGCGGTGAAGCTGTTGGCCATCTTGCCAGTTGGGCCGAAAATCACCCCCTCCGACAGGATCTCGCCGGACAGGTGCTGGGTCAGGATGAACTGCGGGCCGGTGTCCGCATAATCCTGCGGCGACTGGAAGCGGAAGCTTAACAAATAGGTTTTTGCGATCATCACAAGCACGATGATGGCAAGGGCAAGGGTCAGGAGTTTCATGCGGTTGCTCTCTCTGATGGCAGGGTCAGGGCAAAGGCGAAGGCGGCGGTTTTCAGAACGCAGGGCAGCACGGCATAGGCCAGGGCCAGCGCGCTGAGCGCCCGGGCGCTGTTGTCCGCCCCGGGCTGGAAGCCCTGCTGCTCCAGCAGCGGCAGCGCCAGGGCGGCGGCAAGGGCCAGCGCCAGCTTGCCGGCAAAGGACCAGATGCCAAAGGCGGCGGAGGCGTTGAGGCCCGCGCGGGTCAGCGCGATGCTGAACATGGCGGGCAGCAGCACCATGTCGGCGCCCAGGGTGGCGCCCGACACCGCGCAGATCACCGCAAACCCCAGCAGGCTGCCCGGTCCCAGAAAGGCTGCGCCGGCAAAGCTGGCAATGGCCAGCGGCATGGCGATAAGCAGCGTCTGTTTCGCCCCGATCCGCTGGCTGAGGCGCGCCCACAGCGGCACGCTGAGGCCGGCGCAGAGGAAAAACAGCACCAGCAGCGGCCCTGCATAGGCGGGAAGGTTCAGCCGGTCCTCGACAAAGAACAGGAACAGGGTTGAGGTCAGCGCCACCGGCAGGCTGTTGAGCACAGCCAGCGCCAGCAGGCGTACCGCGCCGGCCTGGGTCAGGGCCATCGCCGATAGCGGCTGGCCGGTGACAGCCGGGCGCTTCCACATGGGGCGGGTGGCCGCAGCGGTGAACAGGGCAAAGCCGCCGAGGGTCAGGCCAAAGGCGGCATAGCCCTGGCCCGCGGCTCCGAGCGCCACCAGAACCGCCGGCGCGATGGCGGCAAAGATCACGCCGCTGAGCATGCCCGCCTCGCGGAAGGCGGCCAGCGTCATCAGCTCGCGCGGGGTGGATTGCTTGGCCAGCGTGGCGCTGCGGCCATAGAGCAGGATCATGCCCAGGCTGTAGGCCGAAAACAGCAGCAGCAGGACCAAGACCAGCTTAGGCACCACCAGCGGGCCTGCCGTCAGGCCGAACAGCAGCGGAAATCCGACCGCCAGACCGCCCGCCGCCGCCAGCGCGAACCAAAGCTGCGCCCTGGGCCAGCGGTCGATAGCCCAGCCGATCAGCGGGTCCTGAACCAGATCGAACAGCCGGATCACCAGCAGGATGCCGCCAAGCGCCCCCAGGCCGATCCCCAAATTCACCGAGGCAAACTGCGGCAGGTGGATATAAAGCGGGATCCCCGCCGAGGCGAGCATCATCGCATAGAGGCTGACGCGCGGATACAACATCATCAGCCCAGCAGCGCGCGGGTGAACCGGGCGGAGCGGGTGTTTGTGCCGACAAAGATCGACATGAAGCCGCGCTTGATACCGGGCTGGCTCAGTGTGCAGGCGGTGCGACCATTGCGCAGGAACTTCACCCGGTCAGGCCCCTGGCTGACGGCCAGATACCGGTCGCCGGGGGAGACGGCCTGGAAACAGGCCTCAAACCGGGTGCGGGCCGGGGCGGGCTGCCCCAGCCGCCGCATTTCGCGCAGGGTGGCCTCGACCAGATCCTTCTGGCTCAGCCGGCGCTGATAGGTCAGCTCAATGCCGAAATCCTGCGACCAGTCCAAGGGTGCGGCGCCCCTGGTGAACAACCGGGCCTGATAGACCGGAAAACCAAGGAACCGGAATGTCGCAGCGCCGCGCTGTTCGGCCCCCGGCAGCAGCGACTGCACCGGGGAGGCAGCGCCTGCCGCCGGAACCGCCAGCAGGCAAAGGGCCAGCAGCAGCCTACGCATGGGCCAGCTCCACCTGCACAACATTGGTGTGGCCGATGGCAAAGGAGGCGGCACAGATCTCCAGATAGTACTGCCAGTTGCGGAAGAACGCCTCGCCATAGCCCAGTTCAGCGATCCGGCGCTTCTGCGCCGCCAGGCGCTGGGCCCAGATCCGGCAGGTGCGGGCATAATCCTGGCCGAAGGCAAAACTGTCCGCGACCTGCAGCCCGGCGGATTTTGCCTGCTGCGCGATCACTTGGTCTGACAGCAGCATACCGCCGGGAAAGACATACTGGCGGATGTAGTCGGAGGAGGTCCGGTAGGTCGGAAAGAAGTCATCCCGCACGGTGATCGCCTGCAGCAACACCCGGCCGCCCTCGGCCAGGCTGTTTTTGAGCTTGGCGAAATAGCTGGGCCAATACCGCTCGCCCACGGCCTCGATCATCTCGATGGAGACGATGCTGCTGAATTTGCCCTCGATATCGCGGTAGTCGCGCAGCTGGATGTCGGCGCGCCCGTCCAGGCGGCTTTCGGCATAGCTGTGCTGGTTGCGGGATATGGTAACACCGGTCACATCGCGGCCCTCGGCGCTGGCCTGTTCGGCAAAGCCGCCCCAGCCGCAGCCGATCTCCAGCACCTGTTCGCCATCCCCCAGCCGCGACAGGATGCGGGCGTTCTTTCGGGTCTGCGCCTGCGCCAGGTCATCGCCCTCTGTCCCGAACAGGCCGGAGGAATAGGTCATGCCGTCGTCCAGCCACAGCTGGTAGAACTCATTGCCGACATCGTAATGGGCGCGGATGTTCTTGCGCGCGCCGCGTTTGGAATTGGCCCGCAGCAGGGTGTCGACGATACGGAACTTGGCGCGGTTCAGCGGGCTGGCCTGATCGTAGCTGCCCAGGTGGTCCCGGTTGCGCATCGCCAGCTGCATCAGGGCATCGACCGACGGGGTGTCCCACAGGCCCTGCACATAGGCCTCGCCCAGTCCGACCTGGCCGTGCGCCGCCATTGCGGAAACCGCGGCCCAGTCGTTGATCTGCATTTCGGCCTCGGGGCCGCTGTCGCCGAATTCATAGCGTGCGCCATCCGGTGTGCGCAGCGTCAGCCGGCCCTCACGCAGTCGCGCGCAGGTGTCCAGGAATTCCGACTGAAGGGCTTTGTCCGTGAATGCCATGATCTGTTCCTTTGACCGGGGAGGGGGTGAGAGAATTCATCATGCGGACAATCCGCATGGCGCTGGCGATACCGTCTTCGTGAAAGCCGTGGCGGTTGTAGGCACCGGCAAACCAGGTCCGGTTCTGCCCTTGCATCGCCCGGATCTGCTGCTGCGCACGCAGCGCCGCCTTGTCGAAGACCGGGTGCGAGAATTCCACCGTGTCGTAAATCTTGTCTGCTGCAATGGGTCGGGTTGGGTTCAGGGTTACAAACAGCGGATCGCATTCGGGGATGCTTTGCAGGCGGTTCATCCAGTAGGTGACGCCGACGCCGCCGTCCTGGCTGCGGTAGGCCCAGCTGGACCAGCAGCTGCGCCGCTTGGGCATCTGGCCTTCGTCGCAATGCAGAACCGCCGTGTTCGGCTGATAGCGGATTGACCCCAGCGCTGCCGCCTCTTCCGGTGTGGCATCAGCCCCCAGAATGGCCAGCGCCTGATCGGAATGGCAGGCAAGGATGATCTCGTCGAACAGGTGCGGGTCTGCGCCCTCTGCCTGCACCGAAACACCGCCCGCCTGCCGGGTGACGTTCCGGATCGGGCTGCCGGTGCGGATCTCGCAGCCCCGCGCAACCAGCGCCGTCTCAAGCCGGCGGACATATTCGATGCTGCCGCCCTTGACGGTCCACCACTGGTGCTTGCCGGTGCCCGCCAGCAGCGCGTGGTTGCGGAAGAAGCGAACCAGCGATTTCGCCGGAAAGGCGTCGACATCGGTGACCGGGGTCGACCAGATCGCACCGCACATCGGCATCAGGTAATGGTTGCGGAACCAGCTGCCCAGGCCCAGCTCCTCCACCAGCTCGCCGATGGTTTTGTCGTCATCGGTGGCGGCGGCCTCGGCCCGTTTGCCGAAGCGCACAATGTCCGCGACCATCTTGTGAAACTGCGGCCGCACCAGGTTGCGCTTTTGCGCGGCCAGCATCCGCAGGCTGTTCAGCCCGTATTCCAGGCGGCCGTCGTCGATGCTGGCGCAAAAGCTCATCTCGCTTCTGATCACCGGCACATCCAGCTCGCGGAACAGCCGGGTAAGGTAAGGGTAGGTGGCATAGTTGAACACGATAAAACCGGTATCGACCGGCTGATCGCCGTTCTTTCCCGCCAGAACGGTGCGCGCGTGGCCGCCCAGCCGGGGGGCGGCCTCAAACAAGGTAACGTCATGTCTTTCAGACAGGTAATATGCCGCGGCCAGCCCGGAAATACCGCCTCCTACGATGGCAATCTTGCGCCGTGGCCCCTGAGTTTGATCCAGCATGCGTCGGTTTTCCCTTGCTGTTGTTTAGACCGGATACGCCGCAGGCAAGAAAGCGGATCACCGCATTCGCGATAAAACTGTGTTTGCGGGTGATCCGGGGCGGCGGCGCCTGCGTATCCGGTGCATGATTGAGCATGTTTCAGCACAGACTTTTCATGCCCGCCGCGGGCGGCTGAAGAACGCCTTCCGCTATGGCGTGGACTACATCTTGACCGATATGACCCTCGGCGCGCCGCCGCTGCTGTCGCGCAACCGCTTCAACCTGTTTTCGGTCCACGACCGCCGCCACGGCGGCCCGCGCGGCTGCGGCCGTGGCACCCTGTGGTTCCGGGAGGAGCTGGAGCGGCGCGGTTTCCCTTTGGAGGGCGCTCAGCTGCTGCTGCTGACCCAGCCGAGCTTCCTGTGGTTTCATTTCAACCCGGTGAGCTTCTGGATTGCGGTCAGGGACGGCAGCCCGCGGGCCTTTATCGCGGAGGTCAACAACACCTTCGGCCACCGCCACTGCTATTTCGCGGCGCACCCGGACTTCGGCCCGATCCGGCACAGCGATGTGATCGAGGCGGAAAAGCTGATGCATGTCTCGCCGTTTCAGCAGGTGGCCGGGCGCTACCGGTTCAATTTCGGGATGACGGACCAGGCGTTCAACATCCGGATTTCCTACACCAATGGGACTGAGGGCGTGCTGGCCACGCTGGAGGGCGTGCGCCGCCCGGTGACATCCGGCGGGTTGCTGCGGGCTGCGCTGCGCAGGCCGTTCGGGGCGGCCCGTGTCGTTGCGCTGATCTATTGGCAGGCGCTCAAGCTCTGGATCAAGCGCGCGCCGTTTTTGCGTAAGCCGCCACCGCCGGAGCCGCTGATTTCCGACAGTTCGACGTTTTCAGGAGGCGGAGCATGACAGATTTTGCAGGCAAGACCATCTGGATGGTCGGGGCCAGCCACGGGCTGGGGCGCGAGGTGGCGCGGAAGCTGGACCGGGCGGGCGCCCGGCTGGTTTTGTCGGCACGCTCCGAAGACGCGCTGGAGGAGCTGGCAAGCGAGCTGAAACAGGCGCAGGCGGTGCCGCTGGATGTGACCGATGCGGAATCTGTCGCAGAGGCTTTCCGTCGGGCCGGGCCAGTTGACGCGCTCCTTTATAACGCCGGCGCCTATGAGCCGATGCGGACCCAGGACTGGGATGCGGAGGCCGTGCTGGCGATGAGCGACGTGAACTTCACCGGAGCGCTGCGGGTTCTGGGGCATGTTGTCCCCGGGTTTGTCGAGGCGGGCCGGGGCGATATCACGCTGGTCGGATCTTTGGCCGGCTACCGGGGGCTGCCCGCCTCCATTGGCTATGGCGCCAGCAAGGCCGCGCTGATCAGCCTGGCGGAAACCATGCGGCATGATCTGAAGGACAGCGGTGTTACTGTCCGCGTGGTCAACCCGGGCTTTATCAAAACCCGGCTGACCGACAAGAACAGCTTTAAGATGCCGCAGCTGATGGAGCCTGAGGAGGCCGCCGGGCATGTGGTTTCTGCCATGCAGTCGCGCCGGTTCCGGACGGATTTCCCCCGTCCTTTCTCCTATGCGATCAAGGCGTTTGACATGCTGCCCGACTGGCTGGCCTATCGCGGGAAATAAACGAAGCTGCCGCAAGGCGGCCCCGCTTTTTATCGGCCCGCGTCAAATCCGGAACAGCGGCTGCAGCAGGCGCGGCATCAGCGCCTTGAACCGCAGCGGCGCGTCGGTGGCGGCCAGGCAGATGCAGGGATCGCCCGCATCTGCGACCGGCGTGTGCTCCAGATCTTCATCGCCGATTTCGACATCACCGACACTAAACCGCCCGGTCTCGTCGCTGAAACTGCCCTGCAGCACCAGGGTCAGCTCCAGCCCGTTGTGGCTGTGATCGGGCACAGCTTGACCGGCCGGGATGAACAGCAGCCGGGCAGAGCCGTGCTTGTCCTCGAACAGGATGTCCTGTTTCACCCCCATGCCCAGCGTCTTCCAGCGCGGCGGCCGCCCTTTCAGCGACTGCATCACTGCGCCCGGGTAAATGCCCTTGGCGTCATAAACCGGGTCCGGCACGGCAGGCGCATCCAATTCCGCCAGAACCTTGGACTTCAGCGCGGGCTCCAGCGCCACGCACTCCGCTTCCTCAAGAAGCGCACCGCCCGCGGCCTGATGCGCGCCAAGCGCGGCCTGGCAATCGCGGCAATAGGACAGGTGGCTGGCCACAACCATCGAAAAGGCATGCGGCAGGCTGCCCGAGGCATAGGCCGCGATCATCGGGTCGGGGATGTGATGTGTGATTGCAGGCATTCAACGCAATCCTTTTAGTTCCTTGCGCAGCCGCCCCAGGCCAAGGCGGATGCGCGACTTTACTGTTCCCAGAGGCAAGCCGGTCTGGGTGCTGATCTCCTGATGGGTCAAATCCCCGATATAGGCCTTTTCGATCATCTCCTTCTGATCGGGGTGCAGCTGCTGGATCGCCTGCTTCAGGTGCAAGGACTCCTGCTCCAGGGCCAGGATCTGGCTGGCGTCGGGCTCGGTTCCGGGATCCTCGCCCAGCTCATCCGGGACGGGCCGGTTTTCCTTGCGCACGATATCTATGTGGCGGTTGCGGGCGATCTGATAGATCCAGGCTGACGCCTGCGCCTTGTGCGGATCAAACATCGCCGCCTTGCGCCAGATCGTCAGCATGACGTCCTGAACGATCTCCTCGGCCAGTGCAGGCCGCGCGCCGCAACGGATGATGAACCCCTTCAGGCGCGGGGCCAGGTGATCAAACATGTCGCCGAATGCCGCGCGGTCCCGGTGGTCGCGCACAGCCAGAAGCCAGACAGTCAGCTGCGAATAGGTTTTGTCTTTTGACACTACTGCTTTGCCCTCAGGGGATGCCCGAAGCATAGCGGTATTCCCGGGCGACCTATCCAAGTTTAGTGTCAGCATAATCAGGTTACGCAGCGGTGGGAAAGTTGGATCATAGGCTGCCGCAATTTTTTGCGCGGGGCAGATGCGGCAGCGCAGGCAAGCTGATCCGTTCGACGTGCGGGCGCGTAACAGCTGCAAACAGCGTTCAGGAAAGTGACTGCTTATGCACAATATTGTTGTCAGCGGCGGGTCCGGGGCGATCGGGTCGGCCTTTGTTGACGAACTGGTCCGAAAATACCCGCACGCCCGCATCCACAGCCTGTCCCGCAGCCCGGACACCCGCGTTCCGGAGGGCGTGCAGTGGCTGCAGGTGGATTATCTGGATGAGGACAGCCTGCACGCCGCGGCGGAACAGGTCGCCAAGGAGGGCGCGGTTGATCTGATGATCGTGGCGGGAGGAATTCTGCATCAGGGGGATATGATGCCGGAGAAGTCCCTGAGAGACCTCAGCGCCGAGAAGCTGCTGGCGCTCTTTTCCGCAAATACGGTTGCCCCGGCCCTGACTGCAAAGCACTTCCTGCCTTTGCTGCCGCGTGACCGGCGGGGCGTGTTCGCGGCCCTGTCCGCACGGGTTGGCAGCATCTCCGACAACCATTTGGGCGGCTGGTACTCCTACCGGGCGTCCAAAGCTGCCCTGAACATGTTCATCCGCACTGCCGCGATAGAAATCCGCCGCCGCAACCCGCAGGCCATTGCCGCCGGGCTGCATCCCGGAACGGTGGAAAGCGGCCTGTCCCAGCCGTTCCTGCGGAACGTCGCCCCGGACAAGCGCTTCCCGCCGCAGTATGCGGTGTCCCGGATGATGGACGTGATCGCCACCCTGACACCCGCCGACAGCGGCCAGTGTTATGCCTGGGACGGCAGCCTGATCGACCCCTGATCCGCCGCAAGCGCCACAGCCGCGCCGCGGTCCGGAAAGGCCTGTTCCATGGCCTGGAACGGGGCGTGCGCTGTCAGCCCGGCCGTCAATTCGTGAAAGCTGCGCCCAAATTTCTGGCACGTAAACGCCCTCCGCCTGGCCATATGCGGCATGCGCTGGCGCAAATGCGCACTCTGGGTAAAAAACATTTCCGGAAAATAAAAAATGTCTTTGTGATGCGCCTTCTTCCCCGCATCATTCCGGTGAGACCAGATGAGTCCGCACGCCGGCTCTTATCTGGTGCGCTTGACACCGGCATGCCCCGTCTGACGCGGCTGCGCACGCCGGAAGAAAAACCGAGGCAACATACTCGGCAAAAATGGCAATGAACCGGGAGGATAATTCAAATGTCATTGGACGTGAGCACAATATTTGCTCAGCAAGTCACACTGAACTCGCTGGTGCAGAACATTCTGTACGCATCGGGGATCGTCGGGGCAATCCTGGTGGTTGTCGGGCTTCTGCTGATCGACGCAGGCACCGCGCGCCGCAGGAACCTGTTCAACTCGACCATCGAAAAGACGCTCGGCTTCTTCCTGGGGTTTGCCACCTACTATGTCATCGGGTTCGGCCTGTGGGCCGGGCAGTATTACATCATGGAAGGTGCGACCATGATGGATTCCATCAATGACTGGTGGCTGGGCGGCGCCATGACCAACGCTATGGCGCATCACACCGATCCGGGGATCTTCCCCGGTCTGAACACCTTTCAGATCTTCATCTTTTTCCTTGCGGTGTTTGCCGGGATCATCAACATCCTGCTGCACTTCGCGGTGTCGGAGCGGATGAAGGCCCCGGCCTATTTCATCACCTGCATCGTGGCCGCGGTTGTGTCCTCAGCGCTGAGCTGGGCGACCTGGGGCTCGGTCGGGCCGCTGACCAATGCCGGTTTCCACGACTTCTTTGGCGTTGGTTTCGTGTACCTGTTCCCTGCCGGCATGGCGCTGGTGTTCACGCCGAAACTGGGCGCACGCCCGGGCATGATGGAACCGCACCCGCGGATCTCGGCCTATCTGGCGCCCAGCATCGGTCTGTGCGCACCGGGCCTGCTGCTGATCTTTGCGGGCCTGCCGATGGTGATCCTGTCCTGCCTGTTCTTCTTTGACCCCGAGGCGCTGGCAGTCAGCGTCACCATGGCCGACACCAGCGTCGGCATCGCGATCAACAACTACGCCATGGTCTGGGCCGGCGGCGCGGTCACCGGCCTGCTGATTGCCTATTCAACGGGCAAATACGCCTATACCCTGCTTGGCCCGCTGGCTGGCTATGTCGCAGGGGCATCGGGCTTTGATGTCTACCTGCCCTGGCAGGCCTTCATCATCGGCCTCGCAGCGCCCTTCGTGGCCTACGCCGTCTATGAGTTCACGCTTAAGCGCGGCATCGACGAGCATAAGCTGTTCCCGCTGTTCCTGGGCTCCGGCGTCTTTGGCATGGTCATGCTGGGGCTGTTCAAGGCCGGCACCCCGCGCGGCGGCTACTTCGGGATCGAGGAAGGCGCCTATGCGTTCCAGCACGGGGAAATCTCGCTGATGATGCAGCTGGCGGGCACCGCCGTCTGCATCGGCACCGGGGTGGTCACGGCGCTGGTCCTGTCTTTCATCCTGGAGCGGACCGTGGGGCTGCGGGTGCATGAGGATGACCAGATCGAGGGCCTGGACGGCAAGATTTGGGATCTGGAGCCCGACGTGCTCACCCATGCGGACAGCGCCCAGAACGCCTGATCCCGCCTGCAACCGCAAAGGCTCCGGCATCTGCCGGGGCCTTTTTCACGGCCGGATCAGGTCGCGCCGGGCATCACAGGTGCGTCGTCAGCTTGTACCCCGGCGCAAAGTACAGTTTGGCCAGCGTGACCGGGCTGCCGCGCAGCCAGGTGATCCGTTCCGCGGTGAACACCGGGTCGCCGGCGGGCGCATCCAGAAACTCCGCCACTGCCTGATCCGCCTTGGTCGCCATGAAACTCAGTTCCAGATTGGTGAACGGCACTTTCTGCACCAGCCAATCATTCGGCCCCGACTGCGAGAAATCCGCCTCCAGGATCTCCGGCACGCTGTCCGGGATCACCCAGCGGACTTCGTACTGAAAGGGCGCATTGTCCGCATAATGCATGCATCTGATATGCAGCACTTCCTGGCCTTGGGGCAGGTCGAGCCTGGCGGACAGCCAGTCCGGCGCCGCCTTCACGCTGCGCTCGACCAGGGAATACCGGTAGCCCGCGCCGGTCCCGGCAATCTCATCCCGGACCAGGGGGATTGAGAACTGCGCCTTGCGCACCGGAGAGTTCAGCACCCGTGTGCCCGCCTTGCGCTTGCGCTCCAAAAAGCCTTCCTCGGCCAGCTCCCGCAGCGCCCGGTTCACGGTGGTGCGGGTGCTGGAAAATTCCTCCGCCAGGTCGGTCTCGCTCGGCAGCAGGCTGTCGGGCGCCCAGATCCGGTTCTGGATGCGGTCAAGAACGACCTGCTTGATATCCCGGTAGCTCATGTTCCGGCGCGGTGCTGCCATGGTGCCTCTCAAGGGTCATAAGGAAATTTAACGCCTATAAGAATACACATAATCCGCGGGCAGGAAAGCGGCATCCGGTCCCGGCGGCTTTGATACCGGGGGCCGGGCGGCGTGCTAGGCGTCAGCCGCTCAGAACCACTGCCCGGGTTCCATCAGCCCCAGATCCAGCAGCTGGCGCGAGTGCCACTCGAAAGGCGCGGAATTGTGCCAGCGGAAGGTTTGGATGTCGAAGGTGGAGCCCGGGTTGCGCTTCAGCGCCTTGGCGGTGCGGAAGGAGCAGACGGCGGCGGTCAGGTTATGATGCCAGGGGCAGGCATAGGTGTTGTATTCCTGATCGTTGAACGTGTGATCCGGCTGCAGCTTCAACCCCGGCTTGGCGCGGAACAGCGAGATCCGGTCGATCTTGCGGCTGGCCGGGGGGATATGCTCCTCGAACCGCCAGCGCACGCCGCCGAAAAAGTCCAGCTGCCGCTCGCGCGGGGCGCCGGTTGCCGGGTCCTTGCGCGCCTGGGCATAATAGCCGGACTTGTCCAGATAGGTATCGTCCAGCGACACCGCGCCGGGGCAGGCGTCCAGATCGCCCGCATACAGGTCAATCACATAGCTGAGCATCGCATCGCGCCGCTCCTCTGTGTGAAAGGCCAGCATCTCGCCGATGCTGCGGGTCTCGCAGAACGGGTAGAACAGGTATTCCGCATTGTAGCAGTAATAGAGCCAGCAGCCCGGCTGCGCCGCCGCAATGGCTGCGTTGACGGCGGCGGTCACCGCGCCCTCCGGCCCGCAGTCGAACGGCACCCGGTGCACCTTGGCGCGCACATCCTGCGGCAGGTCGAAGGCATCGGGCATCAGCGCCGCAACCGCTGTGAAGCCGCATTGCAGGTGATGGCGCAGGGTGGTGGCAATCTCTACCTCATCCTCGATGAAGACCAGCGCAACCGGGCCTTTAGCCAGCAGCACCTTGCCCTGCTTCAGGAAATCCTCCAGCGAAGAATGCATCATGCCCGTCTGCCCCTGCCTTTCTGGCCTTTGCGGCCAAAATCGGGTAATTCCCGCGTCATTGCAAGCGGCGGCATTTGCCTGTATGGCAGGCCGCTGACCCCGGATCAGGCTAAAAGGCTGAGACTCATGAGCGCCCCGAAAAAGCTGTTTATCAAGACCTATGGCTGTCAGATGAATGTCTACGACAGCGAACGCATGGCCGAAGCGCTGGGCGGCGAGGGCTATGTCGAGACCAAGTCGGCCGATGATGCCGACATGATCCTTCTGAACACCTGCCATATCCGGGAAAAGGCGGCGGAGAAGGTCTATTCCGAACTGGGCCGCTTCAAGGGGCTGAAAGCTGAGAAGCCGGATCTCAAGATCGGCGTCGCGGGCTGCGTCGCCCAGGCCGAGGGCGAGGAGATCATGCGCCGCCAGCCGCTGGTCGATCTGGTGGTCGGCCCGCAAAGCTATCACCGCCTGCCGGAGATGGAAGCCAAGGCGCGCGAGGGGGAGAAGGTGCTGGACACCGATTTCCCCGAGGAAGACAAGTTCGAGAAACTGAAAAACCGCCCCAAGGCCAAACGCGGCCCGACCGCGTTCCTGACCGTGCAGGAAGGCTGCGACAAGTTCTGCGCTTTCTGCGTGGTGCCCTATACCCGCGGTGCCGAGGTTTCGCGCCCGGCGGACCGCATCCTGCGCGAGGCACAGGACCTGGTGGAACGCGGCGTGCGCGAGATCACCCTGTTGGGGCAGAATGTGAATGCCTACCACGGCGCTGGTCCCAACGGCGACCTGACCCTGGCGCAGCTCATTTGGGAGCTGGACAAGATCGACGGGCTGGAGCGCATCCGCTTTACCACTTCGCACCCCAACGACATGCAGGACGACCTGATCGAGGCGCATGGCACCTGTGCCAAGCTGATGCCCTATCTGCACCTGCCGGTGCAGGCGGGCTCCGACAAGATCCTCAAGCGGATGAACCGCGCACACACCGCCGAAAGCTATATCCGCCTGATCGAGCGCATCCGTGCGGCGCGGCCCGACATCCTGATTTCCGGCGATTTCATAGTCGGCTTCCCGGAAGAGACCGAGGAGGACTTCCAAGCCACCATGGATCTGGTGGAAGAGGTCAAATACGGCACCGCCTATTCCTTCAAATACTCCACCCGCCCCGGCACCCCGGCAGCAGAGCGCGCGCAGGTCGACCCCGCCGCGGCGGACGACCGGCTGCAGCGGCTGCAGGCTCTGCTGACCAAACAGCAGCGCGAGGTGCAGGACAGCATGGTCGGCCGCGAGGTTGGCGTGCTGTTTGAGAAAACCGGCCGCCTGCCGGGCCAGATGGTGGGCAAGTCCGACTACCTCCACGCCGTCCACGTCGCCGATTGCAGCCGCGAGGTTGGAGAGCTGGCGCGGGTGCGGATTGTCTCCTCGGGCGCAAACTCCCTGGCGGGCGAGCTGATCGGCTAAGGCCGCTAGCACAACAGCGAATCTTTTGTGGCGGGCCGGTTTTGAAGGCCCGCCGCGGCCCTCCTGGCGCGGGCCGGGCGAATCCCTATTGCACGTCCTCCGGCAACAATCCTCTCCGCGCGCGTTCAGTGTCCGTGGCGCACAATCAACGCGCGTCAAAAAAAGAGAAATTTAACAGGTACACCGTATCAATTTCAGATAGTTCTGCTGCCATGCCTGAGCGGTGGGCACCAATGCGGCTAACACCCTGGGAAACTTAGGTGAAGGAAATCTGGTTGTGTCGAAAATCAATTTGAACAAGGTGATCGCGCTGGCTGCCGCTGCCACGGCCGCGCTCAGCATCGCCGCCGCGCCTGCCAGCGCGCAATCCCAGCAGCGGACAATAAAGGGCGAACGCTACGTGCCCACCATCTGGGTCGACCCGGACGGCTGCGAGCATTGGGTGATGGACGATGGCGCCGAGGGCTTCATGACGCCGCATGTCACCCCGGACGGCAAACCGGTCTGCCGCCGCGGCAGCATCTGCGGCGTGATGCCGACCGACCAGTTCTTCGCCACCAACAAGCATCACATCAATGCCGCAGGCCGCAAGCGCCTGGCCGAATTCTTCCGGCAGGCCAAGTCCAACGGTGCGCGGTCATTTGTGATCGCCGGCCATACCGACAGCCGCGCCTCGGACGAATACAACATCCGCCTGTCGCAGCGCCGCGCCAATGCGGTGGCACAGGTGGCGCGCTCTGCGGGCGCACGGGTCAACGACATCCGCGCCTACGGCGAGCGCGAGCCGCAGGTGCCCAACACCAGCGCCGCCAACATGGCAAAGAACCGCCGTGTCGAAATCTATTGCCTGCGCTGAGGAGAGAGTGACGATGACAGCAGTAAAAACGGCCATCCTCCTTGCCGCCGCCGCAGCAGTTTCAGCCTGTGCTACGGGCTCCGACAAAGGCACCGACGGGCATTTCGGCGATGGCAGCTCCGAGACCCTGTCCAACATGACCGCAGGCATCTGGGTTGATCCCAATGGCTGCGAGCATTGGATCATTGATGATGGCCTGGAAGGGTATGCCGACCTGCGCCGCACGCCCGATGGCAAGCCGGTCTGCAACAGCAACCTGCCGCGCAATGTGGCAACCGGGCCGTTCAAAAACGGCTCGACCCTATGGGATCCGATCTGACCGCGGCAGACATGCGCCGCCTGCAGCCGTCCCTCCCGGGGCGGCTGTTTTGTTTCAATTGAGTGAATTTCCGCTGCTCATGCTTGCGCAAACGGAACAGGGGCGGCAAACTGGAGGGGCAACGCCAGATTGAGGAGATCAGCTTGGCCATCGGTGCCCTGAATGACGCGCAAAACCAGACCGCAACCCATGAAGTGCTTCTGGAATTCCCCGACAACCGCTTGCTGATCGACCTGTGCGGCGAATATGACCGCAACCTGGCTGACATCGAACAAAAACTGGGCGTGCAGATCGTCCGCCGCGGCAACCAGCTGTCGGTGATGGGCGAAGATTCGGCCCGCGAACAGGCGGCCGGCGTGCTGACCGCCCTTTACGACCGGCTGGAAACCGGCCGCAGCGTCGAAAGCGGCGACATCGACCGCGAATTGCGCATGGGCCAGGAGGCTGACGAGGCCGAACCCGACGGCCAGCTGCAGATGTTCCGCGGCGGCCGGGTGGAGATCAAGACCCGCAAGAAACTGGTGGAGCCGCGCACCGAGGCGCAGAAGGCCTATGTGCATTCGCTGTTCGAAAACGAACTGGCCTTCGGCATCGGCCCGGCCGGCACCGGCAAGACCTATCTGGCGGTGGCGGTGGGTGTGTCCATGTTCATCACCGGCCATGTCGACCGCATCATCCTGTCCCGCCCGGCGGTGGAGGCGGGCGAGAAGCTCGGCTATCTGCCCGGCGACATGAAGGACAAGGTCGATCCCTACATGCAGCCACTCTACGACGCGCTGAACGACTTTCTGCCGGGCAAGCAACTCGCCAAGCTGATTGAGGAAAAGCGCATCGAGATTGCGCCGCTCGCCTTCATGCGCGGCCGCACGCTCTCCAACGCCTTTGTGGTGCTGGACGAGGCGCAGAACGCCACCACAATGCAGATGAAGATGTTCCTCACCCGCCTGGGCGAGGGCTCGCGCATGGTGATCACCGGCGACCGCAGCCAGGTCGACCTGCCGCGGGGCGTGCAGTCCGGGCTGGCCGACGCGGAGCGGCTGCTGAAATCCATCCCCAAGATCAGCTTCAACTACTTCACGGCCCGCGACGTGGTGCGCCACCCCCTTGTGGCGGCCATCATTGAGGCCTATGACGCAGACGCTATGCCGGCCTGATCCCGCTTTCCATTTGCCTGAAGTACCCCGGGGGCGCGGGGCCGGCCCCCGCTTCCGGATGTGATCCATGACGCTCGACATTACCATCGAAGACAGCCGCTGGCAGGACGCCGGGCTTGCGGCGCTGGCCGAAGAGGCCGTTGCAGCCGTGCTGGCCCATTTCGCGCTGGATCCGGAGATGTGCGAAATCTCGCTGCTGGCCTGCGATGACGCCGAAATCGCCGGGCTGAATGCCGAGTTCCGCGAAAAACCCGCACCGACCAACGTGCTGAGCTGGCCCGCTGAGGAGCGGGCCGCAGAGGAGGACGGCGGCACGCCGCTGCCGCCGGAGCCTGATTTCACTGGTGAAATCCCGCTGGGCGATATCGCCATTTCCTATGGCACCTGCGCCCGCGAGGCCGCAGAGGCAGGCAAGCCGCTGGCCGACCATACCCGCCATCTGATTGTTCACGGAATGTTGCATCTTTTGGGCTATGATCACATTCGTGACCGCGATGCCGCATTAATGGAAGGGATTGAGGTGCTGATACTTGGCAAAATGGGGATTGCGAACCCATATATGACTGAGGACGCCCCTTAGGCGGGGCTTTTGGATAGGACAGATGGGCGACATAGAAGGCAGTTCTAACGCGGCGCAGGGCGCGCTGCAGAACGTGAACGGCACGGCAGCAGAAGCGCCGGCCACTGAGAAAACCAGTTTCTGGGCACGGCTTTTCAGCGTGTTCAGCCCGGAGCCGCAGGCCGAAGACGAACCTGGCAGCGACCAGCCGGCCGCTGGTTCCGGGGCGCATGGCATGATCAACCTGCGCAGGCTGCGGGTGGAAGACGTCGCCATCCCCTCTGCCGAGATCGCTGCCGTGCCGGTCACCATCGGCAAGGACGATCTGGTCGGCATCTTCCGGCAAAGCGGTTTTACCCGGATCCCGGTGTACGAGGGCACGCTGGACACGCCCCTGGGCTTTGTCCACCTCAAGGATTTTTCGCTCACCCACGGCTTCAATGGCGGCAGCTCGGACTTCGACCTGCCGCGGATGCTGCGGCCGCTGCTGTTTGTGCCGCCGTCGATGCCGATCGGGGTGCTGCTGACCAAGATGCAGGCCGAACGCCGCCACATGGCGCTGGTGATCGACGAATACGGCGGCGTCGACGGGCTGGTGACCATCGAGGATCTGATCGAACAGGTGGTTGGCGAGATCGAAGATGAGCACGACGCCGATGAACTGCAGACCTGGTATCAGGAGAAGCCCGGCAGCTACATCGCCCTGGCCCGAACGCCCCTGCCGGAATTCGAGAGCGAGATCGGTCAGTCGCTGACCAGCCATGACGCGGTCGATGAAGAGGAAATCGACACCCTGGGCGGTCTGGTCTTCATGCTGTCGGGGCGGGTGCCTGCCCGCGGCGAGGTGATCGAACATCCCGAGGGCGCCGAGTTCGAGGTGATCGACGCCGACCCGCGCCGGATCAAACGGCTGCGCGTGCGGCTGCCGGACGCCGCCGCATGATCTCACTCGGGCTGCGCCGGGCTGCCCGCCAGCTCCGGCTGGCGCCGGCGGCGCTGGCTGTTGGCGGCGGCGCGCTGCTGTCGCTGTCGCTCGCACCCTGGCAACTCCTGTTCGGGCTGCCGGTGGCGCTGGCTGCTGCGGGCTGGCTGATTCTGCAAGCTGCCCCGGCCCGCACGGCGGCGCTGGCGGGCTGGCTGTTCGGGCTGGGGTATTTTGCCTTTGGCCTGTCGTGGATCATCGAACCCTTCCAAATCGACCCGGAGCGCCACGCTTGGATGGCGCCTTTTGCGCTGGTGTTCCTGGCCGCGGGCCTTGCCCTGTTCTGGGGTGCGGCCTTTGGCCTGACCGCCCGGTTCAGCCGCGGTGCCTGGCGGGTGCCGGTGCTGGTAGCCGTGTGGACGCTGGCGGAGTTCGCCCGGGCCTATCTGCTGACCGGGTTCCCCTGGGCAGCCTTCGGCCAGTTCTGGATTGATACGCCAGCCGCAAACCTGCTGCCCTGGATCGGGCCGCAGGGGCTGGGGCTGCTGACGCTGGCGGCGTTCCTGCCGCTGGCTCTGATCCGGCAAAACCCGCTTGCCGCTGCCGCGCCGCTTGCCCTGTGCGCTGCCGCGGTTTTTGCCGTTCCGGCCCCGCCGCAGGCCGCGGACACGGGCAAGACGGTGCGAATCGTGCAGCCCAACGCGCCGCAGAATCTGAAATGGCACCCGGATCACCGCTGGGAATTTGTCCGCCGCTCCGTTGCGTTTTCGGCAGGGGAGCCGCGCCCAGATCTGATCGTCTGGCCGGAAACCGCGGTGCCGCAGCTGTTGAACTACGCTGAGGACACTTTGCGGGTCATCTCCGAAAGCGCGGGCGGCGTGCCGGTTCTGCTGGGCATCCAGCGGGAGGAGGCAGGCGCCTATTACAATTCCGCGGTGCTGCTGGACGCCGACGGCATGGCCACGGCCACCTATGACAAGGCGCATCTGGTCCCGTTCGGGGAATATGTGCCGTTCGGCGACCTCATGGCTCGCTTTGGCATCTACGGCTTTGCCTCCCAGGCGGGCGCGGGCTATGCCGCCGGGCCGGGCGCGGACGTGATGGATCTGCCGGTTGGCAGCGCCCTGCCGCTGATCTGCTATGAGGCTGTTTTTCCTCAGGATGTGAACGCTGCCCGAACCCGGCCGCAGATGCTGGTGCAGATCACCAATGACGCCTGGTTCGGCACCCGGTCCGGCCCGTACCAGCATCTGGTGCAGGCCCGGATGCGGGCGCTGGAGCAGGGGCTGCCGATGATCCGCGCCGCCAACACCGGCGTCTCCGCCATGATCGCGCCGGACGGGTCGATGCTGGACAGCCTGCCGCTGGGCGATGCCGGATATATCGACGCAAGCCTGCCGGCAGCGCTGCCGCCGACGCTTTACAGCCGTACCGGCGACTGGCCGGTCCTGCTGCTGTGTCTTTTGAGCGCAGTTGCCGCAATCTTCCGCCACAGGCCCCTTGCGCTGCGGTCATAGCTGATTAACTCTATCCGAATATAGATTGACCCGCGCGGTCTTGCCGCGTAATGCGGCCCGATACCTGCCACAACGGCTTCCTGGCGTGGCGGGCTGAACCTCAATGGAGCACTCTTTCATGACCCGTATGAACTACACCTTCACTTCGGAATCGGTTTCCGAAGGCCACCCGGACAAGGTCTGCGACCGCATTTCCGATGCGGTGCTGGACGCTTTTCTGGCGGAAGAGCCCGAAGCACGTGTGGCAGCTGAGACCTTTGCCACCACGAACCGTGTTGTCATCGGGGGCGAAGTTGGCCTGTCCGATCAGGACAAGCTGCACGATTACATGGGCAAAATCGACGAGATCGCCCGCGCCTGCATCAAGGACATCGGCTACGAGCAGGAGAAATTCCACCACGAGACCGTGGAAGTGACCAACCTGCTGCACGAGCAGTCCGCCCATATCGCGCAGGGCGTCGATGCATCCGCCGGCAAGGACGAAGGCGCCGGCGACCAGGGCATCATGTTCGGGTTTGCCACCAATGAAACCGACGCGCTGATGCCGGCACCGATCCAGTATTCGCACGCGATCCTGCGCCGCCTGGCCGAGGTGCGCAAGAACGGCACCGAGCCGACGCTGGGACCTGATGCGAAATCGCAGCTGTCGGTGGTCTATGAAGGCGGCAAGCCGGTGGGCATCAGCTCTCTGGTGCTGTCGACCCAGCACCTCGACGAATCGCTGACCTCGAATGACATCCGCGCCATCGTCGAGCCCTACATCCGCGAAACCCTGCCCGAAGGCTGGCTGACCGGTGACACCGTCTGGCACGTGAACCCGACCGGCAAATTCGTGATCGGCGGCCCGGATGGCGACGCGGGCCTCACCGGCCGCAAGATCATCGTCGACACCTATGGCGGCGCAGCCCCGCACGGCGGCGGCGCGTTTTCCGGCAAGGATCCGACCAAGGTGGACCGTTCGGCCGCCTATGCCGCGCGCTATCTTGCCAAGAACGTGGTGGCCGCGGGCATGGCTGACAAATGCACCATCCAGCTGTCCTATGCGATCGGCGTGTCCAAGCCGCTGTCGATCTATGCCGACACCCACGGCACCGGCGAAGTCGAGCCCGCGGCGATCGAAAAGGCAATTGATCAGGTGATGGACCTGACCCCGCGCGGCATCCGCTCGCACCTGGGGCTGAACAAGCCGATCTTCCAGCGCACCGCAGCCTATGGCCACTTCGGCCGTGAGCCGGAGACCGATGGCGGCTTCAGCTGGGAGCGCACTGATCTGGCCGAGGCGCTGAAGAAAGCGGTCTGAGGCCAAGAGGCAGCAACAGGGGAGCGGGCCGAAGGGTCCGCTCTTTTTTCATGTCCGGGGGGCTCCCGCCCGGACCGGCGCATTCCGGGAATGCACCTCTCCCGTTGGGCCCGGCGCCGCGCGGCGGCGCGGCGCACCCTGGAGGACGAACCGCGGTCCTGTTGAGGCTGGAGCCGGACGCCGGGCTGCGCCATAGTGGCCGGGTGGAATTCATCAGCTGCCGGGGCCGCGATGCTGCGATTGACGACTGCTTTTCTTTGCCTGGTGCTGCCGGCGGCTGCGGCTGCAAAGGAGGCGCTGCCGCAGAAGTTCAGCCTGCGGGGGCAAACGCTTGTCTATGACACCGAAACGGATGTGGAAGGCGAGCCGGCTGAGATCACCGACGAGGACATTGATAAGCTTCAGGGTATTCTGGCGCAGACCCCGGAAATTACCGAATTGCAGCTCAACAGCATCGGCGGCAGCGTCTATGCCGGCGAGGAGCTTGCCGCGCTGGTGCTGGAATACGGGCTCGACACCGTGATCGACGGCGAATGCATCAGCGCCTGCGTGGATGTCTTCCTGGCGGGCAAACGGCGGCGGATGACGCTTGGCTCCCGCATCGGGTTCCATCAGCGCAACTGGCCGGCGCCTGCTGTGCATAAATTTTACCGCAGCGAGCGGCGGGTGCAGCGCTGGTCGACGCCGTTTGAGTTCGGCTCGTGGATCTATGAGGATACCCAGCGCGAAATCTATGATCACCTCAGCTATATGGTGGCGCGCGGTGTCGACCCGGGCTTTGCCATCGAAACGCTGCGCACCGATCCGGACGGAGAGTGGTATCCCAGCCGGTTGCGCCTGATCGCTGCCGGGGTTTTGCGGGAGGTTCTGCCCGGGCAGCCGCGCCAGCCGCGCTGACGCCGGCTTGACCCTGAGGCCCGGTTGCGGCAGAGGAGCGGCCAGCCTTTCAAATACTGCCTCGAACAGGAGCCCAGACGCATGTCCGGCGACCAGAAGCCCCGCGACGACCAGTCCAAGGATGCCCAGCCCGCCGCCGCCAATGCGGCAGAGAAACACGCCAGCGGCGCGCCCTGGCGCAATTTCTATGGCCGCTTCAAGGGCAAGACGCTGAAGGACAGCCAGAAGCGCTATCTGGACGAGGATCTGGCCAAGCTCAGCCCCGGCGCCGTCGGCTGGGAGGAAAACCCGGAGCGCACGCCGCTGGACCTGGACGCGCTGTTCGGCGGCAAGGATGTCTGGTTGGAGGTCGGCTTTGGCGGCGGCGAGCATCTGGTGCATCAGGCCGTCAGCAATCCGGATGTCGGCATCATCGGTGCCGAACCCTTTATCAACGGCGTGGCGATGCTGCTGGGCAAGATCCGCAACGCAGGCGCGGACAATATCGCCATCCACCCGGGCGATGCCCGCGATCTGATGGATGTGCTGCCCGCGGGGTCCATTTCGCGCGCTTTCCTGCTGTACCCGGACCCCTGGCCGAAGAAGCGCCACCACCGCCGCCGCTTTGTGACGCAGGAGCATCTGGAGCCGCTGGCCCGCTGCCTGAAGCCAGGCGCGATCTTCCGGGTGGCGACCGATATTCCGGATTACGTGCGCCAAACCCTGGAGGAGGTGCCGAAGGCGGGATTCGAATGGCTGGCCGAAGGTCCGACCGACTGGCGCCAGCCCTGGGACGACTGGATTTCCACCCGCTATGAGCAGAAAGCCCTGCGCGAGGGCCGCACCCCGCATTACCTGACCTTCCGCCGCCTGGAGCAGGGCCAATAGCGCTGGACCGGCCAGATCCAATCCGGTACCGATAGCGCAAACGAACAGACGAACGACCGACAGACGAAGGAAGCCCCATGTCCGGACACGGCACGCCCATCCCGATGACCTCGCACCGCTCTGGCCCGCTGACCGGCGTGGCAGAGGTGCCCGGCGACAAGTCGATTTCGCACCGGTCGCTGATCCTGGGCGCGCTGTCGGTGGGGGAGACCAAGATCTCCGGCCTGCTGGAAGGCGAAGACGTGCTGGACACCGCCAAGGCGATGCAGGCCTTTGGCGCCGAGGTGGTGAACCACGGCGGCGGCAACTGGTCGGTGTTCGGCGTTGGCGTCGGGGGCTTTGCCGAGCCGGACAATGTGATCGACTGCGGCAACTCCGGCACCGGGGTGCGGCTGATCATGGGGGTGATGGCGACCTCTCCGATTACTGCGACCTTCACCGGCGATGCCTCGCTGAACAAGCGCCCGATGGCGCGTGTGACCGACCCGCTGGCATTGTTCGGGACCCAGTCCGTGGGCCGCTCCGGCGGGCGGCTGCCGATGACCATCGTTGGCGCGGCGGACCCGGTGCCGGTCCGCTATGAGGTGCCCGTGCCGTCGGCGCAGGTGAAGTCGGCGGTGCTGTTTGCTGGCCTCAACGCGCCCGGCAAGACCGTGGTGATCGAGAAGGAAGCCACCCGCGACCATACTGAGCGGATGCTGGCAGGCTTCGGCGCCGAGATCACCACCGAGCAGACCGAGGAGGGCCGCGTCATCACCCTGACCGGCCGCCCGGAGCTGAAGCCGCAAGTGATCGCGGTGCCGCGCGACCCGTCCTCCGCCGCCTTTCCGGTCTGTGCCGCGCTGATCACACCCGGCTCCGACGTGCTGGTGCCGAACATCGGCCTCAACCCGACCCGCGCGGGCCTCTACTACACCCTGCAGGACATGGGGGCCGACCTGACGTTTGAGAACATGCGCGAGGAGGGCGGCGAGCCGGTGGCCGATCTGCGCGCCAAGTACTCGCCCGGCATGAAGGGTATCGAAGTACCGCCGGAGCGCGCGGCCTCGATGATCGACGAATACCCGGTGCTGTCGGTTGTGGCCGCCTTTGCCGAAGGCAAGACCATGATGGGTGGCGTCAAGGAGCTGCGCGTTAAGGAAAGCGACCGGATCGACGCGATGGCCAAGGGCCTGCGCGCCAATGGCGTCACCGTCGAGGAAGGCGAGGACTGGTGGGAGGTCACCGGCCTTGGCATCGAAGGCGTGCCGGGTGGCGGCACCTGCGAAAGCTTCCTGGACCACCGCATCGCTATGTCCTTCATGGTAATGGGCATGGGCGCGCAGAACGCGGTCTCCGTGGACGACGGCAGCCCGATCGCCACCTCCTTTCCGATCTTTGAGACCCTGATGGGCAATCTGGGGGCCAAACTGGAGCGCACATGAGCAACAGCTTCACCATAGCGGTCGACGGACCGGCCGCCGCAGGCAAGGGCACCATCTCCAAGGCGGTGGCGGCCCATTACGGGTTCGGCCATCTGGACACCGGGCTGCTGTACCGGGCCGTCGGGGCGAAGATGATGGAGGGCGTGGCCCCGGTCACGGCAGCGCAGACCCTGACGCCGGAAGATCTGGCGCGCGAGGATCTGCGCGGGCCGGAAGTGGCACAGGCTGCCTCCAAGGTGGCAGTGATTTCCGAAGTGCGCGCGGCGCTGGTCGACTTCCAGCGCGCCTTTGCCCGCCGGGCGGGCGGCGCGGTGCTGGACGGGCGCGATATCGGCACGGTGATCTGCCCCTATGCGCAGGTGAAGCTGTTTGTCACCGCCAGCGCCGAGGTGCGCGCGCGGCGGCGTTTCCTGGAGCTGACGGCAGCAGGCAAGGTGATTACGCTTGCCGAAGTGCTGGCGGACGTGAAGGCCCGCGACGACCGCGACATGAACCGCGCCGAGGCGCCGCTGAAACCGGCCGATGATGCGGTGCTGATCGACACCAGCGAGCTGAGCATCGAAGAGGCGCTGGCCAAGGCTTTGGCGGTGATCGAAAGCCGCATGGAAACCGCCGGCTGACGCGCAATCGCCCGCAACTGATGCACAGCTGCGGGCGCAGGGGCAGGCACGGCGGAACGGTGCCGCCTGCCCGGCGGGACACGGGCAGCGCGGGATCAGAGTTCGCTGACAGCCACGTGCTTGATCTGGCCCCACTGGCTGTCCGCGGTCTTGGCGGTGCCGGCCACGTCCTCCAGGAAGGCGGCGCGGGTGGCGGCGTTCAGGAACAGGAACAGCTTGCCGTCATGCACCAGGTACTGGTCCGGGTCGCCGTCGAACTTCTTGCCGACTGACACGCCGTAAGAGCAGAAGCCGCCATGCTGCGGCAGGTATTTCGCCGGGTTGGCCTCGAACGCGGTCTTGTTCTCTTCCGAGGCAAAATAATACGACGCGCCGTCCACGGTGGCGGAGTAGGTGGCCATGCCCTCCACCGGGTTGCGGCTGTCCAGCAGCGCCACCAGGTCGACGCCATGCGCGCCCAGCGGCGCGCCGCCGGCGGAGATGCCGTTGGAGACGTTGACCTCGTCCGCGGCATAGGCGGGCGCGGCCAGCGCGGCTGAGATGGAGATCAGGGCGGTTGTCAGAAGCGTTTTCATGTTGGTCCTCATCGGGTTCAAGAGCGGGTTCAAGATGTCCGGGGCGGTCTGTGCGGCCCGGTGATCTGAAGCTAAGTCCGCAGCGCTGGACGTTTAATCTCCATCCGTTCCGGTGATCTTGCAGATCGTCCCGAATTTTCGGGCTGATCACTTGATGCGCCCTCACCCAACTGTGCATGGAGCCGCGGGCGGCAGCACATTAGCCTGAAAGACAGCGTCAATAGGGGAGGTGCCGTCATGGCCTGGCTGCGGACATTTGTGATTGCTTGCGTGTTGGCTGTGCCCGCGCTGGCGCAGGACACGGCACCAGAGCCGGAGCCGCCGATGACCTATGAACGGCTCGGGCGCATCCTGTTTGCCCTGGACGGCGGGGCGCAGCCGGTGGGGCCGGGCTTTCAGCTGACAATCGCCGGGGTGCCGGTGCTGGTGGTCACCGACCCGGCCGCGGACCGGATGCGGGCGATGGTGCCGCTGCGCCCTGCAGAGGAGCTGACGGCGGAGGAACTGATGCGGATGATGCAGGCCAATTTCGACTCCGCGCTGGATGCGCGCTATGCGGTGGCGCGGGGCCAGCTGTGGGCGGTGTTCATCCACCCGCTGTCGCCGCTGCAAAAGGATCAGCTGATCTCGGGCCTGGGGCAGACGGTGAACATCGCCCGCACCTACGGGACGCTCTACACCGGCGGGGCCCTGCAGTTCCGCGGCGGCGACAGCCCGGGGATTCAGCGGCAGCTGATCGAGGAGCTGCTGGAAAAAGGCGAGGAAATCTAGCCGGCTGACCTTAACCCGGCGGATCCTCGGGGGCGCGCACGATAGTACGAAATTCAGCCTGGTTTTCCGGCCCGATGATGAATTTCGTCACCTCTGAGCCGGAATAATATGCGCCAAGTCGGATATGGCGGCCTAAAGTCGCCTCAAACAGCTTGGAGAGCGCATATGACCAGCTTTCAGGACCGCCTGACCGCGCTGCGCCGGGACTTCCACCGGCACCCGGAGCTCGGCTTCCAGGAAAACCGCACCAAGGCCAGGGTGGCGGCGCACCTGCGCGGCCTGGGGCTGGAGGTGCATGAGGGTGCGGGTGTGGTCGGGCTACTGCGGGCCGGCACGGGCAACCGGGCCATCGGGCTGCGGGCCGATATGGATGCGCTGCCGATCAGCGAAACCTCTGCCCATGATTACGTCTCTGAAACGCCGGGCGTGATGCACGCCTGCGGCCATGACGGGCACATGGCCATGCTCTTGGGGGCCGCCGAACGGCTGGCAAAGGAGCAGGGGTTTGACGGCACCGTCGTGTTCCTCTTCCAGCCCAACGAGGAACACGGCCTGGGCGCGCAGGCAATGATTTCCGAGGGCGTGCTGGAGCGGTTCCCGATCGAGGAGGTCTATGCCATCCACAACTTGCCGGGCGCGCCGGTGGGGCAGGTCTCGACCCGGCCGGGGCAGATCTGCAGCAGCGAGAGCCTGTTTGAAATCGCGATCACGGGGCAGGGCGGCCATGCCTCGATGCCGCAGGCGGGGGTGGATGCCATCACTGTCGGCGCTGAAATGGTGCTGGCGCTGCAAACCATCGTCGCGCGCAAGCTGGCGCCGGGGGCGGGCGCGGTGGTGTCGGTGACCGAGTTCCTGACCGACGGCCAGCGCAACGTGCTGCCGGGCCATGCGGTGCTGAAGGGCGATGTGCGGGCGCGGGTGCCTCAGGATCGTGCGGCGGTGGAACGCTTCATGCGTCAGATCGCAGCCGGTGTCGCTGCCGCTCACGCAGTGCAGGTTGAGGTGAGCTTCAACACCGAGTTTATCGAAACCATCAACGCTGCAGGCCCCGCTGAGGCTGCCTGCCGCGCAGGCGAGGCCGCGGGCTGCGAGGTGATCCGTAACCGGCCGCCAATGAGCTTCTCCGAGGATTTCGCCCATTTCGCCAACGCCGTGCCCGGCTGCTTCCTGCTCTTGGGCAATGGCGGAGAGGGGCCGCACGGCCAGCCGCTGCATGCGGCGGATTATGATTTCAACGACGCTCTGCTGCCGATCGGCGCAGAGGTCTGGGTGCAGCTGGTGCGTGACCGGCTGCCAGCGGGAAAGGACTGACGATGCTTGAACAATTTGATGCTGCTCTGCGCCACACGGCAGGGAACCCGAAATCCGGCGAAGCGGCATTTGCCGTTTTGTCCGAACAGGACTTTGGTGATGCCCAAGCGGAGATCACCGCCTGGGAGGGGTATGAGGCAACACCGCTGGTCTCCCTGGCCGGGCTTGCCGCGCAGATCGGCGTGGGCCGGATCGACTACAAGCACGAGGGCCCGCGGTTCGGCCTCGGCAGTTTTAAGGCGCTGGGCGGATCTTATGCGGCGCTGCGGGTGCTGCAGCGGGAGCTGAGCCGCCAGCTGGGCCAGGATGTCAGCCTGGAGGAGATCCGCAAGGGCGCCCACAAGCATGCCTGCGCCGGGATCACGCTGGTTTCCGCCACCGATGGCAACCATGGCCGCTCGCTGGCCTGGGGCTGCCAGCGGTTCGGCGCGCCCTGCCGGATCTACATCCATGCCGAGGTCAGCGAGGGCCGCGCGGTGGCAATGCGCGAGCTGGGCGCCGAGGTGATCCGGATCGACGGCGACTATGACGCCTCGGTGCTGCTGGCCAAGGAAGAGGCGGAGGAAAACGGCTGGTTTGTGGTCTCCGACACTTCATGGGAAGGCTATACCGAGCCGCCGCGCGATGTGATGGCCGGCTACAGCGTGATGACGCGCGAGGCTTGCGAGGCGATGGAGCAGGCGCCGACCCATGTGTTCCTGCAGGGCGGCGTCGGCGGACTGGCAGCCTCGGTCGCGGCGGCTTTGCGGCAGTTTTATGGGGCCAAGGCGCCGCGGGTGGTGATTGTTGAGCCGGAACTGGCGGCCTGCCTGTTTGACAGCGCCAAGGCGGGCAAGGCGACCAATTTCGCCATCAAGGAAGAAACCATCATGGCGGGCCTTTCTTGCGGTGAGCCGTCTGAAATGGCCTGGGAGATTTTGGCCGAAGAAGCCACCGACTTTGTGACCATCCCGGACAGCATCGTGGCCCCGGCGGTGCGGCTGCTAGCCAATGGCGAAACCGGCGATCCCGTGGTGGAGGCCGGCGAAAGCGCGGTGGCAGGCCTGTCCGCGCTGATCGCGGCTTGCCAGTCGGCAGATATGAAGAAAACTCTGGGCTTGGATGAAAGCTCGCGCGTGCTGCTGATCGGCTCTGAGGGCGTCACAGACCCTGCGATCTATGCCGCGATCATGGAAGGGAAGGACCATGTCTGACGCGTCCGCACGCGGCTTCCCGGAGGCGGAATTTGCGGCCCGGACCGAAAAGGCGCAGGCGCTGATGGCGGCGCAGGGTCTGGAGGGGCTCTTGCTGCTGACGGAGCCGGAGGTGCGCTATTTCAGCGGCTTTCACACCCTGTTCTGGCAAAGCCCGACCCGGCCCTGGTTCTTGTTTGTGCCGCCTGCGGGCAAGCCGGTTGCCATCATCCCGGAGATCGGCGCCGACCTGATGCGCCGCACCTGGGTCGAGGACATCCGCACCTGGAGCGCACCCGCGCCGGAGGATGACGGTATCAGCCTGCTGACGGAGCTGCTGTCGCCGATGGCCTCCCGTGGCGGTTCCATCGGTCTGATGAAAGGCCATGAGACGTCGCTCAGAATGCCGCTGGGCGATTATGAGCGGCTGATGACGGGGCTGCCGGGGCTGAGGTTGGCGGATGCCACGCCGCTGGTGCGCAGTCTGCGAATGGTGAAATCCGCCGCCGAGATCGAAAAGCTGCGCCACATCTGCGCTATCGGCTCCCGCACCTTTGCACGGGTGCCGGAGATTGCGCATGAAGGCCAGCCGTTTGAGGACCTGTTCCGCGCCTTCCGGCGCGAGGCGCTGGCGCAGGGGGCGGACGATGTGCCCTATCTGGTGGGCGGCGCCGATCAGGGCGGCTACAGCGATGTGATCTCGCCGCCGACCGGCCGGCCCTTGCAGGCAGGCGATATTGTGATGCTGGACACCGGCGCCACATGGGACGGGTATTTTTGCGACTTCGACCGCAATTTTGCCATTGGCCGCGCCGACGACCTGTCGCGCCGCGCCTATGATGTGCTGTGGCGGGCAACCGAGGCCGGGATTGCTGCGGCCAAACCCGGAGCCACCTGCCGCGAGCTGTTCCAGGCGATGCAGTCGGTGATTGCCGAAATGGACGATCAGGGCGGCGACGTGGGCCGGCTGGGCCACGGGCTGGGGATGCAGCTGACCGAATGGCCCTCTCATGCTGCCTTTGACGGCACCGTGATCGAGGAAAACATGGTGCTGACGCTGGAACCCTCGCTGAGCTACGGCGATGGCCGGATCATGGTGCATGAGGAAAACATCGTCGTGCGGGCGGAGGGCGCTGAGCTGCTGACAACCCGGGCCGCCCCCGAACTGCCGGTGATCTGAAGGAGGGTATGGGCCATGAAACTCCCCTATGAGACGGACGCAGGCATCGGCACCCGCGCCACCTTGGGCGTGATCGTGCTGGAAACCGATCAGACGCTGGAGCCGGAGTTTGGCCGGATGATGGCGCAGGATGGGGTGGCTCTGTATCACAGCCGCATCCCGATGGTGCCCGAAGTCCGCCCGGAGACGCTGGCGCAGATGCAGGCGGATCTGCCGACCTCTGCACGGCTGTTTCCGTCCTCGCCGGACTTTGACGTGATCGGCTACGGCTGCACCTCGGCGGCAACGGTGATCGGCTCGGCCAAGGTGGCGGAGGCGGTGCAGACCGTGCTGCCCAGGGCCAAGGTGACCGACCCGCTGGCGGCGATCATCGCCGCAGGCCGGGCGCTGGGGGCTGCGCGGCTGGGGTTTGTCACGCCTTACCTGCCCGAGGTCTCGGCGCAGATGCGGCAGAAGCTGGAGGAGGCAGGGTTCGAAATCGCCGGTTTCGGCTCGTTCGAAGAGATGGACGACCGGGTGGTGGCGCGGATCACCGAGGCGGCGATTGCGGCAGCAGCCCAGCAGGTCGCCGCGGCCGGGGATTGCGATGCAATCGTGATCTCCTGCACCAACCTGCGCTGCCTGCGTGTGATCCCGGAAATCGAGGAGGCGACCGGGGTGCCGGTGCTGTCCAGCAATCAGGCGCTGGCCTGGCATATGCTGCGGCTGGCCGGGATCACCGACCCCCAGCCGCAATTCGGCAGGCTGTTTGCCCGGGGCTTGGAGGCCGGATAGATACAAGTTTACGGAATTTGCCAGCTGACAATCTGTGGCAAGCTGTCCCGCCGGGCAGCGCAGTCCGCGCTTGAAATCCGCGCGCGGATCGCCACAGTCAGCGGAGCTGAAACGAACTGAGCCTGCAAGGATTCCCGGATGCCTGCCACCCGTCCCGAGAACCACCCCGCAACCCGCAACGTCCTGTTCATCATCATCGACCAGCTGCGTGCGGATTGCGTGTTCGGCGCCATGGCAGACCATGTGGACCTGCCCAACATCCGCGCCTTCATGAAGGAGGCGGTGTCGTTCAAGCGGCATTTCTCGGTGACAAACCCCTGCGGGCCGTCGCGGGCCTCGATCCTGACCGGGCAGTACGCGATGAACCACCGCTCGGTGCGCAACGGCACGCCCTTGCGCCACGACACGCCGAACATCGCCACCGAGATGCGCAAGGCGGGCTACCTGCCGATGCTGTTCGGCTATACCGACACCTCGCAGGACCCGCGTGCCTTTGATGCCAATGATCCGGCGCTCAGGACCTATGAGTTCCCGATGAACGGGTTCCATGAGATGACCGAGATGCGGCTGGAGATGTCTTATCCGTGGCAGTCGCATCTGATGAACCGCGGCTATGAGTTCGAAAACTACTGGGACGTCTACAAGCCGGTTTCGCCCGATGGCGGCGCGCCGCGGCTGAACGATCCGGCGCTTTACGCGGCAGAGGACAGCGATACCGCGTTCCTCACCAACTCCTTCCTGGGCAAGATGAGGGCTTATCATAAGGAAAGCTGGTTTGCCCATCTGACCTACATCCGCCCGCATCCGCCTTTGGTGGCGCCGGCGCCGTATAACACCATGTACGATCCGGCCTCGCTGCCGCTGCCGCAGCGGCTGGACACGCCGGAGCAGGAAGGCGCGCAGCATCCGTTCTTTGACCCGGCGCTGCGCAGCAGCACCGCCGCGGGTTTTGTCGAGGGGTTTCCGGATCTGGAGCCGACGGATGACACCATCCGCACCTTGCGCGCGGTTTACTTGGGGCTGGCCACCGAGGTGGATCATCATGTCGGGCGGGTGATCAGGTTCCTCAAGGATACCGGCCAGTATGACAGTACCATGGTGGTCATCACCGCCGACCACGGCGAGATGCTGGGCGACCGGCACGCCTGGGGCAAGATGACGGTCTATGACGCCGCCTATCACACGCCGCTGATCATCCGGATGCCGGGAAATGAGGACAATGCCGGGGCCTGCCTCACTCAGATCACCGAGTCCATCGACGTGGCGCCGACCATTCTCGACTGGGTGGGGCAGGAGATCCCGAATTCCATGGACGGCCGCTCGCTGTTGCCGCTGTTGCGCGGGGACGTGCCGCAGGACTGGCGGCAGTATTCGTTCTCGGAGCTGGATTTCTCCGAACCGTTGAAGCCGACGCTGTGGCAGGAGGCGCTGGGCACTTCGCCGAGCGACAGCAGCCTGGGGATCCTGCGGGACGGGCGCTATACCCTGGTGGAATTCGCCGCCGATCTGCCGCCGATGCTGTTTGATGCAGACGGGCAGGGGGAGCTGGAAAACGTGGCCGGGCGGCCGGAGTATGCCGCGGAGCTGAACCGGCTGACACGGCTGATGCTGCGGCACCGGATGAAGAACATGGACCACACGCTGTCGCTGATGTCGATCACAGCCGGCGGGGCGAGGGGCGTTTCCCGGTTCTAGGCGCAGCCTCGCCCGGCGCAGGCGCGGCAGGCACTGGTGGAGTAGGTCAAGGCCCGGTCCTGACTGGAAGCCGGGCCTTGCGCGGTTCAAAGGGTCAGATGAACCAGTCTTCGGTCAGCTGATCGCTTGAGTTGATCCCTTTCAGCCAGGCGATCTGCAGCGGATCGCTGCCGCCTTCGCCGTCGGCGTCATATTGCAGCCAGACGTCCTTGGTGCTGCTCAGGCTCAGGCTGCCGCTGGACAGGGCATCTTCCAGGTTTGTGTCCAGCTCCAGCAGCAGGCCGCCGATGTCCAGCGCATCGCCGTCGCTGAGCTTGAAGTCGCGCAGGGTGTCGCCCGCGTCTTCGGTAGAGGCAAAGACAAACACGTCCGCATCGCCGCCGCCTTTCAGGATATCGGCCCCGGCGCCGCCTTCCAGACGGTCGCTGCCGGCGCTGCCGTCAAGCAGGTCGTCGCCGCTGCCGCCGCGGATATCGTCATCGCCGGCTCCACCCTTGACTTTATCTGCGTCCGCACCAGCCTGGATCGTGTCATTGCCGTCGCCGCCATTGATCTTGTCAGCGCCCGCGCCGGTCTCGATGGTGTCGTCGCCGTTGCCGCCCTTGACGTTGTCGCTGCCGCTGCCGCTGGTGATCACATCATTGCCGTCGCCACCGTCCAGCTTGTTGTCGCCGTCGCCGGCCGAAAGGGTGTCATCCCCGAGACCGCCCTTGATCTTGTCACTGCCGCTGCCGCTGGTGATCACGTCGTTGCCGTCGTCGCCGGAAACCTTGTTGTCACCGTCTCCGGCCGCAATCGTGTCGTTGCCTTCGCCGCCCTTGACCCGGTCCTTGCCGCTGCCGCCGCTGATCGAGTCGTGGCCGCTGCCGCCATCGGTCTTGTTGTCCCCGTCGCCGGCGGCAATTGTGTCGTTTCCTTCGCTGCCTTTGAACTGGTCCTTTTCGCTGCCGCCGGTGATCGAGTCATCGCCCAGGCCGCCATCCGCCCGGTTGCGGCCCTCGCCGGCAGAGAGAGTGTCATTGCCTTCGCCGCCTTGCAGCCGGTCCTTGCCGCTGCCGGTGGCAATGGCATCATCGCCAAGACCTCCGTCCATCCGGTTATTGCCGTCGCCGCCGTCCAGGCTGTCGTTGCCGTCGCCGCCGTAGATTTTATCGTTTCCGGCGCCTGCCAGAACGGTGTCGTCGCCTTCCTCACCGTACAGCTGGTTCTTGCCGTCACCGCCGTCCAGGCTGTCACCTCCCAGGCCGCCGAGCAAAATGTCGTTGCCGGTGCCGCCGGTCAGGGTGTCGTCGCCGTCCAGGCCGAACAGCTGGTCGTTGCCGTCATTGCCTTCGATCCGGTTGGCAGCGCTGTTGCCGTAGCCCCTGTCGGAGGCGCTGCCCAGGATCATGTTCTCGATCTCAGAGCCCTCACTGACCGTCAGCGACTTGGAACCGATGGTCCCGGAGACACCGCTTTGCAGGTTGATGGATGCCTTCAGCGTCACGGCGCTCAGATCCAGGGTGTCGGTGCCGCCGTTGGTGTCGGTGACGGTGCCCAGCAGGCTGGTCCAGTACGGTACAAAACTGTCGGTGTAGGTGTAGGTGTTGTCGATAACCTCCGGCGTGGGATCCGGATCCGGCGTCGGTTCCGGGTCCGGGGTGGGCTCCGGGTCGGGGTCCGGGGTTGCGGAGGTGTTGATAATCTCTGCCGGATCGGCGCTTGCATCCACACCGGTCAGGAACACCAGAAGCGTGCTGCTGCCGTTATAGGAAATCTTCAGCCAGGAGCCGCCGCTGCCGGCCTGAAGCGAGACGACACCGTCGCCTGCGGCATCGGTGCCGGTATAGCCGATCTCCTGCAGCAGGGCGGAAACATCGACCCGGTCTCCGGCGGCAAGGTCGAAGTCGGCAATCGAGTCGCCGGACTCGCCCAGCTCGCGGTAGACAAAACGGTCGGCGCCAGCACCGCCCGTCAGGTAATCCGCGCCCGTTCCGCCGATCAGCGTGTCGTTGCCCTCGCCTGCCGAGATCTGGTCGTTGCCGCCGCCGCTTTCCAGAACGTTGGCCGCTGCGTTGCCGGTGATCGTGTCAATGCCGGCGCCGGTGATGGCGTTTTCGATGACGGTGCCGCTGGCGATGGAGAAGTTGCCGGTCTTGCCGTTGAGGCTGGAGAAGGTGCCCGCGTTCAGGTTCAAGGTCTGATTATAGCCGCGCGAGCCCAGGTCGATGACGTCGGTGCCGCCGCTGTCGACAATCGCCACCGCCCAGCCGCCGTTCAGATCCATGCCGAAACGCCCGGTGGTCTGGCCGTCGCCATAGGTGGTGTCGCCGGTTTCGACGTTTACAGGTGTGCCATACAGATGGTGAACCGCAGCGATGTCGGCCAGCTGGGCCGTTGCCAGATAGGCAAAGGAGGCATCGACGGCGGTGTTTTCGGACTGGCTGAAGTAGGACATGATCGACATTTGCCAGCTGTCATTGGCGAAATGCGCGTCGGAGCCATAGCTGGCGCTGCCGTTGTAATTGCCGGTGTGGCCCAGGCCCAGGGCGTGGCCGATCTCATGAATATAGGTCTGCAAGTAGTAGTTGCCGTACGCGGACCAGCCGTCGTCCACGTTGATGTGCGAGCTGAGAATGGTGCCGTTGCTGACGGAGGAGCTGGCGTAGGCGCCGGAGTTGTTGTCGTCAAAGGTGATCTGGGCGCTGCCGGTGGTCTCGGCAAACTCGATCCCGGTCAGTGCGGTCCAGCTTTCCAGCGCCTTGCGGGCCGTCTCCTTGCCGGTTGTGTTCAGCCCGCTGAGGTTGACCGTCAGCTGCCCGCCGCTTTGCACATCAAAGGAGCGCTGGGTGCGGCCGGTATCCTCCCAGAAACCCTGGTAGAGATACTGGGCGATCTGGTCGACCGTATAGGTCGGCTTGCCGCTGGCATCACCGCCGGTGCCGGTGCCGCTGCTGTCGGTGACTTCGGGAATTCTGTGATTGGCTTGACCGCAATATTCACACATTACCTAGCTCCAGATTAAATCTTTGATTTACAGGGGGAATTTTGTTTGCCCGACCAGATGGCCGGCAAAGTCCGCAATGCTGTCCGCAGTCAGTTGACCATCCATGACCGACTGTTCGATGGCTGGACCCTGGCCGGTCCGGCCGTCGCGGTGCTGCCACTCCAGATAACCTGAGATCCAGTCCGCGGCCCGGGATTGCGCGACATAGCGCAGGGTCAGATCGGCCGGGCCGGCCTGACCGTCCGCAGCGGACATTTCCGCACCGGGAAATCTTTGGCTCAACGCGCCGGCCAATGCGTCGCACAGGGGCTGCTGCAGGGCTTTGCCGCATTGCAGCTGAATGGTCTGCGCCGGGCCGCCAAGCGCGGCGGAGCCGGTGACCAGCAGCCAGATCACGGCAGAGCAGCCGGATAAGTTTCCAGGTGAAATCATAAGGGATGTGCTCGCTCAGACGGTTGAAGGATCAGGTTCAGTCCCGCGCCGTTCTGGCTGCAACTTCAGGTCTAGCGGTGGATTCGGGCGAAATAACGGTCGCGAACCGGGCAACATTTAGACGGCGTTAACCGGTGTTAACCCTTTGCTAATCCGGGCTGTACGGAAGCGTCTTTCCGCTTGGATCAGGATTTGCTGTTGCAAGTCATTCTCAATTTCATTGACAGTTGAGAATGATTTGCAATAACGATGCAACAAAGACATCTTCAAAACGGAGAATCGGATGTTCCCCAACCTGCTCAAGACAGTTTCCGCCGCCGCTGTTGCGGCCGTTGCTGCCAGTGCTGCCATGGCTGAAGACAAAATGAAGGTGGTCACCACCTTCACCGTGCTGGCTGACATGGCTGCGAATGTGGCAGGCGATGCGGCCGAGGTCGTCTCAGTCACCAAGCCGGGGGCGGAGATCCACGGCTATGAGCCGACACCGCGCGATATCGTGCGCGCGTCCGATGCCGACCTGATCCTGTGGAACGGCATGAACCTGGAGCTGTGGTTCGAACAGTTCCTGTCCAACATGCAGGATGTGCCCTCGGTGACCCTGACCGATGGCATCGACCCGATCCCGATCGCGGCCGGCTCCTACGAGGGCAAGCCCAATCCGCACGCCTGGATGGGCCTGGATAACGCGCTGATCTACATCGACAACATCGTCGAGGCCTTTGCCGAGCACGACCCGGAAAACGCCGCCGTCTATGTGAAGAACGCGGGCGAGTACAAAGACAAGCTGCGCGCCACCATCGAGCCGCTGCGCCGCGCCATTGCGGAGATCCCCGAGGACAAGCGCTGGCTGGTGACCTGCGAGGGTGCCTTCAGCTATCTGGCGCGGGATTTCGGCATGAAAGAACTGTACCTGTGGCCGATGAATGCCGATCAGGTCGGCACCCCGCAGCAGGTGCGCGGTGTGATCGACGGCGTGCGCGCCAACGACATCCCGGTGGTGTTCTGCGAAAGCACCGTCAACACCGCCCCGGCGGAGCAGGTCGCCCGCGAAACCGGCGTCGCCTATGGCGGGGAACTGTACGTCGACTCCCTCAGCGAGGCGGACGGCCCGGTGCCGACCTATCTGGATCTGCTCAAGGTCACCTCTCAGACCGTGGCCCGCGGTTTGACCGAAGTGACCAACTGAGAACGCTTTTCTTCATATCAAAGGGCCCCGCAGCGCAAGTTGCGGGGCGTTTCATTTCACAAAGCACAATTTCTGTGTGTAACTCTGCAGGACAGCCCAATGCTTGATGCCAGCGAGACCCACATCATGGATACCAGCGCCGCGCCCGCGGACGGCGGGATTGCCGCCAAGAACGTCACGGTGACCTACCGCAACGGCCATACCGCGCTGTGGAATGCCAGCTTTGGCATTCCCCGCGGCACCGTCACGGCGCTGGTCGGCGTGAACGGTGCGGGCAAGTCGACCCTGTTCAAGGCGATCATGGGGTTCGTCCCGGCCGCGCAGGGTGAAATCCGCATTCTCGGCATGACCGTCAAGGAGGCGCTGCGCAAGAACCTGGTGGCCTATGTGCCGCAGTCGGAGGAGGTCGATTGGGCCTTCCCGGTGCTGGTCGAGGACGTGGTGATGATGGGCCGCTACGGCCACATGGGATTTCTGCGCCGTCCCAAGGCGGCCGACCACGAGGCGGTCGATCAGGCACTGAGCCGCGTGAACATGCAGGATTTCCGCCACCGCCAGATCGGCGAGCTGTCCGGCGGCCAGCGCAAGCGGGTGTTCCTGGCCCGCGCGCTGGCGCAGGACGGGCAAGTGATCCTGCTGGACGAGCCCTTCACCGGCGTCGACGTGAAGACCGAAGAACAGATCATTGCCCTGTTGCGCGAGCTGCGCGACGAAGGCCGGGTGATGCTGGTCTCCACTCACAACCTGGGCAGCGTTCCGGAGTTCTGCGACCGCACCGTGCTGGTCAAGGGAACCGTGCTTGGGTACGGGCCGACAGAGACCACCTTTACCCGCGAAAACCTTGAACACGCCTTTGGCGGCGTTCTGCGCCACTTCACCCTGGGCGGCCAGGCGCTGCATGACGACGGCGACACCCGCGAGGTCACCATTCTGACCGACGATGAGCGCCCCTTTGTCCAATACGGCGAAAAGACCCAGACCAGCGAAAAGCGCGGCGAGGACGGGAGCAAGCCGTGATGGAATACCTGCTGGAGCCGTTCACCTACGGCTATATGACCAATGCGATGTGGGTTTCGGCGCTGGTGGGCGGCGTCTGCGCTTTCCTGTCGGCCTATCTGATGCTCAAAGGCTGGTCGCTGATCGGCGATGCGCTTTCGCACTCGGTGGTGCCGGGGGTTGCGGGGGCCTACATGCTGGGCCTGCCTTTTGCGCTGGGCGCCTTTATTGCCGGCGGTCTGGCGGCGGGGGCGATGCTGTTCCTGTCGGAGCGCTCAGGATTGAAGGTGGACGTGATCATCGGATTGATCTTCACCTCCTTCTTCGGGCTTGGGTTGTTCATCGTGTCGATCAGCCCGATGTCGGTGTCGGTCCAGACCATCACCATGGGCAATATCCTGGCGATCACGCCGGAGGACACGCTGCAGCTGGCGATCATCGGCTTTGTGTCGCTGGCGGTGCTGCTGGCCAAGTGGAAGGACCTGATGGTCACCTTCTTTGACGAAAACCACGCCCGCACCATCGGGCTGCGTCCCGGGCTGCTGAAGGCGGTGTTCTTTGTGCTGCTGTCGGCCTCGGTTGTGGCGGCGATGCAGACCGTCGGCGCGTTTCTGGTGATCGCCATGGTAGTGACGCCCGGCGCGACGGCGTATCTGCTGTGCGACCGCTTCCCGCGGCTGATCATGGTGTCGGTGCTGATCGGCGCGGCCACCAGCTTCTTTGGGGCCTATGCCAGCTATTTCCTGGACGGCGCCACCGGCGGCATCATCGTGACGCTGCAGACGCTGATCTTTCTGGTGGTGTTTGTCTTCGCCCCGAAGCACGGGCTGCTGGCGGCCAAGCGCAAGGCGCGCGAGGCGCTGAAGCGCGGCCCCGCCGCACAACAGGAGGCCGTGTGATGGATCTCGATACGCTGCTGATGCCGTTCCAGTTCGCGTTCATGCAGAACGCTTTTCTGATCTCGCTGATTGTCTCGGTGCCGACGGCGCTCTTGTCCTGCTTTCTGGTGATGAAGGGCTGGGCCCTGATGGGCGATGCGGTCAGCCACGCGGTGCTGCCGGGGATCGTGCTGGCCTATGTGCTGGGCTTCCCGCTGATCATCGGCGCCTTTGCCGCCGGTATGCTGTGTGCGGTGGCAACGGGCTTCTTGGCCGGCAACAGCCGGGTCAAGCAGGATACCGTGATGGGGGTGGTCTTCTCCGGCATGTTCGGCCTGGGCATCGTGATGTATGTGGGGCTGGAGACCAACGCCCACCTCGATCACATCCTGTTCGGCAACATGCTGGGGGTGGAGCCGGATGAGCTGTGGACCGCTGGTATCATCTCGCTGGTGGTCGGCGGGGCGCTGGTGCTGAAGTGGAAGGATCTGCTGCTGCACAGCTTTGACCCGGCGCAGGCGCAGGCCTGCGGCCTGCCGGTCACGGTGCTGCACTACGGCCTGCTGGCGGCGCTGTCGCTGACTATTGTGGCCACGCTTAAGGCGGCCGGGCTGATCCTGGCGATCGGCCTGCTGATCGCCCCCGGTGCCATCGCGTTCCTGGTTGTGCGCAAGTTCAGCACCATGCTGCGGGTCGCGGTTCTGGTCTGCATGTTCTCGATGCTGGCGGGCACCTATGCCAGCTTCTTCCTCGACAGCGCGCCGGCGCCGACCATCGTGCTGATCCTGACGGCGCTGTTTGTGCTGGCCTTTGTGCGGCGGCTGTATCTGACCCGCAAGACCTCGATGCAACGCGCCAAGGAGACCGCCGGAACCGCGTGAGTCATGCGGGTCCGGGCCGGGCCATGTCCAGCAGCCACTGCCGCACCAGTTCGGCGTTGGGAACCAGGTCCTGGGTCTTGGACCACACCAGATAGAACCCCGATCCAGTGGTCCAGGACCATTCCTTGCGCGCGGCCAGCAGGCCCTGTTTGATCAGCGGCTCGGTCACGTGCTGCCAGCCGAAGGCAAAGCCTTCGCCCGCGATCGCGGCCTGCAGCACCAGCGCATAGTCGTTGAGGCGCAGGCCCGCGGCGGGCAGGCGGCCGGTGACCCCGAAATGCGCGAACCACTGCTGCCAGCTGGGCCGTTCGCGGATCGGTTCCTCCAGGTGGATCAGCCGTTCATGCAGCAGGTTCGGCACGGTTGCCAGATTGACCGCCGAGGCCATCACCCGCGGGCTGGCCACCGGAAAGATCACCTCCGGCGCAATCAGGGCTGAATGGCAGTCCGGCCAATTGCCATCGCCGCGGCGCACTGCCAGCGAAATGCCTTCGGTATTGATGTCCGGCTCCCGGTCTGAGCTTTGCAGCCGCAGGTCGATATCGGGGTGCGCCTCATGCAGCTGGGCCAGCCGTGGCATCACCCAGTAGTATGCAAAGGCGGAGGAGCAGTTGAGCGTGACATGGTCATTGCGCCCGAACTGCCGCACCGCCTTGGCGGAGGAGAGGATGTCCGCCAGCGCTTTGGAGACATCGGTGTAAAGCCGCATACCCGCCCCCGTCAGCTCCACCTTGCGGTGGCCGCGGCGGAACAAAATAACGCCCAAAGACGCTTCCATCTGCTTGATCGCCGCACTGACGGCGGGCTGCTGCACGTTCAGCTCCTCTGACGCGCGGGTGAACGAGCCGTGCCGTGCGGCGGCCTCGAAGACAATCAGATGGCGGGGGCTGGTGAGGAGCTTCCACAGATCTTGCATAACTGTGTGTTATCCAAACCATCAGAATTTTCAACCGTCACAACGCAGCACGCTGCTTTTATCGTGGCGCAGATTTTGAAGACTGGAGACCCCCATGGCCCGACGCGCCCGCGCATCCCGCGACAGAAACACCGCCCCGGCGGGTGCCCCTGCCTCGCCCTTTATCCAGCGCACGCTGCCGTTTTTCGACGTGCTGGACGAGGATAAACTGGCCCGGCTGGAGGCGCAGGTGGACTGGATTTTCGAAGATGTGGGCATCGCCTTCCGCGACGACCCGGAGGCGCTCAGGATCTGGAAAGAGGCCGGTGCGCGGATTGACGGCGATACGGTCCGGGCCGATGCGCAGTGGATCCGCGCTCTGTGCGCCAAGGCGCCGCGGGCGTTCACCCAGCTGGCCCGCAATCCAGCGCGGTCGGTCACCATTGGCGGCAACAACCAGGTGTTTGCCCCGATCTATGGCGCGCCGTTTGTGCGGGATCTGGAGGACGGGCGGCGCTATGGCGATATGGCGGCGTTCGAGAAGCTGGTGAAGCTTACCTATATGCATCCGAACCTGCATCACGGCGGGTTTGTGATCTGCGAGCCCTGCGACGTGCCGGTGAGCAAGCGCCATTTCGACATGCTGTTTGCCCATATGACGCTGAGCGACAAACCGCATCTGGGCGCCATCACCGAGATGTCCCGCGCGCAGGACAGTGTCGACATGGCGGAGATCGTCTTTGGCAGCGACGTCATGGACGAGAACTGCGTGATCATGGGCAATGTGAACACCAATTCGCCGCTGCTGGTGGACAAGGTGGTGACGGAAGCGGTGCGCACCTATTCCGCCCGCGGCCAGGGGATGATTGTTGTGCCCTTCATCCTGACCGGTGCAATGGGGCCGGTTTCCACCGCGGCGTCGGTTGCGCAGGCGATGGCGGAGGCGATGATGGTCTGCGCCTTCACCCAGCTGGTGCGCCCCGGCGCGCCGTTTGTGCTGGGCAACTTCCTGTCGTCGATGTCGCTGAAATCCGGCGCGCCGACATTCGGGATGCCGGAGCCGGTGGTTTCGAACTATGCCATCGGCCAGCTGGCGCGCCGGGCCGGGCTGCCCTTGCGCTGCGGCGGGTCGCTGACCGCGTCCAAGATCGAAGATGCGCAGGCGGCCTATGAAAGCGCCGACTCGATGCATTCCACCATGCTGGCCGGTGCCAACTATGTGCTTCATTCGGCGGGCTGGCTGGAGGGCGGCCTGTGCACCGGGTTCGAGAAGCTGATCATGGATGCGGACCGGCTGGGGTCGTATCAGAAGGTGCTAAGTCAGGGGCTGGATACCAGCGACGAGGCCTTTGCCCGCGACGCTTACGCCGAGGTGGAGCCGGGCGGGCACTTCCTGGGCTCGGGCCACACCATGCGCAACTATCAGACCGCGTTTTATGAGCCGAAGCTGAGCGACAGCGAAAACGTTGAGAGCTGGGAGGAAGGCGGCTCCAAGGACATGCGCCAGCGCGCCTATGAGCGCTGGAACCAGATGCTGAACGAGTATGTGGCGCCGCCGATGGATGAGGCGGTGAAAGAGGAACTGGCCGCCTATGTTGCCCGCCGCAAGGAGGAGATCCCGGATGCGTGGTACTGAGGTAAGAAACTCTTCACCCATTTCTCCAGCTTATGCAGGATGTGCCGGATTGCCCCGGCACCCCCTGTGCACCCCCCGTACACCCCCTGTGCACCCCCTGGGTGCCGTTTGCCGTAATTCCCGCGCTTTGCCCCAGACCTGAGGACAAACCCATGTCAGACAATTTTGCCCAATCGACGCTCAACATCCACAAGGAGGAGAGCACCGGCGACAAGAAGCTGCCGAGCCACGCCAAGGCGGTGATCATCGGCGGCGGTGTGGTTGGCTGCTCGATCCTGTTCCACCTGGCCAAGTTCGGCTGGAAGGATGTGGTGCTGCTGGAACGTGACGAGCTGACCTCCGGCTCCTCCTGGCACGCGGCGGGGCAGATCCATACCATCAGCTCGGACCCGAACATCTCGCGGCTGCAGTCCTACACGATCGACCTCTATAAGGAGATCGAGGAGACCTCGGGCCATTCGGTGGGCCTTCACATCACCGGCGGGTTTTATCTGGCGTCGAACAAGACCTGGTACGACTACCTGAAGCGGGAACGCTCCAAGGCGCGTTACATGGGTCTGAACCAGGAATTCATCAGCCCCAAGGAAGTGGCCGAGCGGCACCCGCTGATCGACCCGAAGCATTACCACGCGGCGCTGTGGGATGATCAGGACGGCGATCTGGACCCGTCGGGCGCGACCTATGCCTTTGCCAAATCCGCTAAGGTGCATGGCGCGCAGTATTTCACCCATACGCCGGTGACCGGCACCACTCAGCGCGCCGATGGCAGCTGGGACGTGACCACCCCGCGCGGGGTGATCAATGCAGAGCATATCGTGAACTGCGGCGGTCTGTGGGCGCGGGAAGTCGGCCACATGCAGGGCATCAACCTGCCGGTGCAGCCGATGGAGCACCATTACCTGATCACCGACAAAATCGACGCGGTGGCCAACCACCCGACCCGCTTGCCGGCCGGGATCGACTATGAGGCGAACATCTATTTCCGGCAGGAGCGGCAGGGGATGCTGCTGGGAACCTATGAGCCGAAGGGGACGCCTTGGAAAGTGGGCGGCACGCCGTGGGACTTCGGGCATGAGCTGCTGCAGCCGGATCTGGACCGGATTGCCGACCGTCTGGAGATGTCGTTTGAACGCATCCCCGCCATCGGCGAGGCGGGCATCAAAGACATGATCAACGGGCCGTTCACATTCGGCCCCGACGGCAACCCGATGATCGGGCCGGTGCCGGGCATGAAGAATTACTGGTGCGCCGTCGGTGTCATGGCGGGCTTCTGCCAGGGCGGCGGTGTGGGCCTGACCATGGCGGAGTGGATGATCGACGGCGAGCCGTCCATCGACGTCTGGGCGATGGATGTGGCGCGGTTCGGCGAGTTTGCGACCCCCGACTGGGGCACGGTGAAGTCGACCGAGAACTACGAGCGCCGGTTTGTGATGACCTTCCCGAACGAGACGCTGCCGAAGGGGCGGATGCAGAAGACCACCGCCCTCTATGACCGCTTGGTCGCCAAGGGCGCGCGGATGGGTCAGGGCTTTGGCCTGGAGAACGCGCTGTGGTTTGCGGATGGCCCCGAGGATGCGCATGAGGAGCCGACATTCGAGCGCAACCGCAGCCACGATTATGTGGCGCGCGAGGTCAAGGCGGTGCGCGAGGCCGTGGGCGGCATCGAGGTTGCCAACTTTGCCAAACATGAGTTCAAGGGCGCGGGCGCGCGGGCCTATCTGGACCGGGTGCTGGCGGGCTACGTTCCGAAACCGGGCCGCCTGACGCTGACGCCGATGCTGACGCCGAAGGGCAAGCTTTACGGGGATCTGACCGTGGCCTGCCTGGGCGAGGAGCATTTCATGCTGTTCGGCTCCGGCGCGATGCAGGAGGCGCACCGCCGCTGGTTTGAGAAGGATCTGCCGGAGGATGTGACCTATCAGAATGTCTCCGACGACTGGCACGGCATTGCGCTGTCGGGTCCGAAATCGCGGCAGTTGCTGCAGCGGATCACCCGCGAGGATGTGTCGGGTGAGGCGTTCAAGTTCCGCGATCTGCGCCAGACCTTTGTGGGCGGCGTGCCGGTGATCCTGAACCGGATCAGCTTCTCCGGCGAGCTGGGCTATGAGATCTACTGCAAACCGCAGTACCTGCTGCGCCTGGCGGAGGCGATCGAGGAAGCGGGTGCGGACCTGGGATACCGCTGGTACGGGGCGCGAGCGCTGATGTCGATGCGTCTGGAGAAGGCCTGGGGCGTCTGGACCCTGGACTTCCGCCCCGATTTCGACGCGGTGGAAAGCGGCATGGATGTCTTCATCAACTGGAAGAAGGATTTCGTGGGCAAGGAGGCTGCGCTGAAGGCCCGCGAGGCCGGTCCGAGCCGCAAGCTGGTCACCATGACCATCGACGTGGACGGCATTGATGTGTCGAACGACGAGGCGATCCTGAAGGATGGCGAGGCGGTTGGCTACATCTCCTCGGGCGGCTATGCGCATCACGCAAAGACGTCGATGGCGATGGGCTATGTCTCGGCAGAGCACGCGGCGGCGGGCACCAGGCTGCAGGTGGAGATCCTGGGCGAGATGTATGACGCCGAGGTGCTGGGCGCGCCGATCTATGACGCCAACGGCGCCAACATGCGCGCCTGAGCCGGGCAGGGGAGCGGCAGCCATGACCAAACCCATGCGGACACTCCCCGAGGCGGTGCAGGCCGAACCGGCCTGCCGCTGCATCTTCCTGCTGCTGCCGACCTTCTCGCCGCTGGACCTGTCGAGCGCGGTGGCGGCGCTGGAGGCGGCGAACGCACATGACGGGACTGCGCGCTATGCGTGGCGCGTGGTCAGCGAGGACGGCCTGGCCGTCACCGCCCCCAACGGGTTGCGCGTGGCGGTGGACGGCGGCCTGCCGGAGCTGGCACGCGGCGACATGATCTTTGTCTGCGGCGGCCAGGGGCAGGAGCCGGGCATCTCGCTGAAGGTGCTGGGCTGGCTGAGGAAGGCGCAGCGCATGGGTGCGGCACTGGGCGCGCTGGGCGGCGGCGTGCTGGCGCTGGCACGCTCCGGCCTGCTGGCAGGGCGCGAAGTTTCCGCCCATTGGGCGCTGCGGGCGATCCTGGCGGAGGCGCATCCGGATGTGGAGGTCAGGAACTCGCTGTTCACCATGGAAGCCAAGCTGATCACCTGCGCCGGCGGCACAGCCACGGTCGATATGATGCTGAACCTGATCTCGGAGCATCACGGCGCCGCCGTGGCAACCGGGGCGGCGGATCTGATGGTCTGTTCCTCTGCCCGCAAGGGGAGTCAGGATCAGACGGTTTCCGAATACGGCCGGACGGGCGTGCGGCACGAGAAACTGGCCACTGCGCTCAGCCTGATGCGCAGCAACCTGGAGGAGCCGCTGACGCCGGGCGGCATTGCCGATCTGGTCGGGCTGTCGGTGCGGCAGCTGGAGCGGCTGTTCTCCAAGTACCTGCAGACCACGCCGAAGGTCTATTACACAAAGCTGCGGCTGGACTATGCGCGCAGCCTGCTGTTGCAGACCAATATGCGGATCATCGATATTGCGCTGGCGTCGGGGTTCAACAGCCAGACCCATTTTGCCAAGGTTTACCGCCGCTATACCGGTAAGCCGCCGCATCAGGAGCGGCCGTTTTAGGCGGACCCTTGCGAGCGTGCCGGGCTGTGGGCCAGCCCGGCGGCGAGGACACGCAGGGGTGTCAGAGTCCGAGGTCGCTGAGGCCCGGGTGGTCTGCCGGGCGCGGGCCCTGCGGCCAGTGGAACAGGCGCTCGTCCTCAGTGATCTCCAGATCGTTGATCGAGGCGAAGCGGTGCGCCATGCGGCCGTCTTCGGCAAACTCCCAGTTCTCGTTGCCGTAGGAGCGGTACCACTGCCCGGATGCAACGTGCCACTCGTAGGCGTAGCGCACGGCGATGCGGTTGCCGTCAAAGGCCCAGAGCTCCTTGATCAGCCGGTATTCCAGTTCACGGTTCCATTTGCCGGCCAGAAATGCCTGCACGGCATCGCGGCCCTGAGGGAAATCGGTGCGGTTACGCCATTTGGTGTCCAAAGTGTAGGCTTGGGCGACGGCCTCGGGATTGCGGCTGTTCCAGCCATCTTCGGCGGCGCGGACCTTGGCAATGGCAGTGTCGCGGGTGAAGGGCGGCAGCGGGGGGCGGGGAGCTTCTGTCATGTTTATTTACCGATCTGTCAATGTTGTTTCGGTAAAGTGAACAGATCGGTCAATGGATTCAAGGCAGAGTCGCAATTCCTGCCGCACAGATGTGTGAACGGATTGGGTTCCGCGAAAATATCCATCAGTTTCAGATTGTTAGATTGACCTCGATAGTATCTGCAGTGTTAACTGATCGGTGCATAAACTGTCCCGCTGGAGGTGTCATGCGGCCTAACAAACGTGACGAGCTGATCCGAAGAGCCTTGGATCTGTTTTACGGAAACGGGTTTCACGCCACCGGGATGGATCTGGTGGCGGCGGAGACCGGGGTGTCGAAAACCTCGATCTATAAGCACTTCCGCTCCAAGGAGGAGCTGATCCTGGCGGTGCTTCGGCTGAGGGACGAGGATTTCCGCAGTTGGCTGTACGGGCGGCTGGAGGCACGGGCCGATACACCGCGCGGCCAGCTGGAGGCGCTGTTCGATGTGCTGGAGGAATGGTTCGGGCAGCCCGGGTTTCAGGGCTGCATGTTCATCAAGGCCAGTGCCGAGTACCAGTCGCCGGAGGATCCGATCAATGTGCAGTCGGCAGAGCACAAGCGGCTGTTGCAGGAGCATTTCGCGCGCCTGGCGGCCGAGGCCGGCGCCCGGGAGCCGGACACCCTGGCGCGTCAGCTGATGGTGCTGAAAGAGGGCGCGATTGTGCTGGCCGCCCTGACCCACGGCAGCGCCCCGGCGCGCGATGCCCGCACAGCGGCCGCGGCGCTGATCGAGCAGGCAATCGCCTAGCATTCAGGCGGTTTGCCGGCCCTTACGCAACACTTGCCCTGCCTGCGCGTCAGGGCGCGCTGGCCGGGATGGCGGCTGCCGCCGCGATCCTGTACTCTCGGGGGCAGAAACGCCAACGGAGTACGGGCCGAATGACCCCATTTTCCATCGCGGGCATCCAAATGCATGTGGACGCGCTGCATTCGAATGTCGACGCAATGATTCACCGGATCGACGTGCTGATGGCGCGCTTTCCCTGGACACAGATGGCCGTGTTCAGCGAGCTGGCGCCCTATGGCCCGCTGACCAAATTCGCGCAGCCGCTGCACAACGAGGCGATTGAGCGCTTTTGCGCCGCTGCGGTGAAACACGGGATCTGGGTGGTGCCCGGCTCGATGTTCGAGGTGGCGGAGTCCGGCAAGATCCACAACACCTCCTCGGTCATCAATCCGCAGGGCGAGGTGGTCGCGGTCTACCGCAAGATGTTCCCGTTCCGCCCGTATGAGCAGGGCGTCGAAGCCGGCACGGAATTCTGCGTGTTCGACATTCCGGAGGTGGGCCGGTTCGGCTTGTCGATCTGCTATGACATCTGGTTCCCGGAAACCACCCGCCAGCTGACCAGCCAGGGGGTCGAGGTGCTGCTGCATCCGGTGCTGACCGGGACCGCGGACCGGGATGCCGAACTGTCCATTGCCCGCGCCACCGCAGCGCAGTTCCAGTGTTATGTCGTCGACGTGAACGGGCTGGGCGCCGGCGGGGTCGGGCAATCCTGTATCATCGACCCGTCCGCCACGGTGCTGCACCAGTCGGGCCGGCACGAGGACATGTTCCCGCTGGAACTGGATCTGGATCAGGTGCGCCGCCAGCGCGAGGTCGGCCTGAAGGGGCTGGGCCAGGTGCTGAAAAGCTTCCGCGACCGGGAGGCGGATTTTCCCGTCTACGACCGTTCCAGCGGTGCGGATGCTTACCTGCATACGCTTGGGCCGCTGGAGATCCCGGTGCAGGGCTCGCAGGCGGGCCTGAACGCCCGCGCGCCGGGCGACGACGCAAACGGGTTTGCCGAATTGCATCCGATACACTACGCTGAAAGAAAAGCAGGCGGTTGATCAGTCTCATTTCTTAGTAGCCAGAGCCCTTTGATCTCCCGTTGATAACCAGGATGGGAGGTGCATATGCAAGTAATGGGCGACTATTACTCCGCGATCCAGCTGCGTCACGACCAATGGACAACGCTGAGAGAAGTAACCGAAGCCCTGGCCAGTGCCCGAAAACCGAAACGTGAAGCAGCGCTCGTGACAAATGTCCGGGCGCTGTTTGATTTACTGGCTCCGATTGAGACTTATTGGGCCTTCCCCGGCGTGCAGGCGTTTGAACAGATGCGGCGCCAGTTCGAGCACGGGAATTACGCCGATGTGGCCTTTTCCGTCCAGCGCGTGTGCCGGGCCTTGTCCACCGGCGCCTACCGGCGGCGGCATGTGCCGCTGGACCGCGACTCGGCCGATGCGGACGAGCATGAGGATGAGGTGATCCAGCCGCCCGAGGCGCGGGCCCTGGCCAAGCCCTATTTCGAAGTGCTGGTGGTCGACAACGTCAACGAGCACCAGGAGCGCTGGCTGCACAGCAACTTCAAGAAGATGCGCCGCCCGGAAGACCCGTTTCACTATGAAACCGTGGTGGTGCCCAGCCTGCAGGACGCGCTGATCGGGATCCTGTTCAACTATAATATTCAGGCCATTGTGGTGCGGCCGGGCCTCAAGTTCGACTCGCAAATGGAGATGTCGCTGCTGACCCGCTACCTGGACTGGGCCGGCGGCACCCAGGGGATCGAGGCGGTCCGTTCGCTTGACCACGGGCCGGCGCTGTGCCGGCTGGTGGCGAATGTCCGGCCCGAACTGGACGCCTATCTGGTCACCGACCGTTCGGTCGAGGAGATCGCGGGCCATGATCTGGGGATCTGCCGCCGGGTCTTTTACAACCAGGAAGACTTTATGGAGCTGCACCTCAATATCCTGAGGGGGGTGCAGGCGCGCTATAAGACGCCGTTTTTCACGGCGCTGGTCGAGTATTCCAAACAGCCCACGGGCGTTTTCCACGCGATGCCGATCAGCCGCGGCAAGTCGGTCTCGCGCAGCCATTGGATTCAGGACATGGGGGCGTTTTACGGTTCCAACATTTTCCTGGCGGAGACCTCCGCCACCTCCGGCGGGCTGGACAGCCTGCTGGAGCCGCACGGGCCCATCAAGCAGGCGCAGGAACAGGCCAGCCGGGCGTTCGGGTCGAAGCAGACGTTCTTTGCCACCAACGGCACCTCCACCTGCAACAAGATCGTGGTGCAGGCGCTGGTGCGGCCCGGCGATATCGTGCTGGTGGACCGCGACTGCCACAAATCGCACCACTACGGGCTGGTGCTGGCGGGGGCGCAGGTGGTCTATCTCGACAGCTACCCGCTGCATGAATACTCGATGTACGGCGCGGTGCCGCTGCGCGAGATCAAGCACATGCTGCTGCACCTCAAGGCGCAGGGCAAGCTGAACCGGGTGCGGATGCTCTTGCTGACCAACTGCACCTTTGACGGCATCGTCTACAACGTCGAGCGGATGATGGAGGAATGCCTGGCGATCAAGCCGGACCTGATCTTCCTGTGGGACGAGGCCTGGTTCGCCTTTGCCCGGTTCAGCCCGCTGTACCGGCAGCGGACCGCGATGAACGCCGCCAATGTGCTGCGCGAGCGGCTGCGCAGCGACGCCCATGCCAAGGCCTGGGAGGAGCAGCAGAAACAGCTGAAGGACGCCAGCGAGGAGGATTGGCTGAACACCCGGCTGCTGCCGCCGCCGGATGCGCGGGTGCGGGTCTATGCCACCCAGTCGACGCACAAGACGCTGACCTCGCTGCGGCAGGGGTCGATGATCCACGTCAACGATCAGGATTTCAAAGGCGAAGTGGAGGTGAGTTTCCACGAGGCCTATATGACCCACACCTCGACGTCGCCGAACTACCAGATCATTGCCTCGCTTGATGTCGGGCGGCGGCAGGTCGAACTGGAGGGCTTCGAATTCGTGCATCGCCAGGTTGAGGCGGCGATGGCCATGCGGCGGGCGATCATGACGCATCCGCGGCTGAGCAAGTATTTCCGGATCCTGACCGCTGCGGACATGATCCCAATCGAGCATCGTCAAAGCGGCCTGGAAAGCTATTACGATCCGCAGCGCGGCTGGACCGACGTTTGGGACAGCCTGGTGCATGACGAATTTGTGCTGGACCCGACCCGGGTGACGCTGGCGGTGGGCGGCACCGGCTGGGATGGCGACACGTTCAAGACCGAGATCCTGATGGATAAATACGGAATCCAGATCAACAAGACCTCGCGCAATACGGTGCTGTTCATGACCAACATCGGCACCACGCGGTCCTCGGTGGCCTATCTGATCGAGGTTCTGGTGGAGATTGCCACCGGTCTGGACGAATTGCTGGATGACGCCTCGATAATGGAGCGGCGCGGGTTCGAAAAGCGGGTTTCGAACCTGATGCACGACCTGCCGCCGCTGCCCGATTTCAGCCGCTTCCACGACGCCTTCCGCTCTGCCCCGGAAACGCCCGAGGGCGATATCCGTTCGGCGTTTTTCCTCAGCTACGAGGAAAACAACTGCGACTATCTGGAACTGGACGGGTCGATCAGGGCGGCGATGGAAAGCGGCCAGGAGGTGGTGTCAGCCTCGTTCATCATTCCCTATCCGCCGGGATTTCCGATCTTGGTGCCGGGGCAGGTGGTGAGCCAGGAGATCCTGGCGTTTATGCGGGCCTTGGACGTGAGCGAGATCCACGGCTACCGGGCCGACCTGGGGCTGCGCGTGTTCACGCAGGAGGCCCTGAAACAGCAGGCCAAGGCCAATGAAGCGCGGCTGAAGCTGAACGCGGCCCGGCACAAGATATTCTGAAGGGAGAAATGGTATGCCATCTGCAGTACTGAACAATATCTCGGAAATACGCCGGCACTTCCACCGCAACGAGGACCCTGTGTACTTTGTCTCGGCAACCAATTTCAATCTGCTGGGTCTGGATGAATGGTGTAAGAACTTCAAATACATATGCTACATTGACTGCTACGGCGGCAAGCATCCCAACGTGTTCTGCCCCTCCGAGCAGCCGCACGCGGAATTCCAGTCGATCGAGGACATCAACAACTACCTGCTGCAGCACAAGGAGGTTGTCGAATGGATCAAGGGGCGCGGCGGCAAGCCCAAGTTCGTGTTCCTGATGTTCGACGAAGTGACCGAACGCCTGGCCAAGGATCTGGGCGGCGAGGTCTGGTTCCCCAGCGCCAAGCTGCGCCAGAACATGGACAACAAGATCGAAACGGTCCGGATCGGCAACAAGGCAGGCGTGCCCTCGGTGCCGAACGTGCTGGCGGAGGTCAAGGATTACGAGGATCTGAAGAAGACCTGCGACAAGGCGGGCATCGGCCATGACGTGGTGCTGCAGTCGGCCTTCGGCGACAGCGGGCACACCACCTTCTTTATCAATTCCGAAGCCGATTTCCGCCGCCATGAGCATGAGATCGTCGGCGAGGGCGAGATCAAGATCATGAAGCGTATCGACTGCCGCGGCTCCGCGATTGAGGCCTGCGCGACCAAGGAGGGCACCATTGTCGGGCCGCTGATGACAGAGCTGGTGGGCTTCAAGGAGCTGACCCCCTACCGCGGCGGCTGGTGCGGCAACGAGATCTTCTCGACCGCGTTTCCGCCCAAGACCCGGGAGCGGGCGCGGGAGCTCACCTTCAAATTCGGCGAGCAGCTGCGCAAGGAAGGCTACCGCGGCTATTTCGAGCTGGATTTCCTGATCGACAAGAAAACCGGGGATATCTGGCTGGGGGAATTGAACCCGCGCATCACTGGCGCCTCGTCGATGACCAACCACGCGGCCTTCGCCCATGCGGATGCGCCGCTGTTCCTGTTCCACCTGCTGGAGTTCTCGAAGAAGAAGTTCAAGCTGGACGTGGCAGAGCTGAACAACCGCTGGGCCGATCCCAAGATGATCGACAGCTGGTCGCAGATGGTGATCAAGCACACCGACGATTCCGTCGATATCGCCACAGAGGTGCCGGAGACCGGCATTTACCGCATGGCCGAGGACGGCAGCGTGCAGTTCGACCGCTTCGACTATCACCGCCGCGCCGTCGAGAGCGAGCAGGAGGCGTTTTTCCTGCGCATCCTGCAGCCGGGAGATTACCGGTATGAGGGCGCCGACATTGGCATCCTGGTGACCCGCGGCCGGTCGATGACGCCGGGCTTCCAGCTGAACGACCGCGGCAAGCGCTGGATCGACGCGATCAAAAGCGGCGTGAAGGCGCGTCCGCTGCCGATGCAGGAAGCCGGCCCGGTGGTGGCCGACCCTGCCTTCAAGATCATGTAGCCCCCGTGAGGACATGATCATCCGCTGGCGCGCCATTGACGAACCCCAGCCCGGCCCAAAGTGGGCCGGGCTGTTCCAGGAGTTCTGGCCGGACTACCACCAGTGGTGGATCCACGAAGGCCCGGAGGCGCGTCCCGGCTATCTGGACAGCGTCAACGCGCTGAAGACTCATATGCCGGAGCTGCTGCCGCTCTATGAGGAGCTGTGCGATCTGGCCGGCGGGGCAGATCACGCGGCGCGGTTTCTCAGCTTTTATTGCCCGCCGCCCTATTTGTCGGCCTGTTCCCAGGCACTGTGGCCTGGCCCGGAGCCGGTTTTGGTGCGCAACTACGACTACAGCCCGCACGCCTTTGACGGGGTGGTGATGCGCACCGAGTGGCTGGGCCGCACGGTGCTGGGCACCAGCGACAGCCTGTGGGGACTGGTCGACGGCATCAACGATGCCGGGCTGGCGATGTCGCTGACCTTCGGCGGCCGCCGGGTGGTCGGCGAGGGGTTCGGCGTGCCGCTGATCCTGCGCTACGTGCTGCAGACCTGCGAAACCGCCGAGGAGGCGGGCGCGGCGCTGTCCCGCTTGCCGACGCATATGAGCTACAACGTCACCGTGGTCGACCGTTCCCGCAAATTCCTCACCGCCTTCATGGCGCCAGACCGCAAGGCGGTGCTCAAGCATGTATCAGTTGCCACCAACCACCAGGAGAAGGTGGAGTGGGACAGCCATGCGCGGTTCACGGCGACGGTGGAACGGGAGCGTTTCCTGCTGCAGCGGCTGACGCTGCACAGGGAGCCGGAAGAGAAGTTCATAGGCGCGTTTCTGAAGCCGCCCTTGTATTCCTCTGCCTTCAGCGAGGGGTTCGGCACGCTTTACACGGCGGTTTACCGGCCCCGCAAGCTTGAGATGGAACTGCGCTGGCCCGGCAGCGTCTGGCATATGCCGCTGATGGCATTCGACGAGCGGACGCTGGCCGTGCAGGTTCCGGGGTTCTGAACGCCGGCCCTGGCCGGCCGGAGGCGGCACAGCATTCCCTGCCTGGACGGCTGCTGAGCTGACCTGCCGGGGGCCGGACTCCGGTTTTCCTCGCATAAATTGGCTGCACGTTCCGGGAAAATTGGAACTGAACCGGTGTGCTGTGAGTTGTCCAAGTATCGAACCGACCGATACAGCCCGGGGAGGAAGCCATGCACAGCATTTTCTATATCATTGGCGTCGTTGTCGTCGTTCTCGCCTTGCTCAACTTTATCGCCTGATCAGAGGGAGTATTCAGATGTCCGGAACAGACAAAGTGAAAACCGCCGCAAAAAACGTTGCCGAAGAGGCCAAGTCCGCTGCGGCGAGCGCCGCCGAAACCGCCAAACAAGAGGCGCAGAGCCGCGCAGAAGCAGCTAAGGAAAGCGTCGCCGACGAGGTGAAGTCCGTGGCGGCTGCGCTGCGCACCGCTTCCGACGAAATGCGCAGCGGCTCGCCGCATGAACGCGCAATCGGCCAAGTGGCCGGTACTCTGGCCGATGTGTCAGATTCAATCCGCAACCAGGATCTGGGCGATATGGTCCATTCCGTTTCGGGCTTTGCCCGCAAAAACCCGGTCATGTTCCTGAGCAGCGCTGCGCTGCTGGGCTTTGCCGCTGCACGCTTTGCCAAGGCGTCGGACAGCAGCCGCCAGGACGGCCCGGCGGCCAGCGCGGCGCACGCGCCTGCGGCAACCCCTTCGGCAAGCCCTGATCGTCCGGCCAGCCCGTACCCGGTTACGCAAAACACGGTCACGAAGAACACGGGAGAGGTGAAATGACACAGACGAACCCCGACCCCGGCGCCACGCCGAATGCTGCCAGCATCGTGACCGAGGCGCTGAACAACATCAGCTCGCTGGTCCGCAACGAGCTCGCGCTTGCGCGGGCTGAGGTTGGCGAAAACATCAACCGCGCTGCTGTCGCCCTGGGACTGATCGTTGGCGGTGTCGTCGTGGCGCTGACCGCGCTTAACGTTCTGGCAGCGGCCCTGTCGGCGGCGCTGACCGAAGCCGGCATGGATCCGGGCTGGGCAGCCCTGCTTGTCGGGGTGGCCTTTGCGGCCGCAGCCTTTGGTATGATCGCCAAGGGGACCAGCGACCTGAAGCTTTCAAGCCTGGCCCCCACCCGCACCGCTGAAAACGTGAAGCGCGACGCGCAATCCATCAAGGAGACGTACAATGACAAATGATAACCGTTCTGTTCACGAGATCGAGCGCGAGATCGAACGGGACCGCGCGCAGCTGACCAGCAACCTTGAGAATTTGCAGAACAAGTTTTCCGTCGACGGCGTGGTGCAGCAGCTGGGCGATCAGCTGCGCGAGCATGGCGGCGAGATCGGCAATGCCATCACCCGGACCGTAAAGGAAAACCCGGCAGCCGTGGTTCTGACCGGCGTCGGGCTGGCCTGGATGATCTTCGGGCAAGGCCGCTCCGGCGCCAGCCGCAGTGGCGCGGAACAGCGGGGGGCTGATTACGCTGGCCGCGCGCGTGGCCGCGAAGGGTACGGAAGCAGCGAAGCTTACGGTGACAGCGGCTGGGAAGACCGCCGGTCAGGCAGCAGCTACGGCGGGCACGACACCAGCGGCATGCTTGTGACACGCCCTGATCCGCGCATGAAGGGCGGCTCTGAAGGCGTCCCGTCCTGGGCCCGCGATGATGACGAGGATAGCGGCGGCAGCAGCCTTGCGGACCGCGCTTCCGGAGCCGCCGCATCGGCACAGGCCAAGGCGTCTGCCGCGGGTCAGGCTGTGCACGACAAGGCATCGGCGGCCGGTTCAGCGGCCAAGGACGCTGGTGCAGCCGCGAAGGGCAAGGCCGCTGCCGCAGGGCAGGCCGTCCGTGACGGCGCCTCCTCTGCCGCGTCCTCGGTGTCGGACGCCGCAGATGCCGCCCGTGCCCGGGCTGCGCGTTTGCGCGACCGTCTGTCGGAGGGCACGGAGAACCTCTCGGAAGAGGCCAGGGCCCGCGTGATCGCGGCGCGCGAGGCTGCTGTCGATGCCCGGCGCAAGGCTGCCGGGGCGCTGGCGTCCGGCTCGCGTCAGTCGGCGGACTTTTTCAACCGGCAGCCGCTGGTCGCAGGCGCACTGGCGCTGGCGCTGGGGGCGGCGATTGGCGGCGCGCTGCCGCGCACGCGCACCGAGGATGACGCCCTGGGCGCGCACAGCGACAAGATGATGGAGCGGGCCGAGGCGATCTTCCGCGAAGAGCAGGAGAAAGCCGTGGCTGTGATGCAGGCCGCCCGCAAGGAGGCTGAAACCATCGCCAGCGAAAAGCGGGACGCCATGGACAGCGCCGCGCCGCAAGGCAAGACGGCGGCCCAGGCGGCTGTCGATGAGGCGAAGTCGGCTGGCAAGCGGATTGCCGGCGCGGCCGCCGACAAGGCCAAGGAAAAGGACTTGGGTAAGCCTTCTTCATCGTAAGACGGGTCCGGAGGCTGCTGCGGCAGCCTCCGGCTTTGCATGAAACGGCTTTGGAGGAGACGCCATGACACGCGGCAGGCAGGCGGATGCACCGCATAAGATCCCGCCCAAGGGCTGGAAGGATATTGCCCTGCGGGTCAAGGATGAGATCGCAACCGACCATGTCGGGCTGATCGCTGCCGGCGTCGCCTTTTACGGGCTTATGGCGCTGTTCCCGGCCATTACCGCGCTTCTGGCGATTGGCGGCCTGATGATTGAACCCAGCCAGATTGTCGACCAGATTTCGCAGCTGGAAGGGGTCGTGCCGGACGAAGTGATGGAAATCGTCATCGGCCAGGCGACCCAGGTCGCAGGTTCGCGGGAAGGCGGGCTGGGCCTTGCTGCTGTGGCGGGTATTCTGATCGCCCTTTATTCTGCGTCCAAGGGCATGAACAGCCTCATCGAAGGCATGAACGTGGCTTACGACGAGGAGGAAAGGCGCGGCTTTTTCATGAAGACCTTTGTCACCCTCGTTCTGACGCTGTTCCTGATCGCGGGACTGCTGATGGGGCTTCTGGCGACGCTGGCGGTCCCATCGGTTATCGCGCTGATCGACGCCGGGCCCGTGACCGAAATCCTTGGCACGCTGCTGGTGTGGGGGGTGCTGCTGCTCACGACCATGGCCGGGCTTGCGGTGCTGTACCGTTACGGCCCGTCACGGGATAAGCCGGAATTTCTGTGGGCGTCGCCCGGTGCAATTGCCGCCTGTGTTCTTTGGCTGGCGGGCTCCGCGGGGTTTGCGTTCTACGTCGGCAACTTCGGATCCTATAACGAAAGCTTCGGCGCGCTGGCGGGGGTCGTGGTGCTGCTGATGTGGCTGTGGATTTCTGCCTTCATCGTGCTGCTTGGCGCCGAGATCAACGCAGAGGTCGAGGCGCAGACCGCCTACGACACAACTGTCGGCCCGGCGGAGCCGATGGGACAGCGCGGCGCGGTCAAGGCCGACAAGCTGGGCGCGGCGCAGGACACCTAGACCCGCCCGGAACCCGCTAGGACCGGTTTGCGCTGCGATGTTCCGCAATGGGGTGCCGGAGCGGGTCTGCCAGCGCACGGGCCGTCATAGAGCTGCCAGGAGGGCGGAAATTGGTCGTTCCCGCGGCTAAGCGGCATTCAAACCTCAGGAAAGCACAGCCCGGCTGCCTGGCTGCCCGCCAAACAGGTGGGCAGCTGCCTGCAGCATGCTTAACCGCCAACGGCCTTGCCGGATTTTCAAGGGAGGGGTGGTAGCGGAGGAGGGACTTGAACCCCCGACACGCGGATTATGATTCCGCTGCTCTAACCAACTGAGCTACTCCGCCGCTCGCTGTGTGGACGCGATTTAAGGAATGCCGGCGGTGGGGTCAAGCAGAAAAGGCAGGGAAATGCGGATTCTTCCGATGTTTTTCATGAGGGGGCGAGAAAGCGATTAAAAACAAGGGATTATCTTTTCTCAGGCGCGCCGGGCTGCGGCGCGGCAGGATTGCAGCGCCGTTTCGCGGCTATTCGGTCTGCGCGTCCAGGGCGGACAGCTCTGGCTGCGGCAGGCGGTCCAGCAGCTGGAATACCAGGGCGCGGCAGGCTTCTCCGGCCCAGTCCTCAGGGTGGAAGCTGGGCGGCAGGTCCGGGTGGCGCAGCACCACGCGGCGCCAGCGGTGCACGATCAGCGTCCGCAAGGTGCCGGTCTGCGCCGGGGTCAGGCCCGCAGGCGGCGGAGCAATCTGCTTCAGGTCGCGCTGCAGCGCGGCGCAGGCGTCCTGCAGGTGGTCCGGAAACAGCCGGGCCTTGAGCCAGCCAGGAACGCTCATGCTGTTGACCCCCGCCGCCAGCAGGTCGTCCAGGTTGCGCGGCATCGGGCCGTGGCCAAGCGCGGTGGTGCGGTTCACGGCGACGTAATTGGACAGCAGCAGCACCTCGTCCAGGGTTGCCTGCCCGGCGCCGTCCTCGGCGATCAGCAGGTGCCAGTCGCCGGGGGCGGCGGCGCGGCGCTCATAGATCCGGGGGGTGACGGCGGCGGATTGGTTGCGGCCGTATTCGGTCAGGTAGTGGACCGAGGCACGGCCTGAGCGGGCGCTTTCGATCCAGCCGTCCTTGCGCAGCCGGTGCAGTGCCACGCGGATTGCCTCGGGCTTGATTCCCATCGGGGTGATGATGCGGGTCAGGGCGCTGCCGCTGATCCGGGCGCCCTTGTCCTGCGCCAGATCGCCGAACAGCGATACGATCACCGACCAGACCCGCTGGTTCTGCGGGTCGTTCAGCTGCTGGACGGTTGTCTCAAACCAGGGGTTATGCTGTTCGTTCATAGGGATAAACATAGTTCGCCCGGACCGGTAAGGCCAGTCCGGGCGGTTGGCGGCAGCGGGGCTGCGTGCCGCATTTTCGCAGTTTTAGTAGGCGTTCATTGTCAGCAGTTCGTACTCTGCTGCAATCTCATCGTCCTGGTTGGTCAGGGTCACATGCCAGCGGACCTCGCCGTACTCCTCGTTGCGGGGGGTTTTCTTTTTGACGGTGAGGCGGACCTTGATGCTGTCGCCCGCCGAAACCGGCTTCATGAAACGCAGATTGTCGAGGCCGGTGTTGGCCAGAACCGGGCCCTCGTCCGGCTGCACGAACATGCCCGCGGCAAAGGACAAGAGCAGGTAGCCATGCGCCACGCGGCCCGGGAAGAACGGGTTCCGCTTGGCGGCGTCGTCGTCCATGTGGGCATAGAAGGTGTCGCCGGTGAAATGGGCGAAGATCTCAATATCCTCCAGCGTGACGGTGCGCGGCGCGGTGTGCAGGGTCTCGCCGATTGACAGCTCGCCGAACTTGCGGGTGAAGGGGTGGGCGGGGCCTTCGATCTCGGTGCCGCCGGGGACCCATTTCTCGCCAATCGCGGACAGGATGTCAGGCGAGCCCTGGATGGCGGTGCGCTGCATGTAGTGTTTGACGCCGCGCACACCGCCCATCTCCTCGCCGCCGCCTGCCCGGCCTGGGCCGCCATGCACCATGTGGGGCAGGGGGGAGCCGTGGCCGGTCGATTCCTTCATCGAGTCGCGGTTATTGAAGTAGAGGCGGCCGTGGTAGGCGCCGGCGCCGATGGCGACGTCGCGGGAGACGGCCGGGTCATGGGTGATCACCGAGGCCACCAGCGAGCCCTGGCCGCGGTTGGCCAGATCAATGGCGTGGTCCAGATCGCGGTAGCCCATGATGGTGGAGACGGGGCCGAAGGCCTCTGTGTCGTGCACGCGGCTGGCGTTGTCCGGGTCGGCGCAGTGGAACAGCATCGGCGGCACAAAGGCGCCTTTTTCGGCATCGGCGCCATCGACGGAGAAGTTTTCCGGATCGCCAAAGACGCGCTCTGCTTCCTGGCCGATGATTTCAGCCTTTTCCAGCACGTCGCGTTTCTGGCTGTTGGAGACCAGCGCGCCCATGCGGGTGGTTTCCAGGCGCGGGTCGCCGATCTGCGTTTTCGCCAGTCGGGCCGACAGTGCTTCGATCACCGCGTCCACCTGCGCCTGGGGCGCGATGATGCGGCGGATGGCGGTGCATTTTTGGCCCGCCTTGGTGGTCATCTCGCGGCTGACTTCCTTGACGAAGAGGTCAAACTCCGGCGTTCCGGGCTGCGCGTCGGGGCCAAGGATCGAGGCGTTGAGGCTGTCCTGTTCGGCCACAAAACGGACCGAGTTTTCCAGGATCACCGGGTTGGCGCGCAGTTTCAGCGCGGTATTGGCGGAGCCGGTGAAGCTGACCACGTCCTGCATGGTCAGATGGTCCAGCATGTCGCCCAAGCCGCCGGAGACCAGCTGCAGCGCGCCTTCGGGCAGGATGCCGCTGTCCAGCATCAGTTTCACTGCCAGTTCCGTCACATAGCAGCTGTTGGTGGCGGGTTTCACGATGGCCGGGACGCCGGCCAGCAGGGTCGGGGCCAGTTTCTCCAGCATGCCCCAGACCGGGAAGTTGAAGGCGTTGATATGCACCGCGACGCCGCGCAGCGGGGTGCAGATGTGCTGGCCCAGGAAGGTGCCGTTGCGGCTGAGCTGCTCCACATCGCCGTCGAGGTAGACATGGGCGTCCGGCATCTCGCGGCGGCCCTTGGAAGCGAAGACGAACATGGTGCCGATGCCGCCGTCGATGTCGATCATGTGGTCGGACTGGGTGGCGCCGGTATCGAAGCTGAGGTCGTAAAGCGCCTGCTTGTGCTGGTTCAGGTGGCCAGCCAGCGCCTTCAGCATCCGGGCGCGGTCGTGGAAGGTCAGCTTGCGCAGGTTCGCACCGCCCACCGTGCGGGCGTAGTCGAGCATTCCTTGCACGTCGAGCGCGTCATTGCCGGCGCTGGCGATCACCTCGCCGGTGATGGCGCTGGCGATGTTGCGGGCGCCTGCGCCCGGTGCGACCCATTGACCCGCTGCAAAGCTGGAAATCTCTAGAAGGCTCATGATGCTGTCCTTTTCGTCAGGCCGGCAGGGCCGGCTGGCTGGAATCCGATGCTGAGATATATTGACCGTCCGGTCGGTTTATGCAAGGAATTTGTCAAATGCGCCGCTGACAGGGTGAGGGAGCGATGAGCGATACGATTCTGGTGGAGGATCACGGGACCTGGGTGGAGATCACCCTGAACCGTCCGGACCGGCTGAACAGTTTCAATGAGGACATGCACAACGCCTTGCGCGCGGCACTTGAGGCCGCCCGTGATGGCGGTGCCCGCGCGGTGCTGCTGACCGGGGCCGGGCGCGGCTTTTGCGCCGGGCAGGACCTGGGCGATCGCGACCCGCGCAAGATGGACGGGCCGCCGGACCTGAGCCAGACCGTGCGCAAATTCTATGCACCCCTGGTGCGGCTGATCCGCGAGCTGAACTTTCCGGTCATCTGTGCCGTCAACGGCGTGGCTGCCGGGGCGGGCGCCAATCTGGCGCTGGCCTGCGACATGGTGCTGGCGGCGGAAAGCGCCAAGTTCATTCAGTCGTTTTCAAAGGTTGGCCTGATCCCGGATACCGGCGGCAGCTGGCATCTGCCGCGGCTGCTGGGCGAAGCGCGCGCCAAGGGGCTTGCGCTGACCGCGGAGCCGCTGCCTGCGAAAAAGGCCGAAGACTGGGGCCTGATCTGGAAGGCGCTGCCGGACGGCGACCTGATGACAGAGGCCCGCGCCATGGCTGAGAAATTCGCAAATGGCCCGACACTGGGGCTGGGTCTGACCAAACAGTGCATCCAAGCGGCGGCGGTGAACACGCTGTCTGACCAGCTGGAGATCGAGGCGGACGCGATGAAGACCTGCGGCGAAAGCGCGGATTACGCTGAGGGCGTTGCCAGCTTCCTGGAAAAGCGCGCGCCCGCGTTCAAGGGCAAGTGACCATGACCCCCAAGGAACGCGCCGAAAAATCCGCCGCCGCGATGTGGGCAGAGGACCACGCGTCCAAGTGGGCGGGGATGGAGATCACCCATGTGGATGAGGGCGAGGCCACGCTGGAGCTGACGATTGCGCAGCACCACTGCAACGGCCACGGCATCTGCCACGGCGGCGTGACGTTCATGCTGGCCGACAGCGCCTTTGCCTTTGCCTGCAACAGCCGCAACCAGTCGACCGTGGCGCAGCACAACGTGATCAGCTTCACCGCGCCGGGACGGCTGGGCGACACGCTGATCGCCAAGGCCCGCGAGATTTCCCTGACCGGGCGCAGCGGCATCTATGACGTGACAGTGACCAATCAGGACGGCCAGCAGATCGCCGAGTTCCGGGGCTTCTCCCGGGCGGTCAAAGGCCAGTTGTTTGACGAATAAGGTGTGGAGGACGCCATGGAAGATTTGACCCCGAACAAGAGCGATCTGGATCCGATCGAGATCGCCTCGATCGACGAAATCCGCAACCTGCAGCTGGAGCGGCTGAAATGGTCGGTGCGCCATGCCTATGATAACGTGGCGATGTACAAGCAGCGCTTCGACGAGGCGGGCGTGCACCCGGACGACCTGCAACAGCTGTCCGATCTGGCTAAGTTCCCCTTCACCTACAAGAACGACCTGCGGGACAATTACCCCTTCGGCCTGTTTGCCGTGCCGCGCAGTGAAATCATCCGCCTGCATGCGTCCTCCGGCACCACCGGCAAGCCGACGGTGGTCGGCTATACCAAGGGCGACATCGACAACTGGGCGGATCTGGTGGCGCGCTCCCTGCGGGCGGCGGGGCTGCGCAAAGGCGATATGGTGCATAACGCCTACGGCTATGGCCTGTTCACCGGCGGTCTTGGCGCGCATTACGGGATCGAGCGCCTGGGCGCCACTGTCGTTCCGATGTCGGGCGGGCAGACCGAAAAGCAGGTCGGCCTGATCACCGACTTCAAACCCGACGGGATCATGGTGACGCCGTCCTACATGCTCAACATCCTGGAGCAGTACCACAAGATCGGCATGGACCCGCGCGAATGCTCGCTGAAGGTTGGCGTGTTCGGGGCCGAACCCTGGACCGACGCGATGCGCAAGGAGGTCGAGGACGCCTTTGACATGCACGCGGTCGATATCTACGGCCTCAGCGAAATCATGGGGCCGGGCGTGGCGAACGAATGCGTCGAGACCAAGGACGGCCCGGTCATCTGGGAGGATCACTTCCTGCCGGAAATCATCGACCCGGCCACCGGCGAGGTGCTGCCGGACGGGGAGATGGGCGAGCTGGTGTTCACCACGCTGACCAAGGAAGGCCTGCCGATGATCCGCTACCGCACCCGCGACCTGACGCGGCTGCTGCCGGGCACCGCGCGCACGATGCGCCGGATGGAGAAGATCACCGGGCGCAGCGACGACATGATCATCCTGCGCGGCGTCAACGTCTTCCCCAGCCAGGTGGAGGAGCAGCTGATGGCGACCGGCGGGCTGGCGCCGCATTACCAGATCGAGCTGTATAAATCCGGCCGGATGGACGCGATGCGGGTGTATGTCGAGGCTAATCCGGATGCCACGGATGAGCTGAGCAAGACCGCGGCGGCGCGGATGCTGACCAAGCGGATTAAGGATATGGTTGGCGTTTCCACCGAGATCATTGTAGGCGACCCCGGATCCGTCGAGCGCAGCCAGGGCAAGGCCAAGCGCGTTGTCGACAACCGCAACAAGTCCTGACCCGGGAGAGTGAGCCTTGGCCCGCACGATCGCAAAAGACCATGATCAGAAACGCGCGCAGATCCTGAAGTCCGCAGCCAAAGTGTTTGCGGAAGCAGGCTATGACCGCGCGTCGATGACCCAGCTGGCGCGGGAATGCGGGATCTCCAAGGCGAACATCTACCACTACTATGACAGCAAGGATGCCGTTCTCTTCGGCCTCCTCGACACCTATCTCAGCGACCTGCGCGACCGGGTCTGCGAGGTGGAGCTGGACGGCTGCGGCCCGCAGGAGCGGCTGCGCCGCATCGTCTCGGAAATCCTGCTGGCCTATCAGGGCGCAGACCATGAGCACCAGGTGCAGCTGGGTGCGATGGGGGCGCTGCCGGAGGAGCAGCAGAAGCATCTGCGCGGCTATCAGCGCGAGATGGTCCAGTTCATGAGCGATGCGTTGCAGGCGGTGGCGCCTGAGGTTTTTGACGGCGACAGCGCCAAGCTGCGCGGCGCCACCATGTCGGTCTTCGGGATGCTGAACTGGTATTACATGTGGAATACCGGCGCCGGGTCCAAGGCGCGGGAGGATTATGCCCGGCTGGTTGCGGACCTGACCCTTCATGGGGTGAAGGGGCTGTAAAGGCCGTTTTGCGTTCAGCGTTTTCTGCGCTAGCTTTCTCCGCCAAGGGAGGATGCGATGCAGAAACCTGAGAGCTTTGAGAGTTTCTATTACAAAAAGGTCGGGCTGGGTGAGGCCTGCGGATGCGCCGAACGCGCCATCGACATGTATGAGTTCGACCGGACCGCGGCCGGGAAGACGCGTGGGAATTCCGGCAGGCGCCGGTTTTCGCTGAAGTCATTCGCCCTGAAATACGGGCTGTGGTCGCGGCGCAGGACACCTGCGGGATAGGCACGGAAACACACCCGGCGGAGAAGTCCCGCCGGGTGCAGCTGTTCAAGTTTGCGGATCAGCTTTCGCTGCCCAGCAGCGGTGTGATGCGGCGCACCGCGACGCGGCGGTTGACGCGTTCGGCGTCCAGCGTCTGCACGGCCAGGTCGCTTTCACCATAGCCCTGCACCACCATGTTCTCCGGCGGCACGTCGAAGTATTCGGTCAGCGCCAGCGCCACGGTTTCGGCGCGACGGTCCGACAGCGCCAGGTTATAGGTCGCTGCGCCCACCGCATCGGTGTGGCCTTCGATCAGGAACACCTCGCCCGGGCTGCGGTCGATCAGCTCGCGCAGTGCGTTGCCCAGGGCGGCCAGCTCTTCGGCCTCCTGCGGGCGGATCACTGCGGAGCCGGTGTCGAAGTTCACCGAGTCAACGTTGATCACAGGCACCAGGCGGCGCACCGCGTCGATGTTGCGGACCTGCGCCAGCGAGAAGCGGCGGTCAACCTGCGGAGCTTCCTGCGCGGCCAGCGCTGCGGCCAGGTCCTCAGCCGATACGGCACCGGTGCCGGAGAAGGCACGGCGGTTGTCCTGAACTTGCGGCAGCTCGTTCACGACGACCTTTTCAGACTTTTGGGTGTCGTCGAACAGCACCACACTGCGGCCGTCCGGCAGGATGCGGGTCCGGCGCAGCACCCGGCCTTCGGCGGAGCGGATGGTTTCCACCTCAACGCCGTTCTCGCGGGTCACCACGGTGCGGGTTGAGCCGTCCTGGAACCGGTAGGTGGTCACGTTGGAGCCCGGCTGGCGCAGCAGTGCGTCGTCGTCCTTCAGCACGCGGTACTGTCCGTCCTGCTCCACGATGGCGCGGTCGCCTGTGTTGGACACCACCTTGCCGCCATTGTTAAGCAGTGTGCCGATGGCCAGGGCGCCAAGGCCTAGCAGGGCGTTGCGCTGCTGGTCGGACAGGCCGCTGTCATCTTCTTCCGCGGCGGCATTGGCCTGCGGGGCAGGGGCTTCTGCCGCAGCTTGGGTATCCGCGCCGACTTCGGTCTCAAACTCCTCATCTGAGCTGCGCACGGTGTCCTCGGTCACTGTTTCTTCGGTCACCTCGGCCTGGCCGTCGCTGTTATCCGCGGCGGCAGCGGCAGCTGCGGCGGTCTCAGTCTCGGCTTCGGCCTGAGCATCGGCCTGGGCCTGGCTGTCCAGCTCTACCAGTTCGGGGTTGTCGGCAGTTTCGCCGGTATCGCCCTGCGACTGGGCCAGATCGGCGGCAATCGCTTCGGCGCTGGTTGCGGTTTCTTCAGCGGCGGCATCCTCTGCCGGCTGCTCAGCTTGCGCTTGGGTCTGCTGCTCTGCCTGGGCCTCGGCCTGCTGATCAGCCTGAGCTTCGGCCTGTTCGTCCTGCGCTTCGGCTTGCGCTTCCTGAGCGGCGGCCTCCTGCTCCAGTGCCTCTGCCAGGGCAGCGGCCTCTGCAGCTTCCTGAGCGGCAGCAGACTCTGCGGCAGCCTCCGCTTCGGCAGCAGTTTCCGCTGCGGCGGCGGCTTCTGCCTCTGCATTGGCGTCAGCACCAGCCTCAGCCGCGGTCTCAGTTTGGGCAGGGGCTGTGCCGTCTGCCTGCTGCTGGGTGTTCTCATCGCCCGCAGCCTGAGCGTCCGCACCAGCCTGCACTTCCGCGCCGGCCTCAGCTTCAACAGCGGCCCCGGCATCCGCCGTCATCTCTGCCACGCTGGCCAGCACGCTGGCGGATTGCAGCTCGCCCGGCAGCTCAGCGTCAAAGTCGCCGGTGCCATAGGCCTGGCAGAACTTGGCGATCCGGCCGGATTTTTCCTGGACTTCCCCGCCTGCGGCCAGCTTCTTTTGCTGCCGTTCGGCGCGTTTCCTGCAGCGCTCGACCAGTTTGCCGATCTCGGCGGTGGTCATCTGGGTAAGGTCAATGCGCTTGTTGCCCTTGTCCTGCGACAGGGCGGGCAGCGGTGCTGCCAGCGAGACCATCACTGCCAGCGCCGTGGTCGATTTGAAAATTCCCGGTTTCATAACGGTTCCTTCCTTGTTCCGGCACATGGCCGTACGGGGGTAACCGCTGAGTGGGGAAAAAGTTTCCCGGCGTCCCGGCAAAAAAGAAGCCGCCCCCGGTGGGGCGGCTGAAATCCGGCCGTTTTCCGCCAGCTGCACTGAATTTCAGAGGCTTGCGGGCGGAACCATGCCGACAATGTCATAGGTCTTGCGCAGGATCGGTGCGGTGATTTCGCGCGCGCGCTCGGAGCCGCGGGACAAAATCTTGTCGATTTCGTCCTGGTTCTGCATCAGCCGCGCCATCTCGGTCGAGATCGGCGCCAGCTTGGATACCGCCAGATCCGCCAGCATCGGTTTGAATTCCGAGAACTGCCGGCCGCCGACATCTGCCAGCACCTGATCGACGCTCTGCTCGTTCAGGGCGGCATAGATATTGACCAGGTTGCGCGCCTCGGGGCGGCCTTCCAGGCCCTCGGCCTCGGACGGCAGCGCCTCGGGGTCGGTCTTGGCCTTGCGGATCTTCTTGGCGATGGCGTCTGCGTCATCGGTCAAGTTGATGCGGGAAGCGTCGGATGCATCCGATTTCGACATCTTCTTGGAGCCGTCGCGCAGGCTCATCACCCGGGTGGCGGCGCCTTCGATCACCGGTTCGGTCTCCGGGAAGAAGTTGACGCCATAGTCATGGTTGAACTTGATGGCGATATCGCGGGTCAGTTCCAGATGCTGTTTCTGGTCCTCGCCAACCGGCACATGGGTGGCGTGGTACACCAGGATGTCGGCGGCCATCAGCGCCGGATAGGCAAACAGTCCCAGCGAGGCGTTCTGCTGGTTCTTGCCGGCCTTGTCCTTCCACTGGGTCATCCGCTGCATCCAGCCCATGCGGGCGACGCAGTTGAAGATCCACGCCAGCTGCGCGTGCTCGGGCACCTGGGACTGGTTGATCAGGATGGACTTTTCCGGGTCGATGCCCGCCGCGATGAAGCCCGCGCACAGCTCGCGGGTCGATTTCATCAGGTCCTTGGGATCCTGCCAGACGGTGATCGCGTGCAGGTCGACCATGCAATAGATGGTCTCAACGTCCTTGGCCTGCCAGTCGACGAAGCGCTTCAGCGCACCGAGGTAATTCCCCAAGTGCAGGTTGCCCGAAGGCTGGATCCCCGAAAAGACGCGCGGGGTGAAGCTGGTTTCGCTCATAGCCGGAAACTCCCGTCTGGAATTATGCACCATCGTCGCTTACCCATGGGGCCAGGATAGGTCAACAGGCGCGGGGGATTCCGTGCCGCAAGGAGCCCGGATGAGCAGCCAGCCCAATAATGCCCCCCTCAACCCTCTGCCCGCCGCGGTGGTGGCGCTGGTCCTGATCATTATCGGGATCGAGGCGGTGTTCTCGCTGGGCGCGCGCGGCATCCTGGGCGGTCCGGAGGCGATCGGCTGGCGGCTGGAGGCGATCCAGTCCTATGCGTTCTCCAGCGAGATTTTCTGGTGGATGCAGGACAGCGGCCGCTGGCTGCCGGAGCATCTGAAGCGCTTTGTCTCCTATATCTTTGTGCATGGCGCCTTTACCCACGCGCTGTTTGTCTGCGTCTTTGTGCTGGCGATGGGCAAGATGGTGGGCGAGGTGATGGGCGATCTGGCGATGGTGATCATCTTTATCCTGTCCGGCGCCGGCGGCGCGCTGGGCTATGCGCTGCTGGTGAGCAGCGGCCAGCCCCTGATCGGCGGCTTTCCGGCGGTCTATGGGCTGATCGGGGCGTTCACCTTTTTGCTTTGGCGCTCGCTGGCCTCGGTCGGGGCGCAGCAAAGCCGGGCGTTTTCGCTGATTGCCTTCCTGATGGGGGCGCAGCTGGTGTTCGGGCTGCTGTTTGGCGGCCAGAAGGACTGGGTGGCCGACCTGGCGGGTTTTGCCACCGGGTTCAGCCTGTCGTTCTTTTTGGCGCCGGGCGGCTGGGCCCGGATCCGCAACCGCATCCGCCACGATTGAAACGGGGCGCTCCCGCCCGCTGCCGATGCCCCAAGGGGCATTTGCAGCCGTTGGGCCGGGCCGCGCTGACGCGCGGCGGGAAGAGCCGCTGAGAAGCGCTTCAGGGGCAGGTTTGCCGTGAAGGCGCTATCTCCATTTTGCGGCCGGCAAATCCCGCCCCAAGGGTGAACCGCGCGTGCCGCGCGGTGGCTATGCCGCCCTTGACCCGGAATTGGCAGGGAAGGTCAGCCCTGCTTCTTAAGCGGACACGTGCTGAGGCCGAGGATTTGATAAAGAGGGCAGTAGCCCATGAGGCCGGTCGCCAGCGGCACCAGGCCGATGAGGCCCCACAGGGTTTGCGGGCCGATGAACACCAGCGACAGCAGGATCAGGCCGAGAATGATGCGCAGGGCGCGGTCGAGGGTGCCTTCGTTACGGGGCATTGGGTGGTCCTTTCGAACTCAGGTTGGAAATTCTGAGTCCATTTTAGACCGCGGCCGGGGCGGCTGTCGGTGACAGTGTCACCAAAGCTCAGGCTTCGTCCTGCGCCATCCGCTCCAGCCCGGCGCGGTCCAGGATACGCAGCTGCCCGCGCTGTGTTTCCACCAGGCCGAGGCGGGCGAATTCGCGCAGCCGCCGGGTGACGAAAGCGCGGCCAGAGGCGGTTTCGGCGGCCAGCGCGTCATGGGTGATGCGGATCTCATCGCCGCCCTGCGCCAGCCGCAGCAGCACCCGGGCGAGGCGGGCGTCAAAGCCGGTGAGGGCAACATCTTCCACCAGCTGCTCGTAGTCGGCAAAGCGGCGGGCAACGGCGGTCAGGACTTCGGCCCTGAAGGCCCCGTCCTCTGACATGGCGCGGCGGAAATCGGCGTGCGGGATGAGTTCTCCCTCCAGTGCGGTTTCCGCGACGCCCTCCGCCGCATAAGTGCGCCCGTCGGTGAGGCAAGCGAAGGTCTGCAGGCAGATATCGCCCGGGCCAACACGGTACAGGACGACCTCGCGGCCGTTGGCGGCGGTCAGCGTGACCTTGATGCGGCCGGCGGTGAGGCGGACAAAGCCGGGGCACTCCTGCCCGGGGCGGAACAGCACAAAGCCGGCGGGGCAGGAGAGGCGGCTCATGCCTGTTTCCGGCGGCTGAGGGCGGTGCGGAATTCCGACAGGCGGAAAGCGCCGAGGGCCTGGCCCGCGGCGAAGTAGACCGCGCCGCCCAGCACCACCAGCCCCAGCAGGGACAGGTAGCGCCAGTAGTCCAGCGTGAACAGCCAGCCGACGGTGTGCGCCACCGCGTAGAGCACCGCGCCCATCACGGCGGAGGCCGCCAGGATGCGCCAGGCGCGGCGGTGGAACCGGGCGTCGAACCGGGCTTCCTCCCCCATGCGGCGGGCACCGAGCGCTAGCAGCGCCACCATGGCCCAGCCTGCGGCAGAGGCGGCAATGGCGGGGGCGATCCAGCCCAGCACCGGCTTGAGCCCAAAGGCCAGCGCGGCGTTTACGGCCATTGCCACCAGCGCATAGTGGAACGGGGTTCTGGTGTCTTCCCGCGCGAAGTAGAGCGGCTGCAGCACCTTTTGCAGCATGAAGGCCGGCAGGCCCGCGCCGTAAATGGCGACTGCGATGGCAATCGCGGCCACGTCCTCCGGGCCGGTTGCGCCACGCTCATACAGCACCGAGACCAGCGGCAGCGGCACGGTGATGAAGGCAACGGCAGACGGCACCGCCAGCAGCAGCGAGAACTCCCCGGCGCGCGACAGGGCGTCCTGGGAGCCGGCACCGTCGCCCGCCCGCAGGCGGCGCGACAGGGCAGGCAGCAGCACGATGCCGACGGCAATGCCCACCACGCCCAATGGCAGCTGATAGAGGCGGTCGGCAATGAACAGCCAGCTGGCGGCCTTTTCAATGTCGGAGGCCACGTATTGCCCGACCACCAGGTTGATCTGCGTGACCCCCATCGCCAGCGCGGCAGGCACGGCAATCCGGACCAGGTCGCGCATCTCGCTGTTCCAGCGGGGCAGGCCGGGGCGCAGGCGTATCCCGGCCCTGTCAGCAGCCGCCCAGACCAGCGCCAGCTGGGCGACGCCGGCCACCGGTATGGTCCAGACCAGCCAGGTCACCACCTCGCCGCCCAAAAGCGCGCCTGCGGTCATGGCCGAGCAGGCGAAAATGTTGAGCAGGACCGGCGCAGCGGCGGCAGCGGCAAAGCGCCCGGTGGCGTTCAGCACCCCGGAAAACAGCGCCGCCAGCGACATGAACAGGATGTAGGGAAAGACGATATGGCCGTATCCCACCGCCATATCGAAGCGTGCATCGCCGACAAAACCGCCCGCCGTCAGCCAGACCAGTCCCGGCATGAACACCATGGCCAGGCCCACCAGCGCCAGCACCGCGGCAGCCAGCAGGTTGAAGGCCTGCTGCGCATAGGCGGTGGCGTCTTCGCCGGCCTCATACCGCTTGGAAAAGGCCGGGACGAAGGCCGCGTTGAACGCGCCTTCGGCAAAGAAACGGCGGAACATGTTGGGCAGGCGGAAGGCCACGATAAAGGCGTCCAGCACCGGCCCCGGCCCGATGAAGGCGGCGATCAGGATCTCGCGCGCAAAGCCCAGCACACGGCTGGCCAGCGTCCAGAACCCGACGGTCAGGAACCCCGAAAGCAATCTGATTGGCTTCATATATCCGCCCGCTTTGCGCCCTCGGCAATCGCCTCGCGCAGCTTCTTTTCCAGCGTCCGCTGTTTGGACTCCGAATAGTATTTCAAGCCGAACATGTCCTTGACATAGAAGGCATCCACCACCTGTTCGCCATAGGTCGCAATCACCGCATTGGCAATATAGACATTGGCGGCGGCCAGGGCGCGCGCCAGGTCATAGAGCAGGCCGGGGCGGTCGCGGGTGTCGACCTCGATGATGGTGTAGATCTCCGAGCCTTCGTTGTCGAAGGTGATGTGGGTCGGCACCTTGAAAGCACGCTCGCGCTTCTTGATCTTGTCGCGGGACTTCAGCGCATCGCGGGCGATCACCTCGCCTTTGAGCGTCTTTTCGATCATCTGCTTGAGCCGGTGCAGGCGCATCGGGTCGAAGGGGTGGCCCTCGCTGTCCTGGATCCAGAAGGCATCGGTCACATAGCCGTCCTTGGTGGTGTAGGAGCGGGCATCCACCACATTGGCCCCGACCAGCGCCAGCGCGCCGACGATGCGGGCAAAGATGCCGGGGTGATCCTCCATCACGAAACAGGCGCGGGTGGCGTCGCGGTCCACGTCCGGATAAAGCCGGATCATCACCTCGCCCGGGTCGCCCTTGGCGGTGAATTCGCGAAGCATTTCGGCAAAATCCACATGCGCAGTGACATGCAAACCGTGCCAGTACGGCGGGTAGTGGCGGGCGGTTTCGGTCTTGAGATCTGCTTTGGACCAGTCCGGCAGCGCCTGGCGCAGCGCTTTCTTGGCGGACGCGCCGCGGTGCTCGCGGTTCAGCGCCTCCATACCGCCCTCAAGCGCGGCGCGGGTCTGCCCGTAAAGCGCGCGCAAGAGCGCCGCCTTCCAGTTGTTCCAGGTGTCCGGGCCGACGCCGCGGATGTCGCAGACGGTCAGCAGCAACAGTAGGTCCAGCCGTTTGACGGTCTGCACCGCTTTGGCGAAATCGCGCACCGTGCGCGGGTCGGCGATGTCGCGTTTCTGGGCCATGTCCGACATCAGCAGGTGATAGCGGACCAGCCATTCCACAGTCTCGCATTCCGAAGGTTTCAGCCCCAGCCGCGGCGCCACCTTGCGGGCGATCTGGGCGCCCAGGATCGAATGGTCCTGCGGCCGGCCCTTGCCGATGTCGTGCAGGAGCATCGCCACCATCAGCACCTTGCGGTTCAGCCCCTTGCGCAGCACCTCCGAGGACAACGGCAGCTCATCCTCCAGCTCGCCGCGCTCGATGGCGGCGAAATTGGCGATCACCTGAATGGTGTGCTCGTCCACCGTGTAGGAGTGGTACATGTTGAACTGCATCATCGCCACGATCGGCTCGAATTCCGGCAGGAAGGCTGACAGCACGCCCAGTTCGTTCATCCGCCGCAGCGCGCGCTCCGGGTTGCCGTGCTTGAGCAGCAGATCAAGGAAGAGCCGCCGCGCCTCCTTGTCGTTGCGCATGTTGTCGTCAATCAAGTGCAGATTGGCAGTCACCAGCCGCATCGCGTCCGGATGGATCAGCATGCCGGTGCGCAGCGCTTCCTCGAACAGCCGCAGCAGGTTCACCTTGTCCTGCAAGAACGCCTCCGGATCGGCGACGTCCAGCCGGTTATGCACCACCCGGTAGCCGGGCTTGATCCGCGGGCGGCGGCGGAAGATCCGCTCCAGGAGCGGCGCGCCCTTCTGGTGGCTGGCTTCCAGCTTGGTCAGGAAAATACGGGTCAGGTCGCCGACGCGGGTGGCATGGCGGAAGTAATCCTGCATGAACAGTTCGACACCGCGGCGGCCGGCCTTGTCTTCATAGCCCATGCGCGCAGCCACCTCGACCTGCATGTCAAAGGTCAGCTGCTCAGTGGCGCGGCCGGTGGCCAGATGCAGATGCGAGCGCACCGCCCACAGGAAGGCCGCCGCCTTGGCAAACAGCTCCATCTCCTCGGGGTGGAAAAGCCCCAGGGGCACCAGGTCTTCGGCGTCCTTGACCTGGTAGAGGTATTTGGCAATCCAGAACAGCGACTGCAGGTCGCGCAAGCCGCCCTTGCCCTCTTTCACGTTGGGCTCAACCACATAGCGCTGGCCCTGTTTCAGGTGGCGCGCGTCGCGTTCGGCCAGCTTCGCTTCGATGAACTGCTCGGCATCCTTGGAGAACAGCTCTGCCCGCAGCCTTTTGTCCAGCTCCTTGGCCAGCGGCGCGTGGCCGGCCAGGAACCGCTGCTCCAGCATCGCCGTGCGGATGGTGTAATCCTCGCCGCCCAGCCGGATGCAATCCTTGATGGTGCGGCTGGAGTGGCCGACCTTCAGCCGCAGATCCCAGAGGATGTAGAGCATCGACTCGATGACGCTCTCGGCCCAAGCGGTGATCTTGTAGGGGGTCAGAAACAGCAGGTCGACGTCCGAGGCCGGCGCCATCTCGCCTCGGCCATAGCCGCCGACCGCCAGCACCGCGATGCGCTCTCCCCGGGTCGGGTTGGCCAGCGGGTGCAACAGGCCGCTGGCGACATGCAGCGCGGTGGTGACCAGCCCGTCGGTCAGGAAGGTATAAGAGCGGGTCAGCTCGCGCGCGGCAAAGGGTTTGGCGGCAAAGGCCTCGGCAATGGCCGCGCGCCCGGCTTTATTGGCCGCGCGCAGGATTTTCACCGTTTCGCCGCGCAGCTCTGCCGGGGTGCAATCCGCCGCCGATGCTTCAATCTGTTCGCGGATGGCGGCGGCATCAAAAATCTCCGAGGGGCCGCAGATCAGCGGCCCCAGCGGTTCGGGAAACCCGTCGGCAGTGTGCCGCGGGGAGCCGGCAGGGGCTTCAGAAACCTGCGCCGGCGAAGCTGCTTGGGGCTGGGTCAATGATCACGACCTTCTGTTCTTGAATGGTGGCAACCGCCAGGCCGCGCTCATTGGTGCCGTCCGGCCGCAGGCGGAAGATGCCGCCGGCCCCCTGGAAGCCTGCCCCCTGGGTCAGCGCCGCACCGGTCAGAGCGTCGGACTTGCCCGCAGCGACCAGCGCGCCGATGGCGGCAATGCCGTCATAGGCCAGGCTGCCGATGGAGTGCGGCGCCGCGCCATAGCTGGACTGGTAGCGGGCGCTGAACTGCTGCACCTTGCTTTGGTCAGGCATTGCGAACCAGCCGCCCTGCACGCCCGGAAGGGTCAGGGTCTGCGCGGGAATGTCCCAGCGGGTCAGGCCGATATACTGTTTGTCGGCCGGGTCGACGCCGGCTTCGGGCAGCAGCTGCGCCAGCAGCGGCAAGGCGCCTGCGGTGGTCGAGGTCAGGAACACCGCATCGGCGCCTGCCGCTTCGGTGCGGATGGTGGGGATGGCATTGATCACCCCCTGCTGCGACAGTTCATAGCCGACGCTGCCGGCGATGTTGACACCGGTCTGGCTGGCTGCGCGCTGGATGGCAGCCCGGCCGGCGGCACCGGCCGCATCATTGCCGCCGACAACCAGGATGTTGCGCTTGCCGTTGCGGGCCGCAAAGCTGGTCAGCCTGCGGGCGGTGTTGTCGAAAGTCGGCCCTAGGATAAAGACGTTGCCGCCGGCAATCGCCGGGTTGTTGGAGAAGGCCAGCACGTTCACCCCGCGCTGGCGGGCGGCGATGCCGGCCGCGTTGGCGGCCTCGGCATAGACCGGGCCCAGGATGACCCGGGCGCCGTCGTCCAGCGCCTGCTGCGCCGCGGTGGAGGCGGTTGCCGGATTGCCCGCGGTGTCATAGACGCGCAGGTCGATCTGCGCGCCCTGCAGATCGACGATGGCCAGCCGGGCGGCATTTTCCAGGCTCTGGGCCAGCACCCGGTCGCCCTGCTGGGCGGAGCCGCGCGGCACCAGCAGCGCCACCGGCACCGGCTTGGAGGTGTTGATGGTCGGGCCGGTGCTAATGGCAACCGGATCACAGGCAGTCAGGGCAATGGCGGAAAGTGCCGCGGCAGCTGTCAGTGCCGCCTTGCGGGCCCGTTTGAAAACAGCAAACATAATGTCTTGAAACTCCGTTCTCCCGGCGCGGTTGCGCCGTGTGGGTTTAAGGACGGATCATAAACGACCAAAAAGGCGGGTCCAGCGTTGAATCACCAGAATGTCATATTGTCCCCCGGGCTGTACTTTGTTGCCACGCCGATCGGCACTGCCCGCGACATTACCTTGCGGGCGCTGGATGTGCTGGCCTCGGCTGATGTGCTCGCGGCGGAGGATACACGCTCGCTGCGCAAGCTGATGGAGATACACGGGGTGCCGCTCGGCGGGCGGCGGATCATCGCCTATCACGATCACAGCGGCAGCGGCGCGCGGGCCAAGCTGCTTGAGGCGCTGGCGGAGGGGAAATCGGTTGCCTATGCCTCCGAGGCCGGGATGCCGCTGATTGCCGATCCGGGCTTTGACCTCAGCCGCGCCGCGGCAGAGGCCGGGCACACGGTCACCTGCGCGCCCGGCGCCTCGGCGGCGGCAACGGCGCTGACACTGGCCGGGCTGCCGACGGATGCGTTTTTCTTTGCGGGCTTCCTGCCCAACGCCTCTGGTGCCCGCCGCAAGCGGCTGGAGGAGCTGCGGGACATCCCCGGCACGCTGATATTCTATGAATCGCCTAAGCGGGCTGCCGCCTCGGTCGCGGATATGGCCGCGGTGCTGGGCAACCGCCCGGCGGCGCTGTGCCGCGAGCTGACCAAGAAGTTCGAGGAAGTGCGCCGCGCGCCGCTGGCGGATCTGGCGGCCGGTCTGGAAGACAGCCCGGTCAAGGGCGAGATCGTGCTGCTGGTCGACCGCGGCCAGGAGACGGAGGTGAGCGAGGGCGATCTGGAAAGCGATCTGCAGGCCGCCTTGCAGGGCAACTCGGTAAAGGACGCCGCCGCCATTGTCGCCGAAATGCACGGGCTGCCCCGGCGCAAGGTCTATCAGCTGGCGCTGCAGCTGGCGAAGGGCGGCTGAGGCATGACCCGCGCCCGCCAGCATCGCGGCAGCCGCGCCAATCTGGCGGGCGAAGCGGCGGAGGAGATCGTTGCCCGCCACTACGAGAACCGCGGCTACACCGTGGCGGAGCGCCGCTGGCGCGGGCAGGGCGGCGAAATCGACCTGATCCTGCGCGGGCCGGAGGGGCTGGTGTTTGTCGAGGTGAAGCACAGCGCCACCAGCGCCGCCGCGGCCCTGCGCATCACGCCGCGGCAGGCGGAGCGCATCTATGCCAGCGCCGGGCAGTATCTGGAGAACGCGCCGCAGGGGCAGCTGACGCCGGTGCGGTTTGACGCGGCGCTGGTCAACGGAACCGGCGCTGTGGAAATCATCGAAAACGCTTTTGGCATGGATTGAACCGCGCCTCACCCATTGAACCCCAGGGCGGGGTGGGCCATGTATTTGGCCAGTTTACAAGGGATACTGCCATGAAAATCGCCTTCCAGATGGACCCGGTCATGGGCGTGGACATCAACGCGGACAGCAGCTTCCGCCTGGCCGAAGAGGCGCAGGCGCGCGGCCATGAGCTGTTCTTCTACACCCCTGACCATCTGGCCTATCAGGAGGGCCGCATCACCGCCCGCGGCCATGACATGACGGTGCAGCGGGTGGCGGATGCGCCGGCGGTGCTGGGACCGGAACGCGAAGTGGACCTGGGCGTGTTCGACGTGGTCTGGCTGCGCCAGGACCCGCCGTTTGACATGCATTACATCACTTCCACGCATCTTCTGGACATGCTGAAGGGGCAGGCGCTGGTGGTGAACGACCCGTTCTGGGTGCGCAATTACCCGGAAAAGCTGCTGGTTCTGAAGTTCCCGGACCTGACCCCGCCGACCACCATCGCCCGCGATTTGCAGACCATCAAGGCGTTCAAGGAGGTTCATGGCGACGTGATCCTCAAGCCGCTGTACGGCAACGGCGGCGCCGGCGTGTTCCGGCTGGACGCCAATGACCGCAACCTCACCTCGCTGCATGAGCTGTTCACCGGCTTCAGCCGCGAGCCGCTGATCGTGCAGAAATTCCTGCCCGACGTCAGCAACGGCGACAAGCGGGTGATCCTGGTCGACGGCGAGCCGGTGGGGGCGATCAACCGCGTGCCCGCGGCGGGCGAGACCCGGTCCAACATGCACGTGGGCGGCCGGCCCGAAAAGACCGGTCTCAGCGAGCGCGACATGGAAATCTGCGCCGCCATCGGGCCGCTCTTGCGCGAAAAGGGCCAGATCTTTGTCGGCATCGACGTGATCGGCGATTACCTGACCGAGATCAACGTGACCTCGCCCACCGGCATTCAGGAGCTGGAGCGGTTTGACGGTGTGAACATCGCCGAGAAGATCTGGCAGGCGATCGAAGCCAAGATCCGCTGATGAGCTGGCAGCGCCGGGCCATAAATGCGTGGATGCGTTATGGCATGAAACCGGCGCTGCGGCTGACCGGCAGCCCGGACTTCGTGCGCAGGGTCTTTGACCTGACCGCACCGCTGTTTTGCCCGGCGCTGCCCTATACCCGGGTGCTGCGGCGGCCTGCTCCGGTGCCGCTGTATCTGGTCTCCGCCGGGCAGACCCGCAGCCGGCGGGTCATCCTGTTCCTGCACGGCGGTGCCTATCTGGCCGGCAGCGCCCGAGCCTATCAGGGGATGCTGTCCCGTCTCTCTTACGCCTCTAGCACTGAGATCGCCGTGCCCGATTACCGGCTGCTGCAGGAGGCTCCGTTTCCGGCCGCATACGATGATGCGATGACGGCCTGGCAGTCGCTGCGCCGTATGGGCTATGGGCCGGGGGACATCCTGCTGGCGGGCGACAGCGCAGGCGGCGGGCTGGCGCTGGCGCTGCTGGGCGGGCTACTGGCCAAGGGCGAGCGGCCGGCGGGTGTGATTGCCTTTTCCCCCTGGTGCGATCTGACGCTGAGCGGAGCCAGTATCCAAGCCAACCGGGACAAGGATGTGATCATCCCCGCCGGGCGGATGAAAGAGGTTATCGAGCAGTATCTGGCAGGCGCGGACCCTGCTGATCCGCGCGCGTCCCCGCTGTTTGCGGAGTTTCCCGATCCGCCGCCGGTGCTGATCCAGGCAGGCGACGTCGAAGTGCTGCTGTCGGATGCGGAGCGGATGGCAGAGCGGCTGCAGGCCGCGGGCGGCAGCGTCCGCCTGACCCTGTGGCGCGATGTGCCGCACGTCTGGCAGTTCATGGCCGGGCACCTGCCGGAGGGGCAGGCCGCGCTGGAAGAGGCGGCTGCCTTTGCGGTCAGGGCGCTGGACGGCGGCTCAGCGGGATGAGGGCAGCCGGAAGCTCAGCGCCTCGGCGAAGTGCTGGCGCTGCACGCGCTCCTCACAGGCCAGGTCGGCGATGGTGCGGGCAACCCGCAGCACCCGGTGATAGCCGCGCGCACTGAGGCCAAAGCGCTCGGCGGCACGGATCAGAAGGTCGCGGCTTTGGGCGTCCGGGGCAGCAATCTCCTCCAGCAGGCTGCCCTCGGCATCGGCGTTCTGGCGCAGGCCGGGATGGTCCCGGAACCGGGCGTTTTGCATCTCGCGGGCGATGGCCACCCGCTGTGCCACCTCAGCAGAGCCTTCGGCGCCGGGCGGCAGCTCCAGGTCGGCGACATCCACCGGCGGCACGTCCAGATGCAGGTCGAAGCGGTCCAGCAGCGGGCCTGAGATCCGGCCCAGGTAATCCGCGCCGCAGAGGGGCGCCCGGGAACAGGCGCGGTTGGCATCCGCCAGATAGCCGCATTTGCAGGGGTTGGCGGCGGCCACCAGCATGAAACGGCTGGGGTATTTCACATGGGCGTTTGCGCGCGCCACCATCACCTCGCCGGTTTCCAGCGGCTGGCGCAGGGTTTCCAGCACCGGGCGGCCGAACTCCGGCAGCTCATCCAGAAACAGCACGCCGTTATGGGCCAGGCTGATCTCGCCGGGCTGGGCGCGCCTGCCGCCGCCGGCAATCGCCGCCATCGAGGCGGTGTGGTGCGGCTCGCGGAACGGGCGGGCGCGGCTGATGCCGCCCTCGTCGATCAGCCCGCACAGGGAATGGATCATCGAGGTTTCCAGCGCCTCCGCGGGCGACAGCGGCGGCAGGATCGAGGGCAGCCGCGCGGCCAGCATCGACTTGCCGGAGCCGGGCGGGCCGATCATCAGCATGTGATGGCGTCCGGCCGCCGCGATTTCCAGCGCCCGCTTGGCCGTTTCCTGGCCTTTCACGTCGCGCAAATCCTTGCCGCCCAGCCCGCTGACCGCCTCGCCGGGCGCGGAGGGTTCAATGCGCCGCTGTCCGGTGAAATGCTGCACCACCTCCGTCAGCGTGCCAGCGCCGATCACCTGCGCCGCATCGACCCAGGCCGCCTCCGGCCCCGAGGGTTTCGGGCAGAGCAGCATCAGGCCTTCCTCCGCCGCGGTCACTGCGGCTGGCAGGGCGCCCGCCACCGCAATCAGCTGGCCGTCCAGCGACAATTCTCCCAAAGCGATGGTTTCCTCGGCCTTTTCCTCCGGGATGATGCCGATCGCGGCCAGCAGGGCGAGTGCAATGGGCAGGTCGAAATGGCTGCCTTCCTTGGGCAGGCCGGCGGGCGACAGGTTTATGGTGATCCGGCGCGAGGGCAGGGCGATGGACATCGCCGCAAAGGCTGCCCGCACCCGCTCGCGCGCCTCGCAGACGGCCTTGTCCGGCAACCCGACGACTGAGAAGGCGGGCAGGCCCGGGGCGACGGCGCATTGCACCTCGACCAGCCGGGCCTCGACCCCTTGAAAGGCAACTGTGTAGGATCGTGCGGTCATGTCTCCCAACCCTCCTGGTGCAGGGAGAAATGCTTGGCAATCGTGGTTTCCGAGTCGTTAACGCAAGCGGCAGCGGGAGGCGAATTCACGCAGAATTCGCGCTGCCTGCGGCCTCAGTCCAGCGACCAGGGGCGCCGCGGCAGATCCATTGCATAGGGTTCGGGATCATAACTGACTTCATGCGCCTGCTCCTGCCAGCGCAGGACTGCGGGGTCGGACAGCAGCAGCTTGCAATAGACGCGGGTTTCCCCGGATACCGGCAGACCATACCCCACGATCCGCGCGGCCACCGGGGTGTAGAACACATCCGCCAGCGAATACGCCCCGAACAGATAGCCGCTGCTGTGGCCTGAGACCTTGCGGGCGTGGGCGAACAGGGACTCGATCCGGTTCAGGTCGGCCTTCACGCCAGGTGAAACCTCGAACCCTTCATAGACATGGGCAAGCTGCATCGGGCATTCACTGCGCAGCGCGCCGAAGCCTGCGGCCATTTCCGCGGCCAGCCAGCGCGCCGTGGTACGCTGCGCCGGATCTGACGGCCAGAGACCGGCCTCCGGGTGCCGCTCTGCCAAGGTCTCGGCAATCGCCATGCTTTCGCCAATCACCGTGCCTTCAGGCGTGCGCAAGGCGGGCACCAGCCGCGCCGGGGCCAGATGCGCCATGTCATCCGCCATGGTTCCTGAATACAGCCCCACCATATGCACAGTGTGGGGCAGGGAGAATTTTTCGAGCATGAGCCAGCCGCGCAAGGACCAGCTGGAATACATGCGGTCGCCAATATAAAGTTCGTAAGCCATGCCAGGAGGCTAGCGCCTGGTAATCAATCGCGAAATGGAATGTTTGTGATGGTATCCGTCACGGAAGGTGATTGATAACACCCGTCCGCCAGCCCTCAGGGCCATGCAGCACTTCGCTGACGGACAGGTTGTCGATGCGGTGGGCAAAGGCCTCTTCCGCGGTCAGCAATTCCGCACGCTGGATCTGGGTCAGGATCTGGCCGAAGTGGCCCACCACGATCAGGTCGCGGCCCCGGTGCGCGTCGATCAGCCCGTCAACGGCCGCGTTAACCCGGTTGCAGACCTGGTGCCAGCTCTCACCGCCCGGCGGGGTCACATCGCCCGGGGTTTCCCAATAGGCGCGGATACGCTCCGGGTCCTCGGCGTCCACCTCGGCCCAGGTCCGCAGCTCCCAGGCGCCAAAGTGGATCTCGCGCAGAGCTTGCACATGCGGCAGGCGCTGCCGGCGTCCCTGGATGGCGGTGGCGGTCTCCGCCGCGCGGGACAGGTCCGAGGACACCACCAGCGCGTCTGCAGGCAGGTAGTCCGACAGGCGCGCCAACGCTGCCGAATCGGTCAGATCGGCGGGCAGATCCGACCAGCCGACCATGGATTTCGCGTGAGTCGGCCCATGCCGGACCAGAAACAGCCGGGTGATCATACGGCCCCCTTCAGCACAAGCGGCAGCCCCGCGGTCACCTGCACAACAGTATCCGCCCGCGCCGCCAGGGCGATATTGAGCCGCCCCTGCGCCTCGCGGAACCGGCGGGCCAGCGCGTTCTCGGGAACGACGCCAAGGCCCGTTTCATTGGACACGATAACCAGGTCCGCCTGGCACCGGTCCACTGCCGCCAGCAGCCCGTCCTGGGCGGCCTGCAGGTCATGCTCTGCCAGTAAATGATTGGTCAGCCACATGGTGGCGCAATCCATCAGGCAGATCTGGCCGGGCTCCAGATCGCCAAGCACCTTGTCTGCCGTTTCCGGTTCTTCAACAGTGGTCCAGCCTGCGCCTCTTTGTTTGAGATGCCGGGACACTTTATCGCGCATTTCACTGTCGAAAATTTGCGCAGTCGCCCAGTAAACCCTGCTTTTCCCGGAGCTTAAACACAGCTTCTCTGCATAGGCCGACTTCCCTGAGGCGGCTCCTCCAAGAATAAAAGTTACATTTGCAGGCATTTCTTGCTAACCTGTAAGTCCGAAGCCGTTCCTGTGGGTAACCGCAGGGCCCGGTTAAGACAAGAGACCGCAGCGTCCCGGGGTTCCACTTATTAAGGCCGGGAAAGTTTGCGCAGGGGCCAAAACAAATTTTTCTTTTCCATTTTGGCCTTTGGATGAGCCGAAAGTCGCATCCTGCGCGCTGTTGCTGCCGGTCTGCAGAAACCGGGCCCCCATTGTTCCATGCGCGTCCTCAGGCGGCAGTTTGTTAATTAGTTTCCGGGGGGAAATCACATGGCACTTGACCAAACAGTCGAAAACCCATTGCCGAGACAGGCAATGAAGGCAGAACTTTTGGATGCCGAAACAGAGCGCCGTCTGGCCTATGCCTGGCGCGATGACCGCGATGTCAAATCGCTGCACCGGCTCATTAATGCCTATATGCGCCTGGCCATCTCCATGGCGGCCAAGTTCAAGCGGTACGGGGCGCCGATGAACGACCTGATCCAGGAGGCCGGCCTGGGCCTGATGAAGGCGGCTGACAAATTCGATCCGGACCGCGGGGTCCGGTTCTCGACCTACGCGGTGTGGTGGATCAAGGCGTCGATCCAGGACTACGTGATGCGCAACTGGTCGATGGTGCGGACCGGCTCGACCTCGTCGCAAAAGTCGCTGTTCTTCAACATGCGCCGGGTGCAGGCGCAGCTGGAGCGCGAGGCGCGGTCTTCGGGCGTGCCTCTGGATCAGCATCAGCTGCATCAGAAGATCGCCACAGAAATCGGTGTGCCGCTGCGCGATGTGGAGATGATGGAGGGGCGCCTGTCCGGGGCCGACTTCTCGCTCAACGCGGTGCAGTCCACCGACGAGGAGGGCCGCGAGTGGATCGACGCGCTGGAGGATGACACCTCGCAAGCCGAAGAACTGGTGCAGGAGCGGCACGACCGCCGTCAGCTGCGCAAGTGGCTGGTGACGGCGCTGCAGGCGCTGAATGACCGCGAGCGCTTTATCATCACTGAGCGCAAGCTGCGCGAACGGCCCCGCACGCTGGAAAGCCTGGGCACGGAGCTGGGCCTCTCCAAGGAGCGGGTGCGCCAGCTGGAGGCCGGTGCGTTTCAGAAGATGCGCAAGAGCCTTGAAAGCCAATCGCGCGAGGTGCACAGACTGCTTTCATGAGAAAGCGGTTTCAAATTCTGAAAACATTGGCAAGCGCCGCCGTTCTGGCGGCGCTTTGCCTGTCTGGCGCCCGCGCCGGCGATCTGGCGGCGGCGGCTGAAATGCTGCGCGGTGCGGATGTGGCAATTCTCGGGGAGGTGCATGACAACGCGGTGCACCACCAGCGGCAGGCAGCGCTGCTGGCGGCGCTGCAACCCAGGGCGGTGGTCTGGGAAATGATCACGGCAGAGGAGGCGGCCGAACTGGACCCTGAGGTGCTGGCGGACGCTAAGCATGTGGCGCAGGCTTTGGACTGGGCACAGTCCGGCTGGCCGGAGTTCTCCCTCTATGCGCCGGTCTTTGCGGCCGCCAAAGGGGCCCGCCAGTACGGCGCGCTGGTGCCGCGGGCAGAGGCCGCCCGGGCGCTGGAGCAAGGTGCCGCCGCCTATTTCGGCGCAGAGGCCGCGGCGCGCTTTGGCCTGGATCGGCCGCTGCCGGCTGCTGAGCAGGCGGCGCGCGAGGGGGATCAACTGGCCAGTCACTGCAACGCGATGCCGGCAGAGATGCTGCCGGTCTTGGTGGACATCCAGCGCCTGCGCGACGCCAGCCTGGCCGCTGCCGCAGACCGGGCGCTGGCGGAAACCGGCGGCCCGGTGGCGGTGATCACCGGCAACGGCCATGCCCGCACCGACCGCGGGCTGGCGGTGTACCTGGCCAAGGCCCGGCCCAAAGCCCGGATCCGCAGTCTGGGCCAGTCGGAGGACGGGCAGATCAGCGGCACGTTCGATCTGGTGCTGGACGCGCCGGCGGCAGAGCGTCCCGATCCCTGTCTGGTGTTTCAGAAAAGCAACTGAGGCGCGCTGCCTAAGCTGCTGACGCTGTTTGTGCCCAGGACCGCGCCGTGCGCAGCGCGGCGCCCGGCCCAACGCCGCCAGCGGCAGGGGCCGCAGGCCCGTACCGTGCGGGGGCGGGAGGCTTTGCGTTTGCCTTTGTGCCGGGGTGCCGGGCCGGGAAAACCGTTTCACACTTCCCTTTCGGCGCAGTACAGTCGCGGCAAACCGGGCGAGGACGCGCAAATGCTGGCTGGCAAACACATTCTTCTGATCATCGGCGGCGGCATCGCGGCCTATAAGTCGCTGGAGCTGATCCGCCGCCTGCAGGACCAGGGCGCCCGGGTGACCCCGGTGCTGACCAAATCCGGTGCCGAGTTTGTGACCCCTCTGTCGGTCTCGGCCCTGGCCGGAACACCCGTGCATCAGGAGCTGTTCGATCTGACGGCAGAGGCGGAGATGGGCCATATCCAGCTGTCGCGCAGTGCCGATCTGCTGGTGGTGGCGCCCGCCACCGCGGATCTGATGGCCAAGATGGCGCAAGGCCTTGCAAATGACCTCGCCTCGACGCTGCTGCTGGCCACCGACACGCCGGTGCTGCTGGCGCCCGCGATGAACGTGCGCATGTGGGATCACCCGGCCACCCGGCGCAATCTTGAAACACTGAAAGAGGACGGTGTCTCTTTCGTGGGCCCCAACGAGGGCAGCATGGCCTGCGGCGAATTCGGACCCGGCCGGTTGGCGGAACCGGAAGAGATCCTGTCCGCCATCGCGGCCAAGCTTGCGGACGGGCCCCTGAAGGGCAAGCGCATCCTGGTGACCTCTGGCCCGACGCATGAGCCGATTGATCCTGTGCGCTATATCGCCAACCGTTCCTCCGGGGCGCAGGGGGCGGCGGTGGCCCGAGCTCTGCGCGAATTGGGCGCAGAGGTGGTGTTTATCACGGGCCCGGCAGCGGTCCGCCCGCCCGAGGGCGTGCAGGTGGTTCCGGTGGAAAGCGCCCGCGAAATGGAAGCCGCGGTTCAGGCAGCATTGCCTGCCGACGCCGGGGTCTTTGCTGCCGCGGTGGCGGACTGGCGGGTGGCCAGCGCCTCGGACCGCAAGCTGAAGAAATCTAAGGACGGGCTGCCGGTATTGGAGTTTGCGGAGAACCCGGACATTCTGAAAACCGTTTCGCAGATGAAGGATGGCCGCCCGCCGCTGGTGGTTGGCTTCGCGGCAGAAACCAACGACGTGGTCGAGAACGCCACCGCCAAGCGCAAGCGCAAGGGCTGCGACTGGATTGTGGCCAATGACGTCTCGCCCGCGACCGGCATTATGGGCGGCAGTGAAAACGCGGTGATATTGATCTCTGACGGCGGCGCCGAGGAATGGCCGCGGATGGGCAAGGACGAGGTTGCCCGCAGGCTGGCGGAACGGATCGCTGCGGCGCTGGCCGGGTGATGTTGAGTATTTTGGGAAAGATGAAGAGGGAGCGGGGATGGTCGCGATCCGTGTGATCCACGACGAAGGGGCGGACCGGGATGTGCCGCTGCCGTCTTATGAGACTGCTGGTGCCGCCGGCGCCGATGTGCGTGCCAACCTGCCGGACCGCGGCTGCCTGGTGCTGCAGCCGGGCGAGCGCGCGCTGGTGCCGACCGGGTTGCGCATCGAGATCCCGGCTGGCTATGAGGTGCAGATCCGGCCGCGGTCCGGGCTGGCGCTGAAACACGGGATTACCCTGCCCAACACACCGGGCACCATCGACAGCGATTATCGCGGGCCATTGGGGGTGATCCTGATGAATGCGGGGCAGGAGGCCTTTCAAATCGCGCATGGCGACCGCATTGCGCAGATGGTGGTGGCGCCGGTCCTGCAAGCGCGGTTTGAACTGGCGGATGCGCTGTCCGGAACGGCCCGCGGCGCGGGCGGCTTTGGATCCACCGGGCAGGCCTGATGCTGCGGATCCTGATTCTTGCGGCGCTGATCTGGTGGGGCGGGCGCTTTCTGGGCTTGCCGCGCAACCTGCGTATCACGCTGCTGGCGGTGCTGTTCATCGCCGTGCTGGCGGTGCAGCTGACCCTGCCGGTAGGGCATCCCTTGCGCGAAGGCACCGGCGGCTCTGCCGCGCCCTGGCTGATGCTGGGCGGCTTTGCTCTTGTGGCCGGTTTCTACGCGCGTATCGTGACGGCTTTGAAAACCCGCGCCCAGCCTCAGGATACACAGATGACCCAGCCCGCAGGCACCTTTACCGAAAGCGAGCTTGACCGCTATGCCCGCCATATCGTCCTGCGCGAGCTGGGCGGCCCGGGGCAGAAAAAGCTGAAACAGGCCAGGGTGCTGGTGATCGGCGCCGGCGGTCTGGGCGCGCCTGCGCTGCAGTATCTGGCCGCGGCCGGGGTCGGCACCATCGGGGTGATCGACGACGACCAGGTCGACAATGCCAACCTGCAGCGCCAGGTGATCCACCGCGACAAGGACATCGGCACGCCCAAGGTATTTTCGGCGCAGGCGGCGATGGAGGCGCAGAACCCCTATGTGGAGGTGCGCCCCTATAACCGCCGCCTGAGCGAAGACATCGCGGCGGAGCTGTTTGGCGAATATGATCTGATCCTGGACGGCACCGACAATTTCGAGACCCGCTATCTGGCCAACCGCACTGCCGTGGCACTGGGCAAGCCGCTGATCTCTGGCGCGCTGTCGCAATGGGAGGGCCAGCTGAGCGTCTTTAATCCAGCCAAAGGCGGCCCCTGCTATCAATGCATCTTCCCGGAGGCCCCGGCCGCCGGCCTGGCGCCCAGCTGCTCTGAGGCCGGGGTGATCGGCCCGCTGCCGGGTGTTGTCGGCGCGATGATGGCAGTGGAGGCAGTCAAGCAGATCACCGGGGCCGGAGCCGTCCTGCGGGGCGAGATGCTGATCTATGATGGGCTCTACGGGGAAACCCGCAAGATCCGGCTGTCCCGGCGGGACGGCTGCCCGGCGTGCGGCGGTGTTTCGGCAAGCTGATCTCTTTCCGTGAATGAAGCCTATTACATTGCGCTGCTGTGCGGCGCCCTGTTCGGCGGCCAGCCGGAGACGGTGCATGAGTTCACCTATCACGGAGGCGCGGCGTCGATCCGGACCGACTGTGAAAACGGCAACCGGGTCATCGAGTTCGGCCTCGACAAACGCAGCAGCCTGGACAGTATCCAGCAGGCGCTGTTTGCGGCTGAAATCACCGGCAAGGAGCCTGTGGTTGTGCTGATTGATACCGACGGCACGATGGGCCGGTTCGAGTGGCGCATCGCCCGCGCGGCCAATGTCGCGGGTGTTCCGATCCGGATCATTCCGGCTGAATTGACGGACAGCCTGGGAGCCGGCGGCTGAACAGCCCATCTACTCTATGCGGGAATGTCCAGGGAGGCCTATGTGCAGTTCTCAGTCTGATTGCGGCCCCCCGCCTTTCCCGCTAGCGTCGCCTGCAAAGGAGACCTGTATATGTCCAACCCGCTTTTGTCCCGCTGGGATACGCCGTTTGAAATCGCCCCCTTCGACAGCATTTCCGATGATGATTTCGCCCCCGCGCTGGACCAGGCGCTGGCGGCGCATAAGGCGCAGATCGACGCCATCGCAACCAGCGCTGAGCCGCCCGGCTTTGCCAATGTGATCGAGGCGCTGGAAACCCCGTGCCGCGAGCTGGAACAGGTGCTGGGCGTGTTCTTCACCGTGGCCGGCGCCGACAGCAACCCCAAGCGGCAGGAGCTGCAGCGGGAGTTCTCCCCGAAACTTGCCGCGCATTTCTCGGCAATCACCGCCAACAAGGCGCTGTATGCGCGGGTCAAGGCGGTGTGGGACCAGCGGGAGGAGCTGGATCTGACAGCGGAGCAGCAGCGGGTCCTGATGCTGACCCATCGCGGTTTTGTCCGCGGCGGCGCGGCGCTGGAGGGCGCGGCCGACACCCGGATGCAGGAAATCAAGGGGCGGCTGGCGACCCTGGGCACCCAGTTCACCCAGAACCTGCTGGCGGATGAACGCGACTGGTTCATGGAGCTGTCCGAGGACGATCTGGAAGGCTTGCCGGAGTTTGTCGTAAAGGCCGCGCGCGCAGCGGGGGAGGAAAAGGGCGCGGGCGGCCCGGTTGTCACCCTGTCGCGGTCGCTGATCACGCCCTTTCTGCAGTTCTCTCCGCGCCGCGACCTGCGTGAGAAAGCCTTCAACGCCTGGGCCGCCCGCGGCGCAAATGGCGGCGGGACCGACAACCGGGCCATCGCGGCCGAGATCCTGCAACTGCGCGAGGAGCGGGCAAAGCTCCTGGGTTACGAAAACTTCGCCGCCTACAAACTGGAAACCGAAATGGCTAAGACGCCGGAAGCGGTACGCGGGCTGCTGATGGAGGTCTGGGAGGCGGCCAAGGCGCAGGCGGAAACGGATGCGGACGTGCTGACCGGGATGATGCAGGCCGATGGTATCAATGGCGACCTGGAGCCCTGGGACTGGCGCTACTACGCTGAGAAGCGCCGCAAGGCTGAGCACGATCTGGATGATGCGGAGCTGAAACCCTATCTGCAGCTCGACCGGATGATCGAGGCATCCTTTGCCTGCGCAAACCGCCTGTTCGGGCTGGATTTCAAAGCACTGGACGTGCCGCTTTACCACGCCGACTGCCGCGCCTGGGAGGTGACCCGCGGCGGCAAACATGTGGCGGTCTTCATCGGTGATTACTTCGCCCGCAGCTCCAAGCGTTCCGGCGCCTGGTGCTCAGCCATGCGGCAGCAGGCCAAGTTCCCCGAGGTGCAGGCGCCGGTGGTGATCAACGTCTGCAACTTCGCCAAGGGTGACCCGGCGCTCTTGTCCTGGGACGACGCCCGCACCCTGTTCCACGAGTTCGGCCACGCGCTGCACCAGATGCTGTCGGATGTGACCTATGAGAGCATTTCGGGCACCTCCGTGGCGCGCGATTTTGTGGAGCTTCCGAGCCAGCTTTACGAGCACTGGCTGGAGGTGCCGGAGGTGCTGCAGGAGTTCGCCACCCACGCCGAGACCGGCGCGCCGATGCCGCAGGAGATGCTGCAGAAAGTTCTGGGGGCCGCCAACTTCGACATGGGGTTCCAGACGGTGGAATACGTGGCCTCTGCGCTGGTGGACCTGGCCTTCCATAATGGCCCTGCGCCGTCCGATCCGATGGCCAAGCAAAACGAGGTGCTCGCAGAGATCGGAATGCCGCATGCGATCGTCATGCGCCACGCGACGCCGCATTTTGCGCATGTGTTCTCGGGCGACGGCTATTCCGCGGGCTATTACAGCTACATGTGGTCGGAGGTGATGGACGCCGATGCCTTTGCCGCCTTTGAGGAGGCAGGCGGGGCGTTTGATGCCGAACGCGCCAAGGCGCTGGAGGAGCATATCCTGTCCACCGGCAGCTCCGCGGATCCGGCGGATCTGTATGTTGCCTTCCGCGGGCGGCTGCCCGGTGTCGACGCGCTGCTGAAAGGGCGCGGGCTGGCTGCGGAATGAGGAACGCGCCCTGACGGGCGCTGCTGCCCCTTCCGGCGGCAAAGCCGCCTGCCGGGCAGCGGGACTTGAGTGTTTTGGGAAAGATGAAAGAGCGGGCAGCCAGTCCGCTCTTTTTTGGTTCAGTAGCCGAGGCTGCGGTCGACAAGGTGCAAGAGCGGCTCGCCGGCCTCAGCGCGGCGGATGTTTTCGGCGATGACTTCGGCCGCAGTGCTCTCGCGGGTTTCCGAGGCGATATGCGGGGTGACCGTCACGTTGGGATGCGCCCAATAGGGATGTTCCGGCGGAAGCGGCTCGATGCGGAAGACATCCAGCGTCGCGTGGCCCACCTGACCGCTGTCGAGCACAGCCAGCAGCGCCGCGTCATCGATCAGCGGGCCGCGGCCCGGGTTGATGATCTTTGCGCCCATGGGCAGCAGCGCCAGGGTTTCTGAATTCAGGGTGTTTTCGGTGGCGGGGGTGTCGGGCAGCAGCAGTATCACGATCTCCGCCCGCTCCAGCGCTGTTTTCAGCCCGTCCTGTCCTGCGTGGCAGGTGATGCCTTCGATCTCCTTTTGCGTGCGGCTCCAGCCGGAGACATCAAACCCCAGCGCAGCCAGCGCCTTGGCAGACGCGGCGCCCAGTGCGCCGAGGCCCAGCACGGTGACATGCCGGTCCTTGGCCAGCGGTGGAATATGCCGGTGCCAGCGCCCGTTCAGCCCGCGGATATGCATGTCCATGCCGAGGTGATAGCGCAGCGTGTGCCCCACCACCCATTCGGTCATGCCCTGTTCCAGCCCGCTGTCCACCATCCGGGTGAGCGGCACGGCAGCAGGAACAACGGGCACGATTTTTTCGACACCGGCCCACATGCTCAGCACTGCTTTCAGCCGGGTGAAAGGGGTGAAATCACTGACCGGCCCGTTGGGGGCGTAAACGATGTAATCCACCTTTTCCGGCGCGAAGTCATCGCGCACATCGGCCTTCACGCCCAGCCGGTCGAATTCCGCCGTTAACAGCGGCTCATACGTTGGCCAGCTATCGGCGCGGCCTGCAAACAGGACATTGGCGGTCATGAGATCTCCCTGAAATTTTTAGCGTGAGGCTTGTCTTGGACGGTGGATATGGGCGCTTTGCACGATGCCGAAGGCGCCCAAGAGCACCAGCATCGCCGAGCCGCCATAAGACACCATCGGCAGCGGCACGCCAACCACGGGCGCAAGCCCCATCACCATCGACATGTTCACCGCAAAAAACAGGAAGAAGGTGATGGCAATGCCCATGATCACCAGCGAGGAGAACCGGTCCTTGGTGGCAATCGCCGAGGCGATGCAGAACAGGATGATCAGCATGTAGATGAACAGGAGGGTGACGCCGCCGATGAAGCCGAATTCCTCTGCCAGGGTGGTGAAGATGAAGTCTGTGTGCTTCTCGGGCAGGAAGTTCAGCCGTGATTGCGTTCCTTGCATGAAACCGCGCCCCGACCAGCCGCCGGAGCCGAGCGCGATCTTGGATTGGGTGATGTGATACCCCGCGCCCAAGGGGTCCTGCGAGGGGTCCAGGAAGGTGTCGATGCGGCGGAACTGGTAGTCTTTCAGCAGCTGCCAGTCGGTGCCGCGGCTTTGGAAGACTGCGCTGACGAGGCCGACCCCGGCCGCAATCACCGCGGCGAAATAGGCCCAGTGCACGCCCGCAAGGAACATCACCCCGCCGCCTGCCGCCATCAGCAGGATCGAGGTGCCAAGGTCCGGCTGCTTCAGCACCAGCGCTGTGGGCAGCAGGATCAGCGCAACCGGCAGCAGCACCCACAAGGGGCGGGAGGTCTTCTCGGGCGGCAGCCAGTCGTAATAAGCCGCCAGCAGCATCACCAGGGCGATCTTGGTGACCTCCGAGGGCTGGAGGCGCATAAAGCCGATGTCGATCCAGCGCTGCGCGCCCATGCCGACGGTACCGAACAGCTCCACCGCGACCAGCAGCGCCAGCGAGGCGAGATAGGCCAGCACCGACACGTTTCGCCAGAACCAGATCGGGATCATCGCCACCACAAACATGGCAGCAAGGCCTAGGGCAAACCGCTTGACCTGCGGCTCCACCCAGGGGCTGAAGGAGCCGCCCGCCACTGAATAGAGCATCAGGAAACCGACACTGGCCACAGTGATCAGCAGCAGCGTCAGCCCCCAGTTCAGGTGCAGGATCTTGCGGAACCCCGAAGGTGTCGATTTCGCGTGGTACTCAAGATAGCTCATGCCCGGCTGCTCCTGCTCCCCAGGGGGCGCTTGACGCGCTCGCGCTCCAGCCGTTCCTGCTGGGCCTTGATGCGGCTGCGGTCGGCTTTGGGGTATGCTTCCAGCGGCGGCGTGCCGTCATAAAGCGCCTGCAGCATCACGTCACGGGCGATCGGCGCCGCCGCCTTGGAGCCGCCGCCGCCGTGTTCCACCACCACGGCCACCGCGTATTTCGGGTTGTCATAGGGCGCGAAGCTGACGAACAGCGCGTGGTCGCGGCGCTCCCAGGGCAGGTCCTCGTTACGGATCACCCCTGCGGCGCGTTCGGCGGCGGTGATGTTGCGCACCTGGCTGGTGCCGGTCTTGCCCGCCATCCGCATCCCGTCGCCGATGATGCGCGAACGGTAGGCGGTGCCGCGGCGGTCGTTGCTGACGGAATACATGCCTTTGCGGACCATCCGCAGGCTGGTCTCGCTGACGCCCAAAGGCTCGCCCGCGCCGCTGGGCTGCTCCACCCCGTCGAGCGATTTCAGCAGCCGCGGGGTCACGCTGCGCCCGGTGGCGATACGCGCCGACATCACCGCCAGCTGCAGCGGCGACGCCAGCATGTAGCCCTGGCCGATCGAGGCATTTGCAGTGTCGCCGATCAGCCAGTCCTTGCCATAGGAGCTGGCCTTCCAGTCCTTGGTCGGGGTGATCCCCTGCGCCACTGCCGACATCGGCAGGTCGTGCTTGATGCCCAGCCCGAACCGGTTTGCCATCGCCGAGATATTGTCGATACCGGTCTTGATGGCCACGTCATAGTAGTAGACATCGCAAGACCGTTTCAGCGAGGTGTTCAGATCCACATGCCCATGGCCTGCGCGCTTCCAGCAATGGAACCGGCGGCCAGCAACCTTGAGGTATCCGGGGCACCAGACGGTTTCGTCCGGACCGATGACGCCTTCCTCCAGCGCCGCCAGCGCGGTGATCATCTTGAAGGTCGATCCCGGCGGGTAGGTGCCCTGCACGGTCTTGTTGGACAGCGGGCGGTACTTATCCTCGGTCAGCATCCGGTAGTCGGCCACGGAAATGCCGCGCACGAACAGATTGGGGTCAAAGCTGGGCGAGGAGCAGATCGCGCGGATGTCGCCGTCTTCGCAGTCGATCACCACGGCGGCGGCGCTTTCCTGGCCCAGCCGCGCCTGCACGTAGTTCTGCAGCCCGGCGTCGATGGTCAGCTGCATGTCGGCGCCGGAAATCCCCTCGCGCCGGTCCAGCTCGCGCATGACCCGGCCGGTGGCGTTCACTTCCACCCGCTTGGCGCCGGCCTTGCCGCGCAGCACATCCTCACGCTTGGCCTCGAAGCCGACCTTGCCGATCTGGAAGCGCGGGATCATCAGCACCGGCTCGGGATCTTTCATCTTGCTCAGGTCATAGTCGGACACGGGGCCGACATAGCCCACCACATGGGCGAAATCGCCCAGCTGCGGATAGACCCGCGTCAGGCCCACCTCCGGGGTGACGCCGGGCAGGGCCGGGGCGTTCACCGCGACCTTGGAAATATCCTCCCAGCCGATCCGGTCGGCCAGGGTGATCGGCAGGAACGGCGGTGAGCGGCGCATCTCGGTGCGGGCGCGCTCCAGGTCCTCCGGATCCAGCGGCACCAGGTTTGCCAGCTTGGCGATCACGTCCTCCACGTCGCCCGCATCCTCCGGCACCACGGTGATCCGGTAAGAGGGCGAGTTCTGCGCGATGATCAGCCCGTTGCGGTCAAAAATCTGGCCGCGGGCGGGCGGCAGCAGGCGGATGTTGATGCGGTTTTCCTCGGCCAGCAGGCGGAATTCATCGGCCTGATCCACCTGCAGAAAGCGCATGCGGGCGGCCAGCCCGCCGGCAAAGGCCAGCTGCAGCCCGCCCAGGAACAGCGCCCGCCGGGTCATCTTGCCGTGAGAGGCATCCACGTCCTTGGAATTGCGTTTCATCGGCGGCTCACCAGGGTTTCGGCCTCAGCAGGGGACAATTTGCGCACGCCCAGAATAGACTGGCTGGCCCAAACCGCCAGCGGGTAGGCGGCGATGGTCATCACCGCCTGGATAACCGTCAGGCCAAGCGGGGCCTGCTGCACACCGAACAGGACCAGAACCAGCCGGTTCAAGGTGGAGATCCCCGTCACCGTCAGGGCCACGGCCAGCCACTCGCTGGCAAAGGTGCTTTCGCGGTGCGGGGCGGCACGGGCCTTCAGAAAACCGCAGCCCAGCACCGTGAGCAGCGCCAGCAGGCCCGGCGGGCGCTGAAACAGCAGATCGGCCAGCAGCATCACCAGGCCGATGGACACCGCCGGAACAAAGTCGGGACGCCGCAGCGACCAGGCCATGGCCAGCAGCATCAGCAGGTCCGGCGGCGCCCAGAAACGCGGCTCGGTTTCCAGCGGCAGCAGGTGAAAGAACATGACCAGAAGCGCCAGCGCCGGGAAGGCCAGGCGCATGGTCCAGATCCGGGCGGGGGAGGTGTTAGCCATTGCCCGCCTCAGCCGTGCCGTCCGCGCTCTCGGCCCCCAGCCCCTCGGGCCTCGGCTGCGGCACCGGATCGCCGGGCGGTGCCCCGACCAGCCCGCCGGGGTCCTGGATCACTTCAGTACCGTGATGGCGGAGTATCCTGAGGAATTCCAGCCGGCTGTAGTCTGCTGACAGGCGCACCCGCATCCGGCCCGAACGGTCCTTGGCGACTTGCCCGATCAGCAGGCCCGCCGGAAACACCGCGCCATCGCCGGAGGAGATCACCCGGTCGCCGGGGCGCACCAGATCGGGGTTTTCCAGAAAGCTCAGCACCGGCGCGGCACTGTTGTCGCCGGTGACCAGCGCGGTCTGGCCGGAGGGCTGGATGGTGGCAGGCACCGCGCTGGCGGCATCGGTCAGCAGGACCACCCGCGCGGTGTCGCGCCCGGTGCCGGAGATCCGGCCCACCAGCCCGATCCCGTCCATCGCCGCCCAGCCGTCATGCACCCCGTCGCGGCTGCCCACATTCAGCAGCACCGACTGCCGGAAGGGGGAGCCGCTGTCGGCCATCACCACTCCGGTGATATAGGTGAGCTGCGGATCCAGCCGCACGTTGTTGAGGTCCAGAAGCCGGGCGTTTTCCTGTTCCAGCTGCAGAGCGGCCTCTTTCCAGGCCCGCATCTGCCGCAGCTCGCTGCGCAGTTCGCGGTTCTGCTCGGCCAGCCGCTGATAGCTTTGGAAATCGCGGATCAGGTTGATGGTTGCAGTGACCGGCACCATCGCCCAGTCCATGCTGGGCACCACCTTGTCCGCAACCTGGGCGCGGAACCGTTCCACCCGCGGGCTGTCGATCCGCCAGACGATGAAAATCGCGGCCAGGCACAGGCACAAAACCGCTGTCAGCAGACGCCGCAGCGGGGTTGCGTAATCGTCGCGCTGTGACTTGTCCTTCGCCACGTCTCTCCTTCCAGCCGCCCCTCCAGCCTCCTGTCAGCTGGCGCCGTTCCGGCGGTCAGGGTCTATTAGCTGTCGTAGTCGATGGCGTGGGCCAGCTGCTTTTCGTACTCCAGCGCCTTGCCGGTGCCCAGGGCCACGCAGTTGAGGCTTTCGTCCGCGATGGAAACCGCCAGGCCGGTCTGTTCGCGCAGGGCGAGGTCCAGATCGCCCAGCAGAGCACCGCCGCCGGTCAGCATCACGCCGCGGTCAACGATGTCGGCGGCCAGATCCGGCGGCGTGGTCTCCAGCGCGGTCATCACCGCCTCGCAGATCTGCTGCACCGGCTCGGCCAGCGCCTCGGCCACCTGGGCCTGAGAAATCTCGATTTCCTTCGGCACCCCGTTCAGCAGGTCGCGGCCGCGGATCTGCATCGACTGGCCGCGGCCGTCGTCGGGCATCCGGGCGGTGCCGATGGAGGTCTTGATGCGCTCGGCAGTGGATTCCCCCACCAGGAGGTTCTGCTGGCGGCGCAAATAGCTGATGATCGCCTCATCCATACGGTCGCCTCCGACGCGGACGGAGCGGGCGTAAACGATGTCGCCCAGCGACAGGACGGCCACCTCGGTGGTGCCGCCGCCGATGTCGACAACCATGTTGCCGGTCGGGTCGGTGATCGGCATGCCGGCACCGATGGCAGCGGCGATCGGCTCGGCAATCAGGCCGGCGCGGCGGGCGCCGGCGGACAGCACCGACTGGCGGATCGCGCGTTTTTCAACCGGGGTCGCGCCATGCGGCACGCAGACGATGATCTTGGGCTTGGAGAAGGTCGAACGCTTATGCACCTTGCGGATGAAGTGCTTGATCATCTCTTCGGCGGTGTCAAAATCGGCAATCACGCCTTCGCGCATCGGCCGGATCGCCTCGATCGAGCCGGGTGTGCGGCCCAGCATCAGCTTGGCGTCCTCGCCCACGGCCAGCACTTTCTTGACGCCGTCCTTCACGTGGTAGGCCACCACCGAAGGCTCGGACAGGATCACGCCGCGGCCTTTGACGTAGACCAGCGTGTTGGCAGTGCCGAGGTCAATGGCCATGTCCGAGGAGAACAGACCGCCCAAGTTTCCGAAAAGCGCCATATAGAAGGGATCCTGTGAGTGCTGCCATTATACCTTAGGCGACTCCCGGGGAGCCGCCTGCACCCACCTTATAAGCGGCACGGGAGGGCCGCGAAAGAGCGTATTATGGTGAAACAGCGCGTTTCCGCCAAGTCGGCGGGGCTGTGCGCCGGGCCGGAAGGTGCAGGTTGCGGCAGTCAGGCGGCCAGGCCGGGCGCGCCGGGTTTCCCGCCGGTGCCCGAATGCCGCCGTTATGCCGCCGGTGCCGTGGCTGCCGCCGTCCCGGCATCTTGCCGGTCAGCTTGGGAAAATCCGCTGCATCTCCGAGTTGAAATGAGCCCAGGTCAGGCTGGCGCTGTTGCCTGCGTAGCCCTCGTAATAGGATTTGCCGCTGGACACCGGCAGCCCGGCCCAGATCTTGGCGAGATTCAGCATAAAGGTCTTGCGCGGCATTTCCGACTGCAGGAAGGCGCTGTAGCCCGCTTCCTCGATCAGCTGATGCGCCAGCTGGTCCTGCAGCTCGGGCGAGAAGCGGGCCTGCGGCTTCACGCCCTGGTGCCGGACCAAGCGCCGCAGCGTTGCGGGGATCATCTGATACCGCCCGATGGCGTGGGGCTGGCCCGGGGTGGCGTCGATCCAAGCGTTGATCTCGGCGATTGTCATGCTTGTCGGCTTCTTCGGCGGTTTGCGCGTGGCGCCATATTGCACCGCGTCATACTGCGCTTTGCCGGCCTCGGCGCTGGCGATCAGGTCCAGCAGCCGCTTGACGCTGGGCGGTGCTTTCAGGACCGGGGCAAACAGGCCGCCGCCGCTGCGGCCGCGGAACAGGCTGGCGGCGCCGGGATTGAGCGACACGGCCCCGCGGCCGGGGCCGGGCAGGGTGTCGGGCAGAAAGCTGGCAACCGCCTGCGGCGCTGGCGCTGCAGCGGGCGCAGAACCGGGCATCGGGGCAGAGGCCTTTTGCAGGAAGAACTGGTTGCCCACCAGCGAATACCCTTGCGCGCTGACGGCGGCCGCGGCGCACAGAAGCAGCGCCAGAAAGGTCACGAAAAGGGCAAAGGCGCTCATTCTAAGGGGCATCGGAACCTGCATTCTGCGGCGTCTGGAACGGGGGCAGTCTGCCGCGTCGGGGTTGAGATTCCGTTTATCCGCCGCACGCCGCCCCTTCCGCCCCTTGGAAATAGCGGCTAGAGGGGGCGCATGCTTTCCTATCAGCACATCTATCACGCCGGGAACCTGGCCGACGTCCAGAAGCACGCGCTGCTGGCCTGGATGCTGGCCTACCTCACCCGCAAGGACAAACCGATCAGCTATATCGAGACCCACGCGGGCCGCGGCCTGTATCAGCTGGACGCGCCCGAGGCCGTGAAGACCGGCGAGGCGGAGCAGGGCATCACCCGGGTTCTGACAGATCAGGGCCTGGCGGCGGACCACCCGCTGCACCGCGCGCTGTCGGAAACCCGCAAGGCCCATGGCGCGGCCGCCTATCCCGGCTCGCCGCTGATTGCGGCCTCTCTGCTGCGGCCGGACGACTCGCTGCATTTTGCCGAGCTGCACCCGCAGGAAAACGCCGCCCTGCGCGCCGCGCTGAAGCCCTGGAAGGCCAAGGTGCACCAGCAGGACGGGTTCGAGCTCGCCATGTCGCTGGCGCCGCCAACCCCGCGCCGCGGGCTGCTGCTGATCGACCCCAGCTACGAGATCAAATCCGACTACGCCCGCATCCCCGGCATCATCGGCCAGCTGCACAAGAAGTGGAACGTGGGCATCGTCGCCCTGTGGTACCCGATCCTGAAGGACGGCAGCCACAAGCAGATGCTGAAGGCGCTGGAGGCGCAGGGGCTGCCTGACGCCCTGCGCCACGAGGTGGCCTTTCCGCCGGTGCGCGAGGGCCACCGAATGGTGGGGTCCGGCATGTTCGTGGTCAACGCGCCCTATGGCGCGGCAGAGGAAGCGGCGCGGATATCGGCGCTGTTCAAGGCGGTTTCCCGCAAGTAGCCCAGGATCGCACGTTCGACGCGCAGCGCCGCCTGGCTCGCCGCTCAGCGCTGCGGCGTTGATCATGCCCTTGGCAATGGCCACCGCGTCGCGCGCCTGGAGCGGCAGGAGCGTCCGGACGGTGCTGATCGCCGTGCTGCAGGACCGGCGGCTTGAAGTGGTGTGATCAGCAACGCAGGCGTTCAAATCACTGCCGGTTTCGCCAAAGGTGCGACGTCTTCGCAGGAAAGCGGGCAGGAGCTGGCGCTGAACCTGACAGCCCCCTGATCCTGCCGCGACAAGAGCAACCCCAGGGCGGCAGAAACGGCCATGCTGGATGGGGTTGCAGCGGGTAAAAGTGAAATCCGGGTGGGTCAGATGAAGCTGTTGCGGCTGATCTGCAGACCCTCCCCGGCGCTGGCGGCACGCATCCTGCGCGGCTGACGCTCCGGAAACAGTTTTGAAATCCAGCGCTTTCCCGCTACGCTTTTCAGCAGGGAGGGCGCCATATGGAACGCAGGCTGGCTGCCGTGCTGGCGGCGGACATGGTTGGCTACAGCCGCCTGATGGATGTGGATGAGCAGGGCACGCTGGCCCGTCTTCGCACCCACCGGATCGAGTTGATCGACCCTTCGATTGCCAAGAACCGCGGTTCCATCATCAAGACCACCGGCGACGGGATGCTGGTGGAGTTTCCCAGCGTCTGCGACGCGGTGGCCTGCGCCGCCGAGGTGCAACAGCGGATGCGCCGCCGCAACGCCGATGTGGCGCCGGATCAGCGCATCCAGTTCCGGGTCGGGATCAATCTTGGAGATATCATCTTTGAAGATGGCGACATCTACGGCAGCGGCGTCAATGTGGCCGCCCGGCTGGAACAGTTTGCCGGCACCGGGGACGTCTGCATCTCAGCCGCGGTTTACGATCAGGTCCGCCGCATCGGCGAGCTGCAGTTCGAGGACCTGGGGCCGCAGCAGCTCAAGAACATCGCGGAGCCTGTGCAGGTCTACCGGCTTCTTCTGGAGGCGGAGGCTGACGCAGCCGCGCCTGATCAAGGCAGCAGCGCGGCCGAACCGGTTGCCGTGGTCAAACCCTCCCTCGCGGTGCTGCCCTTTGCCAATATGAGCGGCGACCCGGAGCAGGAGTTCTTTGCCGACGGGCTGACGGAGGACATCCTGACCGAACTCAGCCGCCGCCACGAACTGTTCGTGATCTCCCGCAATTCGACCTTTGTCTACAAGGGGCAGGCGGTCAACATCCGCGAAGTGGCGGAAAAACTGGGCGCCCGCTACATCGTCGAGGGCAGCGTGCGCAAGGCGGGCAACCGGCTGCGGGTCACCGTGCAGCTGATCGACAGCTGCAACGATTCCCATATCTGGGCGGAGAAATACGACCGCACCCTGGACGATATCTTCGAGATCCAGGATGAGGTGACATCGGCCATCGTCGCCACTCTGCCGGGGCGGATCGAAGCGGCCCAGCAGGATGAGGTCTCGCGCAAGAAACCCGCGAGCCTGGCGGCCTATGAATGCGTGCTGGCCGCCAAGGTGCTGCATCACCGCAGCACGGCTGAAGACAATGCCAAAGCAATGGAGCTGATCGACCGGGCGGTGGAGCTGGACCCGGAATACGCCCATGCCCACGCCTGGCGCGGCTGCATCCGCGGTCAGGCTTGGGGCTATGGCTGGTGCGATAATCCTGAGGCGATGCTTGAGCTGGCGCTGGCGTCGATCCAGAAGGCCGCGTCGATGGATGACAATGATGCGGATGTGCACAGGCTGATGGCAGCGGTGTCCATCCTGCAGGAGAACCTGGATCAGGCGCAGTACCACCAGGAACGCGCCCTGTCCCTGAACCCGAACTACGATCTGGTTGTGGTGCAGATGGGTGAGCTCTTGACCTGGCAGGGCAGGCCCGAGGAAGGCGCGGAATGGATCAAGAAGGGGATGCGGCTCAATCCGCATTTCCCGGTGCGGTTCTGGAGCCACCTTGGCAAGGCGCATTTCACCGCCCGCCTGTACGAGGAGGCGCTGACGGATTTCAAACGCCTGCCTGCATTGGATGCGGTGCAAACCGGGCTGGTTGCAGCCTGCAACAGCTGGCTGGGCAACACGCAGCAAGCGCAGGACTGCGTGGCGCGGATCCGGGTTTTGCAGCCGGAAGCCACGGCAGAGGGGTTGCTGGCCGGGCTGCATTACGGGCGCAAGGAAGATGCTGAGCATTTCACCGAAGGCCTGCGCAAGGCCGGGCTGGACTAGGCCGCTGCCGGAGTAATGCAAAAGGGCGCCGCAGCGGGCGCCCCTTCACCTTCAATGGAGCTTGGCTCAGGCCAGGTCTTTATAGGAAATCTCCTTGGTGTCGGCGCCTTCGCCGATCCGGCCGCGGCGCACGATCAGGCGGTTCAGCGCGTTCACATAGGCCTTGGCCGAGGCCACCACGGTATCAGTGTTGGCGCTTTCGCCCGTGGCGATATTGCCGTCTTCCTCCAGCCGGACAGAGACGGTGGCCTGCGCGTCCGTGCCCTCGGTCACCGCATGCACCTGATAGAGCTGCAGGCGGGCGGTGTTCGGATAGATCTTGCGGATCGCCTTGAAGGTCGCATCCACCGGACCGTCGCCCTCGGCGGTTTCGGTCACGTCCTTGCCGTCGATTTCCATCTCGACGGTGGATTCCGCGGGGCCGCCGGTGCCGCAGACCACTTTCATCGACACGATCTTGAGGTGATCGTTCTCCGCGTCTGTGCCGATGCGCATCAAGGCGATGAGGTCGTCGTCAAAGACCTCTTTCTTGCGGTCGGCAAGCTCTTTGAAGCGGACAAAGACGTCCTTCAGCTGGTTGTCGCCAACGTCGTAGCCAAGATGCTCCAGCTTGTCGCGCAGCGCCGCGCGGCCGGAGTGCTTGCCCAAGGGCAGCGAGGTGCCGGAGAGGCCGATGTCCTCGGGCCGCATGATCTCGAAGTTCTCGCGGTTCTTCAGCATGCCGTCCTGGTGGATGCCGGACTCATGCGCAAAGGCGTTCTTGCCGACAATCGCCTTGTTCGGCTGCACCACAAATCCGGAGACGGTCGAGACCCGGCGCGAGATATGCATGATCTTGGTGGTGTCGATACCGGTGTGCCAGGGCATAATGTCATTGCGCGTCTTCAGCGCCATCACAACTTCTTCCAGCGCAGTGTTGCCTGCCCGCTCGCCCAGCCCGTTGATGGTGCATTCGATCTGGCGCGCGCCGCCGGCGACGGCTGCCAGCGCGTTGGCGGTCGCCATCCCCAGGTCATTGTGGCAATGGGTGGCAAAGACCACCTCATCGGCACCCGGCACGGTTTCGATCAGGCGCTTGATCAGGTCGGCGCTTTCCGCGGGCGCGGTGTAGCCCACGGTGTCGGGGATGTTGATGGTGGTGGCGCCGGCCTTGATCGCGATCTCGATCACCCGGCACAGGTAATCCCACTCGGTCCGGGTCGCATCCATCGGCGACCACTGCACGTTGTCGACCAGGTTGCGGGCGTGAGTGACCGTCTCGTGGATCTTGTCGGCCATCTCGTCCATGGAGAGGTTGGGGATGGCGCGGTGCAGCGGCGAGGTGCCGATGAAGGTGTGGATGCGCGGCTGCGCGGCCTTGCGCACAGCTTCGGCGCAGCGGTCGATATCCTTGAAGTTGGCGCGCGCCAGGCCGCAAATCATCGCGTCCTTGGAGCGCTCCGCAATCTCGGACACAGCAGCAAAGTCGCCTTCGGAGGCAATCGGGAAACCGGCCTCGATGATGTCCACGCCCATCTCGTCCAGAAGCTCGGCAATCTCCAGCTTCTCGTCATGGGTCATGGTGGCGCCGGGGCTCTGCTCGCCGTCGCGCAGGGTGGTATCGAAAATCAATACACGGGATTTGTCGCCGGAAATCGGGGATGCGTTGGTCATATTGGTATCTCTTGTCTCTGTCCTAGGCCCTTCCAGGGCATTCATAGCCTTCGATGGCGCGCGTGCGGCAATCCTCTGAGCGGGCGCGCCGGAAGGGCACGCTCAGAGGCGGGCTAGGATCAGTAGGGCGCGCAGGGCGGCACCGCGGAATGCGGCGGCGGCAAAGAGGATATCTGCGCAAATGCTCATGGCACGGATTTATACAGAGGTGCAGCCGAATGGGAAGGGGGATTTTGACCTTGGGGCATGGCCCTTGCGTTTGCAGCCGCAAACCCGCGTAAAACCGTGTCCGGTATTTTCAAGACAATGTTGAAAAAAGATTATAATCTAATTATGGGCCATAGCCAGTTTCAATGCGACAGTTTGTCTGCACTGCACCTGGCCTTGGGCAGATGCAGCAGAAAGCTTCGCATTGGAGGAATTCCTGGCTCAGGCAGCCAGGATCCGGCGTCTCAGAAAAAGAGGCGCCATCGATAGGAGGAAACAGTGTCGAATAAAATTGTCCTTGGGTACGACGACAGCGAGGCGGCCAAATCTGCGCTTGCTTTTGCTGTCAGCCTTGCAAAATCGCAAGGGGCTGAACTGGTGATTGCGCATGTGCTGGAATGGTCACCCTATTCTTTTTTGACCCCGGAAGAGCTCAGCGAGCGCCACAAGCGCCGGGAGGAGGAGCTGAAGCGGGCCGAAGATGCGCTGCTGGCACCGGTGCGGAAAAACCTGGAAGGCAGCGGTGTCAACGTCACCACCGAGCTGAGGTACGGCCATATCGCGGAAACCCTGGTCGATGTGATCAAGGAAAGCGCCGCCGGCCACCTGATCATCGGGCGCACCGGCCATTCCGCACTGTCATCGCGGCTGTTCGGCTCCGTCGCGGGCAGCCTGGCGCAGGCCGCGCCGGTTCCGGTCACCATCGTTCCCTAAAGATAAACTCAGAGGACAGTCATGAGTAAATCAATCAAGGCGGCAGCCCTGTCTGCACCGCTGCTGCTGGCAGCAACCGCGCCGGCGATGGCACAATCCGTCGATGAGCGGGTCAACGAGCTGTTTGCCAATTCGACCGGCTGGTTCGTCAACCTGATCTTCAGCCCGTTCCCCGGCACCAGTTTCCCCTGGATCGTGGCTTGGCTGGTGGTCGCGGCCACCGTGTTCACCATCTACTTCGGCCTGATCCAGTTCCGTGCCTTCCCGCACTCGATTTCGCTGGTCAAGGGCGACTATTCCGATCCCAATGACGCGGGCGAAGTCAGCCACTTCCAGGCGCTGGCAACCGCTCTGTCGGGCACCGTCGGCCTCGGCAATATCGCCGGCGTTGCGGTGGCCGTGGGCATCGGCGGCCCCGGCGCGACCTTCTGGATGATCCTGGCCGGCCTGATGGGCATGGCCTCCAAGTTCACCGAGTGCACGCTGGGCGTCAAATACCGTAACGAGTTCCCGGACGGCCACGTCTCGGGCGGCCCGATGTATTACATGACCAAGGGCTTTGCCGAACGCGGCCTGCCGATGGGCAAGGTCCTGGCGGTGATGTTCTCGATCTTCTGTATCCTGGGCGCCTTGGGCGGCGGCAACATGTTCCAGGCCAACCAGGCGCATGCGCAGATCTCCGGCGTTATCGGCGAATACCCCGGCTGGATCACCGGCGTGGTGTTTGCGGGCGTTGTGTTTGCCGTGATCGTCGGCGGCCTGAAATCCATTGCACGGGTGACCGAGAAGGTGGTTCCCTTCATGGGGGTCATGTACGTTTTAACCGCGCTGGTCATCCTGGCGATGAACGCGGACCAGATCGGCTGGGCCTTCGGCCAGATCTTCGACGGTGCCTTCACGGGCCTCGGCGTCGCCGGCGGCATGGTCGGCGCCCTGATCCAGGGCTTCAAGCGGGCGGCCTTCTCGAACGAGGCGGGCGTCGGCTCGGCAGCCATCGCCCACTCCGCCGTGCGCACCAAGGAGCCGATCACCGAAGGCTTCGTGTCGCTGCTGGAGCCGTTCATCGACACCGTGGTGATCTGCACCATGACCGCGCTGGTGATCATCATCACCGGCCAGCTGGTCCAGGACCCGAACACCGGCCTCTATCTGCTGGATGAGGGCGCAGCCACAATCCAGACCGTTGACGGCAACAAGGGTGTGGCGCTGACTTCGGCCGCCTTCTCCTCCGCCTTCGGCTGGTTCCAGTACGTGCTGGCCATCGCGGTGATCCTGTTCGCCTTCTCCACCATGATCAGCTGGTCCTACTACGGCCTCAAGGCCTGGACCTTCCTGTTCGGCGAAGGTGAAACCAAGGAACTGGTGTTCAAGGTGATCTTCTGCATCTTCGTGGTGATCGGCGCAGCCGCCAACCTCGGCCCGGTGATCGACTTCTCCGACGCGGCAATCTTTGCCATGGCGGTGGTCAACATCATCGCGCTCTACTTCCTGATGCCGATCGTCAAGAAAGAGCTGAACAGCTACTTGTCGCGCCTGAAAACCGGCGAGATCAAAAAGTACGTCTGACCGGCTCCGGCCGTCATCACGGATGACTTGAAAACCAAGCCTCTCCGGTCCGCCGGGGAGGCTTTTTCTTTCGCCAGACCCTAAACGCTCTCTGCAACAATTTGGCGCAGGCCGGCAATCTGGCCGGGCAGGTCCCCGGCGCTGGACTGGCAAAAGCCGACAAGCAGCCCCTGGGACTGGCCGCCGGGGTCCAGCGGCGACAAGGGCTGGACGCCATATCCTGCATCCGCTGCGCGGCGGCAGGTTTGGAAATCTGCAAGCCCGCCCGCCAGATGATAGCAAATCTGCATCCCAGCATTGTGGCGTGTGAAATACCCGAGCGGTTCGGGCCATGCTGCCAGCGCATCTGCCGCCGCGGCATAGCGTTCGGCATAAAGCCTGCGGGCGCGGCGGATGTGGCGGTCGTACTGGCCGGAGGCCATGAATTCGGCCAAGGGCCGCTGCGCGGTGATTGCGGCGCCTGCGCTGGGCTGGATGAACCCGGCCCGGAACCGCGGCACCAGCGCCGGCGGCAGGATCGCATAGCCCAGCCGCAGCGCGTGCGAGAATGTCTTGGAGAAGGTGCCGACATAGATACAGCGCCCCTCCCGGTCCAGCGCCGCCATCGCGGGCACCGGCTGGCCGGCATAGCGGAACTCGCTGTCGAAATCGTCCTCGATGATCCAGCCGTCCCGCTCCCCGGCCGCCTGCAGAAACGCCTGCCGCTGCGGCACCGGCAGGGTGCCGCCCAGCGGGAACTGATGCGACGGCGTCAGCAGCGTGACCTTGGCCATCCGCCGCGGCACCTCCGCGCCGCGCTCCCCGGCCCGCAGCCAGCGCACCGGCCAGCCGCGCACCTTGGCAAAGCGCTGCGTCGGGATAAATCCGGGCGCCTCCAGCGCGATATCCTCGCCCTCGACCAGGAAATCCATCGTCAGCTCCAGCGCCTCGCGCGCGCCGCTGGTCACCAGCACCTGATCCGCGCTGCACTCGATCCCGCGCCAGCGCGCGGCATAGGCGGCAATCTCGCGCCGCAGCTCCGGATCGCCAAAGGAATCCTCCTGATGGCTCAGGCTCAGCGGGTCCATCCGTGCCACACGTGAAACACAGCGCGCCCAGGACCGGGCCGGAAACACATCAGGGTCCGGCGCGCCGGGCTGCAGCATTCCCGGCGCCGGCGGGACAGCCGCAGGCTGGGGCCGCGGCGGTGCCTCCGGCGGCCGGATCGGCGCAACGTCGCAGACAAAGATCCCCGCACCCTGCCGCGCCTCGGCAAAGCCTTCGGCCACCAGCTGCTCATAGGCCGTCACCACGGTGGAGCGCGCCACCCCCAGATCCTGCGCCAGCGCCCGGGTTGAGGGCAGCCGGGTGCCGATTGCCAGGCTGCCGTCGCTGATCTGGCGGCGCAGCGCGCCCACGATTTGCAGATAGATGGGCTCGGCGCTGCCCTTGGACAGCATGCCGGAAAGGTCAATCATACTGGACTGCTCATTTTGCCGGAAAGTGGAAGTTAATTGCAGTCCAGTTTGCGCATAGCACTCACCCTGACACAACAGGAATTCACGAGGTCCGCCAATGCGCCAGCCCGAAACCGAAACCGCCCTGAAAACAGAGCGCAGCCGCCTGCGCCGCGCCCATGAACGCGGGCTCTATGACCGCGAGACCGTGTATCAGGTGCTCGACGCCATGCCGCTGGGCCATATCGGCTATCAGATCAATGGCGCCCCATCGGTGCTGCCGACGCTGCAATGGCGCGAGGGCGATCACGTCTATTGGCACGGCTCCTCCGCCAGCCGGGCGATCCGTGCGATGGAGGGGGCGGAGGTCTGCCTGACCGTCACCTGCATGGACGGCTACGTTCTGGCCCGTTCGGCCTTTCACCACTCGGTCAACTTCCGCTCCGCGATGCTGTTCGGGGTGGCGGAGAAGGTCACGGATGAGGATGCCAAGGCGGCCAGCCTCAAGGCGATGGTCGACCACATTTTCCCCGGCCGCTGGGACGCCCTGCGCCCGATGACCGCGCAGGAGCTGAAGGCCACCGCCCTGATGCGGATGCCGATTGAAGAAGGCGCGGCCAAGATCCGCACCGGTGCGCCCAAGGATGACGAGGAGGATTACGCCCTGCCGATCTGGGCGGGCGTGGTGCCGATGGCGATGGAGCTGAAGCCGCCGCAGCCGGATCCTGCCAACCTTGAGGGCGTGGCGATGCCGGACCACCTGAGCCGCATCCGCATCGGCTGAAACAAAAAAGGCGCGCCGCCCTGGCGCGCCCTTTGATCATTCCGGCTTACTCGGTCTGCCCTGTGTCCCCGGCCTCGCTGCGGACCAGCGCGCCGTTTTCCCAGGTGCCGTCCGCTTGCTGGCCGCTGGCGTATTTCATCGTGCCCGGTCCCTGGCGCTTGCCGTTAACAAAGCTGCCTTCGTAGACGTCGCCATTGGCATAGGTCGCCACGCCCCGGCCGAAGATCTTGCCTTCCTGCCACTCGCCTTCGTAGGTGAAGCCGTCGGGCATCACGATTTTGCCTTGCCCGTGCCGCTGGCTGTTGGCGAACTGACCGGTATAGACCGACCCGTCCGCATAGGTGACCGTCGCCTCCCCGTGGCGCTGCCCGTCCTGCCAGCCGCCTTCATAGCGGTAGCCGTCGGCATAGGTCATCACCCCCTGGCCGTGGTTTTTGGCATTCTTGAAGCCGCCGGTATAGGTGATGCCATTGGGGTAGGTGGCGGTGCCTTCGCCCTCAATGACGCCGGCCACCCAACCGCCCTCATAGGTGGAGCCGTCGGGATAGGTGATCTTGCCCTGGCCCTCGGCCAGATCATCGCGGAAATCGCCCTCATAGACCGATCCGTCGGGATAGACCGCTTTGCCCTTGCCTTCGATCTGCCCCTTCACCCATGCGCCGGTGTAGCTGTAGCCGTCCTTCTCGGTGAAGGTGCCGGTGCCGTGGCGCTGGTCGTTCAGGAAGTCGCCGGTGTAGACATCGCCATTGGCATAGGTCTGCGTACCGGTGCCGTGGCGGCGGCCCTTTTGCAGCTCGCCTTCATAGATGTCGCCGTTGGGCTGCACCAGGCGGCCGGTGCCATGCATCTGGCTGGACATCCATTCGCCTTCGTAGACCAGCCCGTCCGAGGTCTCCAGCCGGCCTTGCCCCTGCAGTTGGCCATCCGCCACGCTGCCCTCATAGACGGTGCCCTCGGCATAGGTGATTTTGGCCTGGCCTTGCTGGCGCCCCTCGGCCCAGTCGCCGTCGTAGGTATAGCCGTCGGGCGATTGCATCACGCCTTTGCCGTGCCGCTTGCCATTGGCAAAACTGCCCTGGTAGCGCACGCCGCTGGCGTAGGCCGACACTCCGTCGCCATGGATCTGGCCGTCCTGCCATTCCCCCTCGTAGGTGCTGCCATCGGCGCGGGTCAGCTTGCCCAGCCCGTGCGGCTTGCCCTGCGCGAACTCGCCCTCATAGATTGAGCCGTCCGGGAACCGCGCCACGCCCTGGCCGCGGACCTCTCCATCGACCCACTCGCCGGTGTATTCGTAACCGTTCGGCAGCTTGTAGGTGCCGGTGCCATGCTGCAGCCCGTTGCGGAAGGTGCCCTCATAGACGCCGCCGATCTCATCCTGCGTGGTGATGATTTCCCCCTCCTGGGCCCAGGCCGGGGCGGCCAGTGCCAGGATCGTGGAAAACGCGATTGCGGTGCCGAAACGGGTCATTCAAAACCTCTGCCTGCCCAGAAATTACGGTGCTGCTGCCATATTGGGTTGCTCGCCCGGAAACTAAGCTACCGCACGCGGGGCCGCAATGTCTTTTCCCTGGTCGCAAGCCCTTGCTCTTTTCCTTGGCCGTCAATCTGGTAAATGGCTGGGGAAGGATTTTTGCAAAGGGCCGATGCAGCATGGCAGACCGTTTCCGCGTGACACTGGCGCAGCTGAACCCCACTGTGGGCGATCTGGCGGGCAACGCCGCCAAGGCCCGCGCCGCCTGGGAGGAGGGCCGCAAGGCCGGCGCCGATCTGGTGGCGCTGCCGGAAATGTTCATCACCGGCTACAACACCCAGGACCTGGTGATGAAGCCGGTGTTCCACCAGGCCGCCATTGCCGAGGTGGAGAAACTGGCGGCGGATTGCGCCGATGGTCCGGCGCTGGCGATCGGCGGGCCGTGGGTCGAGGGCGGCCGGCTTTACAACGCCTATCTGATCCTGAAAGGCGGCAAGATCGCCTCGCGCAGCCTCAAGCACCACCTGCCGAACGAGACCGTCTTTGACGAGGTCCGCATCTTCGAGGCCGGGCCGCTGGGCGGCCCCTATGCCGTCGGCAACACCCGCATCGGCTCCCCCATCTGCGAAGACGGCTGGCACGAGGATGTGGCTGAAACCCTGGCCGAAACCGGTGCCGAGTTCCTGCTGATCCCCAACGGTTCGCCCTATTTCCGCAACAAGATGGAAGTGCGCTTCAACATGATGGTGGCGCGCGCGGTCGAAACCCATCTGCCGGTGATCTACCTGAACATGGTGGGCGGCCAGGACGATCAGGTGTTTGACGGCGGTTCCTTCGCCTTGAACCCGGGCGGCGCGCTGGCGGTGCAGATGCCGCTGTTTGACGAATGCATCACCCAGCTCGACCTCATCCGCACTGAGGAAGGCTGGCGCGTGGAAGAGGGCGAAAAGGCGCATCTGCCGGACGAATGGGAGCAGGACTACCGGGTGATGGTGGAATCCTTGCGCGACTACATGGGTAAAACCGGCTTCAAGAAGGTGCTTCTGGGCCTGTCCGGCGGTGTCGACTCGGCGATTGTCGCGGCCATTGCGGTGGATGCGCTGGGGGCTGAAAACGTCCGTTGCGTGATGCTGCCGTCCGAGTACACCAGCCGGGAATCGCTCGACGATGCCGAAGCCGTCGCCAAGGCGCTGGGCGTCCACTATGACTATGTTCCGATCAGCGAGGCGCGGGCTGCAATCACCAGCACGCTGGCGCCGCTGTTCGCCGGCCGCGATGAAGATATCACCGAGGAAAACATCCAGTCCCGCCTGCGCGGCCTGCTGCTGATGGCCATGTCCAACAAGTTCGGCGAGATGCTCCTGACCACCGGCAACAAATCCGAAGTGGCCGTGGGCTATGCCACCATCTATGGCGACATGAATGGCGGCTACAACCCGATCAAGGACCTCTACAAAACCCGCGTGTTTGAAACCTGCCGCTGGCGCAACGCCAACCACCGCCCCTGGATGAAGGGCCCGGAGGGCGAGGTGATCCGCCCCAATGTGATCGACAAGCCGCCCTCGGCGGAACTGCGCGATGATCAGAAAGACAGCGACAGCCTGCCGGACTACCCCGAACTGGATGCGATCCTCGAAATCCTGGTTGATCTGGAAGGCTCAATCGCAGATTGCGTCGCGGCGGGCTTTTCCCGGGACGTGGCCAAACGGGTTGAACACCTGCTTTATATCAGCGAATACAAACGCTTCCAGTCCGCGCCTGGCGCCCGGCTGACGCCGCGGTCGTTCTGGCTGGACCGCCGCTACCCGATTGTGAACCGCTGGCGCGACCCGACCTGAGGCGCGCGTTAACCCCTTGAAAGCGCGGGTCTTTTTCGCGCTTTCCTTGACTCCTTCAGGCCCTTGCCGGTGGCGGTAACGTCCTGATATGCGGCGAAAAAATCACAATGGCGCAAAGCGGCGCAGGGCGCGTCGCCTGTGCGCTGGACCGGCGATTCCGCAGCGGGCATAGAGGCCTCATGCCTGGACCGCGACTGCCTCATTTCCAATCCAATCTGGCCCTGCCCAAGGCCGTCGATGCCGTCGTGATCGGCGGCGGCATCATTGGCGCTGCCACCGCGCTGGAGCTGGCTGAGCGCGGCCACTCCGTGCTTTTGTGCGAAAAGGGGCAGATCGCGGGTGAGCAAAGCTCGCGCAACTGGGGATGGGTGCGGATTTCCTGCCGCGACCCGCGGGAACTCCCGCTGATGGCGGAATCGCTGCTGCTTTGGGCGGGGCTGGCGGCGCGCACCGGGCAGGAGACCGGGTTCACCCGTTCCGGCATCCTCTACACCGCGGAAACCGCCAAGCGCGAGGCGCAGCTGGAGCGCTGGCTGCGCAACCTCGACGGCTGGGGGCAGGGCGCCCGCATGGTGCGCGGTCAGCAGCTGGCACAGCTGATGCCCGGCCATCAGACCAAAGCCTGCGGCGGGCTGCTGACGCCGATGGACGGGCGGGCCGAGCCGCAGCTGGCCACCCACGCAATCGCCACCGCAGCCCAGGCCGCGGGTGCCAAGATCATGACGGAATGCGCCGTGCGCAGCGTCGAAACCTCGGCTGGCCGCATCAGCGGCGTGATGACGGAACGCGGCCGCGTCGCCTGTTCGGCGGTGGTGGTGGCAGGCGGCGCCTGGTCGCGGCTGTTTCTGGGCAATGCGGGTATCAGCCTGCCGCAATTGAAGGTCCTCAACTCGGTCCTGCGCACCTCGCCGGTGCAGGGCGGGCCGGAGACCGCGGTGCGCACCGGCAACCTGGGCCTGCGCAAGCGTGCCGACGGCGGCTACACCGTCTCGGACGCGCTGGAGAACATCGTCGATATCGTGCCTGACAGCTTCCGCCTGGGCTGGAAGTTCCTGCCCAGCCTGCGGCACGAATGGCGCGCGCTGCAGTTCCGCGTCACCAGCCGCTGGCGCGAGGAGGCGGCCCAGGCCCGCCGCTGGCAGCCGCAGCAGACCACCCCGTTCGAGCTGTGCCGGGTGCTGGATCCGGCCCCGTCGCAGAAGGCGCTGAAAAGCGGCTGGGCGGCAGCGCAAAAGGCCTTTCCGGTGCTGCAGGGCGCCGATGTGGTGCAAAGCTGGGGCGGGCTGATCGACGTGACCCCGGACGCGATCCCGGTAATCTCGCAGGCCGACCGCCTGCCCGGCCTGTTCATCGCCACCGGGTTTTCCGGCCACGGCTTTGGCATCGGCCCGGCCGCGGGCAAACTGGCCGCCGATCTGGTGACCGGCGACACCCCCGTTGTGGACCCGCACGACTTCCGCCTGTCGCGCTTTACCGACGGCAGCAAATACGGGCCGCAAAGCGGCTATTGAACGTGCCCTCTCAGCCCATCAGCTGATAGCTTACGGGCACATAGCGGAAGCCGTCGCCGCGCGTCTCGACAAAGCCCGCAGCCGGGAACGGCATGTGATAGCCGACCATTGGCACCTTGTCCGCTGCCAGCATCGCCAGCACCCGGCGGCGCGCGGCGCTGGCGGCCTCTGCATCCACATCGAAGCTGAACGCCCAATCGGGGCGGGCAAAGCTCCAGACATAATGGTTGGCCAGATCCGCCGTCAGCAGCAGCTGCCGCCCGCCGCTCTCCAGCATGTAGCACATATGCCCAGGCGTGTGGCCAAAGCTGGCCATTGCGGTGATCCCCGGCGCCACACTGGCCCCGTCATCAATGAAATCGGTCTTCTCCGCCAGCGGCGTCACATTCTTGGCCACCAGGTCGCCGACCCGGTCGCCAGCTTCCCTTTTGGACCAGAAATTGTATTCCTCGGCGCCCGTCACGTATCGGGCATTGGGAAACGTCGGCGCGCCGTCTGTCATCAGCCCGCCGATATGGTCGGGGTGCATGTGGGTGATCACCACAAGATTGATCTGATCCGGCGTCACCCCGGCCGCGGCCAGCGCCTTGGCAATGCCGCCATTGCCCAGCCCGGTGTCAAACAGCACCAGTTCCCCTCCGGTATCCACCAGAGTGGGTGTGAAATAGAACTGCAGGGTCGCGTCGGAAATGAAATTCTCGGCTGAAACCCGCGCAAACTCCGCATCGCTGGCCGCTGCCCCGAACATCGGTTTCGGCCCCTCCCGCTGCGCTGACGCATCCAGAAGGGTGGTGACCGGCATCTCTGCCAGTTTGAACGAATGGGCAACCGGCGCTTCGGCACGGCCGCCATGGGCACCGGCCAGCAGGGGCGCGGCAGCCCCGGCAAGGGGCAGGGCGGCAGCACCGGCCAAGGCGGCGCGGCGGGACAGGGAAACAGTCATGGCATAACCTCCGGTGGAGTTGGACTGGCCATACCCTAGCGCTCCGGCGGCAGCGGGCTGTAAACAATCCCGTGATGCGGGTTAGGATGCGGTCAGGAGGCCCCGTCATGACCCAGAACAAAACCGTCCCGACCGGGGCGAGCGTTGAGGCATTTCTCGCCAGCGTCGAACCGGCCCGCAAGGCGGCGGAGGCGCAGCAGCTGGATGCGCTGTTCCGCCGGGTGAGCGGGTTTGAACCGCGTCTGTGGGGCCCGTCGATCATCGGCTATGGCCGCTACCATTACCGATATGCCTCGGGGCGCGAGGGCGATTTCCTCGCCACCGGCTTCTCGCCGCGGAAAGCACGCCACTCGATCTACATCATGCCGGGCTATCAGGATTACGGCACCATCCTCTCCCGCCTGGGCAAGCACAAGCTTGGCAAAAGCTGCCTCTATGTGAACAAGCTCGCCGATATCGACCTGGAGGTCCTGGCCGAACTGATCCGCGCAGGGTTGAAAGATTTGAACGCAATCTGGCCGGTGCAGCCTGAGTGACTGCCGGGCTTTCATCTTTCCCCAAATACTCGCGCCGCAGGCACGCGCCGGAGGCGCGTTAACACCTGTGAAACTGGACAATCCGCCGCCCATGTGACAAGGGGCAAGGCAACAGGAGATCCGAGATGACCACCACCCGTTTTGCCCCGTCGCCGACCGGCTATATCCACGTCGGCAACCTGCGCACCGCGCTGATGAACTACCTGATCGCCCGCAAGGCCGGCGGCACCTTCATCCTGCGCATCGACGACACCGACCCGGAGCGGTCCAAGGAAGAATACGTCGATGCCATCAAGCAGGACCTGGAATGGCTGGGCCTGACCTGGGACAAGGTGGAGCGCCAGTCCGAGCGCCTCGACCGCTACGTCGCCGCCGCCGACCGCTTGCGTGAAATCGGCCGCTTCTACGAGGCGTTCGAGACCCCGACCGAGCTGGACCTGAAGCGCAAGAAGCAGCTGAATATGGGCAAGCCGCCGGTCTATGACCGCGCCGCGCTGGCCCTGTCGGACGAGGAGAAGGCCAACCTGCGCGCCGAGCGCGGCGACGGCGTCTGGCGCTTCAAGCTGGACCATCAGCGGATCGAGTGGACCGACGGCATCCTCGGCGATATCTCCATCGACGCGGCCTCGGTCTCCGACCCGGTGCTGATCCGCGGCGACGGCCAGTTCCTGTACACCCTGGCCTCGGTTGTGGACGACACCGAAATGGGCGTGACCCATGTGGTGCGCGGCTCGGACCACGTGACCAACACCGCCACCCAGATCCAGATCATCGAGGCGCTGGGCGGCTCCGTGCCCTCCTTTGCGCACCACTCGCTGCTAACCGGCCCGCAGGGCGAGGCGCTGTCCAAGCGCCTTGGCACGCTTGCCTTGCGCGATCTGCGCGAAGCCGGCGTGCAGCCGATGGCGCTGCTGAGCCTGATGGCGCGCCTGGGCTCGTCTGATCCGGTAGAGCTGCGCTCGGAGATGGCAGAGCTGATCGAGGGCTTCGACATCAACCGCTTCGGCGCAGCGCCGACCAAGTTCGATGTCGAGGATCTGTATCCGCTGACCGCCCGCTACCTGCAGTCGCTGCCGCTGGCAGCGGTGCAGGCCCACGTGGACGCGCTGGGCGTCCCGGCTGAGAAACAGGCCGCCTTCTGGGACATGGCCAAGGAAAACATCACCACGCTCAAAGATCTGGCCGGCTGGTGGGAGCTCTGCCGCGATGGTGCCGAGCCGCTGGTGGCGGATGAGGACAAGGACTTCATCGCAGAAGCGATGGCGCTGCTGCCCGAAGGCCCCTACGACAGCGAGAGCTGGGGCAAGTGGACCGCCGCAGTCAAGGAAGCGACGGGCCGCAAGGGCAAGGGCCTGTTCATGCCGCTCAGGAAGGCCGTCACCGGCATGGAGCGCGGCCCCGACATGTCGGCGCTGCTGGCGCTGATGGAAAAGGTCCGGGCGCGCGGCTGAGGCGGCTCCAAGCAAGGATAGATATAAGGGCGGAGCCATGGGCTCCGCCCTTTTTCGTGCCGCTTTGCCGGAAGGCCGCGGCAGCGCTCCCGCCCGCCGGAGCTGCATCGCAGATGCATCCCCTGCGGTAGGGCCGGGCGCCGCGCGGGTGCGCGGTGCCATGCCCAACTGAGGGAGGTGCAGCTTGCCTGCGCCTGAACAGGCGGGAGGGCGCCGCGGGACAGCAGCGCAACAGCCGACTGCCCGGGCTGCGGGTCAGCCGTTGCCGCCCGTGCCCAGCTCCTCGCGCATTTCCGCTGCGGCCTTGGCCATTTCCGGGTTGGAGTGGTGTTCCAGCTCCTCCAGCGATTTGTGCATCCAGCCCATCACCGAGGGGAATCGCTGCCGCAGCGGGCAATCGGCGGGAAGGCGCAGCGCAGCAGGTGGCGCGCCGTCACCGGCGGCACTTTCACGTTCGGGAAATCCGGCTTCCGGGTGCTGCTGATCTCATCGGCGGGCATGTTTTCCCACAGCAGCCGCCCCAGCCGTCCCATCACCTCTATCGCGGTGCCCGGATCGTTGATGCCGGGCGACAGCGCCCGCTGGGCCGTCTCCGCCAGCAGGGTGAGGCCGAAGGACGGGTCCTGATCGAAACTGCGCACGTCGCCGATGTCGATCGCCTTCGAGGCCGCCTTGCAGAAATCGTTGTCCCCGCCTGCGGCCCAGGCCACCGGCTGGCCGCGCAGGATGTATTCGCCGGGAGCCCGTGCCAGGGTGATCTCGGTGCCGGTCTCCTCGGCCAGCTCGTCCAGCTGGGCCATCCCGGCAAAGCGGACAAAGCCGCTGCGGGCGGCCGGGATGGCCACCGCATCGGCGGGAACACCGCTGCTGTCAGCGCATTGGCCGCCGAGGCAGGGCGCGTCGAGGCGCGCGCGCATGCTGTCGCGGGTCCGGGTCTCGATCAGCCGCAGCGTATGGTCCATGCTGCCAAGCCCCGACAGGTGGTCAATCCAGCGCAGGATTGCGCCGACAATCAGGACCACGACAATGATGGTAATGCCGAACACCACCAGGGCGCCCTCGGGCGTGTAATACCAGGCCCGGAACAGGATCACCCCGCTGAGCGAATAGATGAACCCGCCCACGAATGTCGCCAGCACCCGGTGGGTCACGGTATCTTCCAGCAGCAGCCGGTAGACCCGCGGCGTCGCCATCGAGGCGGCGGTGCGGTAGGCGCTGACCATGACGTTTAGCGAAAAGGTGGTGACCGCCAGCATGCCCGACGCCAGGATCGTCAGCACCGGCAGCACCGCCTCGCGCCCGAAGTCCTCGCTCAGGCTGTCCGGCAGCAGCGGTTTGGCCAGCGGCGCCAATAGCAGCGCCAGCAGCGAGAGTATGGAAATCAGAACCACCCGGAACCAGAGCTTGCGGGCCATCCGCCGGAGGTTCAAAAGACACTGCTCAATCATGAGCGGAGCTTATCCTGCGCGCGCCGGTGCTGTCGATCAGATCATCGAACAGCGCGCGCTCCGCCCGGCTCAGACGCTGATGCCGCGGATAGCGCGGCGCCGCCCGGTCGTCCAGGAGGGGGGCGTCCCAGCCGTCGGTGGTGGCGATGAAATCCTGCACGCCAGCTTCGCCGAACACCTGCAAATAGCCCTGCAGCACCACATCCAGGTAGCTCAGCAGAATCGGATGCTGCTCAGTGACGCCGTTCTGCTTGTCCGCGGCCACGGCATAGACGGAAATTTCCGGCGCGCCCTCCAGCCCGTGCTGCACCTTGTCCGATGCGGGCAGCCGGTCATAGGCGAACTCGCGTTCGTCCAGCGCCGCCCAATCGGCTCCGGGCACCTCGGCAATCAGCCCGCCGATGGTGCTGGCGGCGCAGGGCACCGCCGACAGAAACGCCACCTCGCGCAGATCTGTATGCACCCAGGCGCGACGCCAGCCGCGCAGCCGTGCAGGCTGTGCGCCGCCATAGCCATGTGTCGCCGTGTTCACCAGGCTGCCGTAGCCAAAGAAGTATGGAGCCGTCATTCGCCGCGCCTTTCTGCCGCAATTCCGGTTATTGATGTATGTCAAACCGCTTTTTCCGCTGTTGTGCAATAAGCGATGTACCATAGCTGCGGGAGCAACCCATGCGGATTACCAAAAGGACCAACATTGCCGTGCGGCTGCTGATGTATTGCGCCGCCCATGAAGACCGCCTGGTGACCAAGGCCGAGATCGCCGAATGCTGCAATATCTCGGAAAACCATCTGGCGCAGGTGATCAACCAGCTGAGCCAGCTTGGCTATCTGGCCACCCAGCGCGGCCGCAACGGCGGCATGAACCTCGGAAAACCCGCGGCAGAGATCCGGATCGGCGACGTGTTCCGGGATGTCGAGGGCAACCTGCCGATGGTCGAGTGCTTTGCTGATGCGGACAACACCTGCCCGCTGTCGGATGCCTGCCGCCTGAAGGTGGCGCTGGCCGATGCGGCGCAGGCGTTCTACGCCTCGCTGGACGACATTTCGCTGGAATCGCTGGTCTGCGACAACCACGACCTGCTGCGCATCCTGCAGCCGGTCTCCTGCGGCGCCCGCTGACGCCGCCGCCGCAGAGCTGATCATTCGCGGGCCCGCAGGATGCGGGCCGGTTTGGCGGCCAGCGGCCGCAGCGCAAAGGCCAGCCCGGCCAGCAGCGTGGTCAGCACCCCGCCGGATATGACCATCAGCGCATTCGGCCAGATCACCGTGTATCCCGTCTCGAACACATAGGCGTTGATCGCCCAGGCCCCGGCAATGCCTGCCGCCAGCGCCACCAGCCCGGCGGCCGCCCCAAGAAGGGCAGAGCGCAGGGCAAAGCTTGCCAGGATCTGCTTGCGCGGCGCGCCCAGCGTTTTCAGCAGCGCGGCTTCATAGCGGCGCGCAGGCTCGCCGGCAGCCGCCGTACCCAAAAGCACCAGAAACCCGGTCAGCAGCGTTGCTGCAGCGCCATAGGCGGTGGCGGCGGCCAGTTGGCGCAGGATGTCCGACACCCGGTCGATGGCGTCGCGCATCCGGATCGCGGTGATATTCGGCATCTCGCGCGCCAGATCGCGCAGAATCGCCGCCTCCGCCTGCTCCTCGGCATAAACGGTGGCGATGAAACTGTGCGGCGCGCCGGCCAGCGCGGCCTCGTTCAGTACCATCACAAAGCCCATGCCGGCAGTGGAGAAATCCACGTTGCGGAAGCTGGTGATGGTGCCGGTGATGTCGCGGCCCAGGATGTTCAGCGTCAGCGTGTCGCCCAGGCTAAGCCCCAGTTCCTCGGCCTCCTCGGCGGCAAAGCTGATTTGCGGATCACCCGAATAATCCTCAGCCCACCACGTGCCGGCGGTGACCTCGGTGCTGTCGGGCCGGGCGGCGGCATAGGTGATGCCGCGGTCGCCGCGCACCACCCAGTGATCACCCGCAACCTCGATGGCGGGCTGGCCGTTAATCCGGGTCAGCACCCCGCGCAGCATCGGCGCGTTCTCCACACGCGTGACAGAGGGATCATTCTCTACCCGTTCCAGAAACGCGGGCATCTGGCTGCGCTGGATGTCGACAAAGAAATAGCTCGGCGCCACATCCGGCAGGTTGCCGGCAATCGCCCGGCGCATGTTGCCGTCGATCTGGCCGATGGCGGCCAGCACCGTCAGGCCCAGCCCCAGCGCCAGCACCGCAGGCACCGCGCCGTCCCGCGCGCTGCCGATGGAGGACAGCGCCCACCGCAGGGCAGGGCGCCCGCGCGCGGCACCGGTGCCGCGCCGCGCCGCAAAGCCGATCCCCAGCGCCGCAACCAGAAGCACGAGCAGCGCCCCCATCAGCCCGCCCGCAGTCCACAGCGTCAGTTGAGCGGACCCGCTGAACCACGCGGCCAGCCCGACCAGCGCCGCCAGCGCCAGCGCGGTCGCCAGCAAATAGCGCGGTGCGGGCAGCCTAGTGCGGCTGACAAAGGCATCCCGGAACAGCGAGGCCGCGCGGATGCGTTCGGCCCGCGCCAAGGGCCAGAGCGCAAAGATAAAGGCGGTCAGCACGCCATAAACCGCGGCCTCTGCCAGCGCCGAGGGGTAGAGCGAAAACACTGCCGGAAACGGCAGCTGCGCCGCAATCAGCGGCCCCAGCAGCAGCGGCCCCAGCCCGCCCAGCACCAGCCCGATGCCCACACCGACCAGAGTGAGCGCGCCGATCTGAAGGAAGTAGGTTAGGAAAATCATCTGCCGCTCCGCCCCCAGCGTGCGCAGGGTGGCAATGGTCGCGGTCTTGGTCGCCAGATAGGCCCGCACGGCGGCAGAGACGCCAACCCCGCCCACTGCCAAGCCGGATAGGCCCACCAGCACCAGGAACCCGCCCAGACGCTCGACAAAGGTGGTGATCCCCGGCGCGCCGTTGCGGGCATCGCGCCAGCGCATGCCGGTGGTTTCAAACAACCCCTCAGCCTCCGCCTGCAAAGCGGCCAGATCACTGCCCGGCGGCAGCTCCATCCGGTATTTGGTGTCAAACAACGTGCCCGGCTCCAGAAGGCCGGACTCTCCCAGATCCTCAGTCCTGACCATCGTGCGCGGCCCCAGCTCAAAGCCTGAGGCCGCGGCATCCGGCTCCAGCGCGATCATCGCCATCAGGGTGAAATCCTGCGTGCCCAGCCGGAAGGCATCCCCCGGCTGCAGCCCCAAACGGTCCGCCAGCACCCGGTCCATCACAGCGCCGGGCAAGCCGTCCGCGCCAGCCAGCGCCGCGTCCAGCGGCATGTCAGGGGCCAGCTTCATCTCCCCCTTCAACGGGTAAAGCCCGTCCACCGCCTTCACCTGGGTCAGCCCGCGCTCCTCCCCCACCGTCGCCATGGAGCGGAATTCGGCAATTTCGGAATGGCGCAGCGCCGTCCGCTCGACCCAGGCAAGCTCATCTTCATTGGCGAAACGGTAGGTGAAGTTCAGCTCGGCATCGCCGCCCAGGATTGTCGCGCCTTCACGCTCCAGCCCGGTCTCGATCGACGCGCGGATAGAGCCGATGGCGGCAATAACCCCGACCCCCAGCGCCAGACAGGCCAGAAAGATGCGGAAGCCCTTCAGCCCGCCGCGCAACTCCCGCAGGGCAAAGCGCCAGGCCAGGCGGAAGGCTGCGGCATTCATTCCGCCGCCTCGCGCGCGGCGTCCCCGTCGATCCGCCCGTCGCGCAGCCGCACCACCCGGTCGCAGCGCGCCGCCAGCTCCGGCGCATGGGTGACCATCACCAGCGTTGCGCCATAGCGGTCGCGCAGGCCGAACAGCAGATCCATCACCGCTTGGCCGTTGGCCTCGTCCAGGTTGCCGGTCGGCTCATCCGCCAAGAGGATCGCAGGCCGGGGCGCCAGGGCGCGCGCCAGCGCCACCCGCTGCTGCTCGCCGCCCGACATTTGCGCCGGGAAATGGCCCGCCCGGTGGCCCAGGCCCACGGCCTCCAATTCAGCCTGGGCGCGGTCAAAGGCATCTTTAACCCCCGCCAGCTCCAAGGGCGTCGCCACGTTTTCCAGCGCGGTCATGGTCGGGATCAGGTGAAAGCTTTGGAACACCACCCCCATGTTGTTGCGGCGGAACCGGGCCAGTGCATCCTCATCCATCGCTGTCAGATCCGCGCCCAAGGCGCTTACGCGGCCGCCGGTCGCCTGCTCCAGCCCGCCCATCAGCATCAGCAGCGACGACTTGCCGGACCCGGACGGCCCCACCAGCCCCAGCGTCTCCCCTTGCTGCACGTCCAGCGAGATTGCGTGCAAAATCTCTACCGGGCCGGTATTGCTATTGAGGGTCAAAGACGCATCTATGAGATGAAGAACGGGGCTGTTTTCCTGGGTCATCGGGCCTGCCTGTTGGATCCACCTTTCGGATATGGAGTGTTTGCGGCGATGCGCAAGATACTGGCACTGTTGAGTTTGCTGCTTTTTTCCGGCGCAGGCTGGGCCGAACCGCTGCGGATCACCGCTCTGGGCGACAGTCTGGTGCAGGGCTACGGGCTGCCGCAGGGCCAGGGACTGGTGCCGCAGCTGGAACGCTGGCTGAACGAAAACGGCGCCGAAGTGGAACTGCAAAACGCCGGGGTGTCCGGCGATACAACCGCGGGCGGGGCTGAGCGGGCGGAGTGGACATTGTCAGACAATCCGGACGGTCTGATCGTGCTTCTGGGCGGCAATGACCTGCTGCGCGGGCTGGCCCCGCAGGAGGCGCGCGCCAATCTGACCCGCATTCTGGAGACGGCAGAGGCCAAGGGCATTGAAACCCTGCTGGTCGGCATGAAAGCCCCGCGCAACTACGGGCCGGAGTACAAACAGGCGTTTGACGCGATCTACCCGGATCTGGCGGCAGAGTTCGGCGCGGTGCTGCATCCGGACGCTTTTGCGGGCATGGCTGCGGAGGCGGGCGGAGATCCTGCCGCGGCACAAGCGCTCATGCAGGATGACGGTATCCACCCCAACGCCCGCGGCGTTGCGTTGAACGCCGCTGCCATCGGGCCGGCGGCGCTGCAGCTGATCGAGGCGATCGGCGAGTGAAAACAGCCCCGTCAGTCAGGGCTGTTTGATATTCTCAAAGCAGATCGGAAGATCCGGATCAGGAGACCAGCGCGATATCCACTGCGGATTCACGGCCGTCGCGGCCTGCGCGCAGCTCATAGGTCACTTTCTGATTGTCCGCCAGGCCGGTCAGGCCGGAGCGCTCAACAGCGGAAATGTGGACAAAAACGTCCTTGCCGCCTTCTTCGGGTGCAATAAAGCCGTAGCCTTTGGTGGTGTTGAACCATTTGACGGTGCCAGTGGCCATCGTCGTCTTCTCCTAAGTCGTCACAGTTCTCTGCCCGCTTATGCGGCAGTCCGGCAAGGTTTGCAGATGGTCATGACCGCGCCGTGAAGGGTACAGTGATGGCATTCGCGTAACATCGCCGTGACAGAATTGAGTACGAATCCCCTCTCGTGCAAGAAAAATGCGTTGCCAGGCAGGGTTTCGCGGCAAAAACCCGCAGACCGGTGCCTAAAGCACCGTCACAACCGTGCCCAACGGCACCCGTTCGTACAGGTCCACTACATGTTCGTTTAGCATCCGGATACAGCCGTTTGAGACCGAGTGCCCGATGGTCTGCGGCTGGTTTGTGCCGTGGATGCGGAAATAGGTGTCGACCCCGTTCTGGAACAGATAGAGCGCCCGCGCGCCCAGCGGATTGTCCGGCCCGCCCGGCTGGATATACTCGTTGTCGATGAATTTCGCATAGGCCCGGGGGTCGCGTTCGATCATCTCGTCGGTGGGGCGCCAGGTGGGCCAGACCTTCTTGCGTTCGATCACCGCCTGGCCGGTGAACTCCAGCCCGGCCTTGCCGACACCGACGCCATAGCGGATCGCCTTGCGCGTGTCGGTCACGAAATACAGGTAGTAGGACCGCGGCAGCACCAGGATCTGGCCCGGGGCGAAATCCTTTTTGATCCGTACCTCCTGCGGCACGGGATCAAAGACCACTGGGTCCTTTTTGCGGGCCAGGGCAGGCAGCGGCAGCAAAGAGGCCGCGGCAGCCGCGGTGCCCGTGCTCAGAATCTTCCGGCGTGAAATCATGGCCATATCCCCGATTGTCTGTTGCAAGTCTTCTCATCTTCCGGCGGGAACAACGGCCGGTCAACGGCTTTCCGGACCCGGACCGGCAAGTGTTGCATGCAGCACTGCGACGAACCGCAAACAGCTGGCCGGCGGCCCCGGTGGCGCGCCTGTAATGGCCGCTGCAGCGGCCTTGCACGGCGGCGCGGGACGGCTATACCGGGGCCGTGCGACTGCTTGAGGAGGCGAACACATGGGAGCCAAGACGCTGACCTGCCTGTCCTGCGCCCAGCTGAACCGGGTGCCGCAGGACAAGCTGGGCCGCGGCCCGAAATGCGCCACCTGCGGCGCTCCGTTGCTGCCGGGCACGCCGGTGGAGGTCGATCCTGCCATCCTGCAGAAAGCGGTGCAGAACGACGACCTGCCGCTGGTGGCGGATTTCTGGGCGCCTTGGTGCGGGCCCTGCCGGTCCATGGCGCCGGAATTCGCCAAGGCGGCCAAGACGCTGGGCGTCACGGCCCGGCTGGTCAAGCTCAACACCCAGGACCATGCGTCCACCGGCGCCCGCTACCGGATCCGCGGCATTCCCACCCTGATTGCCTTTGAGCGCGGCAAGGAGAAAAAGCGCCAGGCAGGCGCCATGCGGCAGGGTCAGATCGTGGCCTGGCTCCGCAACTGAGGCGCGGCTCTCCCGCTGCCGGCGGTCAGAACTGGCGCTGCCCCAATTCCTGCGGTTTATCCGGCGTCTTGCCGGTCTTTGCGCTGTGCCGGCCGCTGCCGGTTTTGCGGCGGCTTCTGCGCCAGGACAGGGGCGCGATCAGGACCAGCGCCAGGACCGCGGCGGTAAAGGGATAGACCACAACTGCGAGCCAGACAGGCCAGCCGCCAAGGAAAACAGCAGCGAGCATCAGCCCCAAGCCGCCGATTGCGCCTATGACCGAACTCACCCAGGCCATGATATATCCCCAATGCGCCTTGTTTTCTATCAAGGGTAGAAACGGGATTGCCCCGAAACAACTGCCTAAGAGACTAGGGCAGTTGCTTCATAAGGGAAGGATTTGGCATCCAGTTATGCCCTGAGTGATGAACCCGGGCTTCCGGTGCGCCCCGCCGCTGCGCCGGTTCAGGCAGCGGCTGCATCCGGCCGCCGGGTATCCGTCCAGGGGCCGGGTCCGGGCGGTTCGCTGCGCCAGTACAGCAGGGCAGTGGTCAGCAGCGTGACCGCTGTACCCGCGGCCGCATAGATCAGAAAGCTGGCCCACAAAGCCATCCCTGCGGCGGCAAAGCTGATCACCGCGGCGCAAAGGCCCGCAACCATACCCAGAATGACACCTGCCCAGGCCATGAAACCCCCGCAATTCCGTGCAGCCCGGCGCAAGCGGCCCGCTGCTTCTGCGCCCATCATCCGGCCAAGAGTGTTATCAAATCGTTAAAATCGCGACAGTGCTGACAAATCAGCATAAAAACTAGGCGGGCGGGCACTGTTTCGAAGGTCGGGGCGGTTTTGCCGCGTAGATGCCCCTGGCCGGGCTCAGCCGTCTTTGAACTGATAACCAAACCGGTTGATAATCAAGCTCTCGCGTTCGGCGACGAGTTGGCGGGTCTCCGTATCGTAGAAATCCGATCTTTTTGCGGCGGCCGAGCGCGACGCGTTCATCGGCTTGCCCGCGCCAATCACAGAGTCAAGGGTTTCCGCCTTTGCCAGCTTGTGTTCGAGCATGACCGACCGGAAGTCGGCCGCAAGGGTCTCGGTATGCAGAAAACGGTCAATATAACAGTTCTCCTCGGCCCATTTCTCAAGAGCAGCGGGATCTCGCAGGCGTCCCGAATGCAGCGTTTTGCTGCCGGAACAATACAGATTGCAAAACCGGTAGCTGTACAGGCCGCTGCAGCAGTGAAGGCGCGATGAGTAATATGCACCGGACAGGACGGGAGCCAGCTTGGGATCCATCACTTTGCGAAGCCACGCTCGAAAAGCTTCGGGATTGTCCGGATCGGAATAAAGCTGCAGATTTGCCGTCCGGTCCTGGCGTGCCGCAGCGAGAAGGGCAGGGACGAACCCGGTTACCGCGCCGTACGGGTTTTGCGTGTAACCACGGCTCTTGAACGGCCGGAACCGGGTCAGAGCCAGGTACGGCCCCGACTTCCCCTTGCGTTTCACTCCATAAGACCAGAGAGAAAGGTAGTAATCCCAAGGGTTCCGGATCGTCGCAAATTTCAGGATGCCACTTGAGACGATGGCCTCGTCCGGCTTCAGGTGGTGTTTCACCTGTCTCTGCGGAAATTTGAGCGCTTGCAGCCAGTTCAAAACAGAAACGCTACCCGTTTTGTTCAAGTCAACGTAAACGAACTCGTCGGATAGAAACATGAAAAAACCTCAATCTGGGGCGGCTGCTCGGTCTTGCGTGTCTCGTAATCCTCCTTAGTTTAGCGCCGCCGGGCAGACATGCCAGCCGCGCCTCGCTTACAGCTCTGCGTTTCGGTCCCGCGGGCATCTGAGTCCTGACGGCGGTTTGACGTCTCACAGTCCTGATCATGATTTCGCTGAACAGGATTTTTGCACTTTTAGAGAATGGGAGCTGAACAAACGGGAGGCTGTGTTCAGCTTTTGCCTTCTTCGGGCGTGTCACACAGTGGCCCGGGCCCTGTGCTGTGCAGCGTAGTTCGCAAGCTAGGGTGTTTTTGTATCAAGCTAGCGAATTCTTCCAGCAGCAGGTACAGGCAGTCAATTCAATAAGCTATGCAGAATTCTTCCGGATGGCCTTCAATATATTTTACCATTTGAAGTGCCAGGCCGGACACAAAGGTTTCGGCTTCCAAGCGTTGCCCGGTCGCGGACCGGAGCACTGCGTCTTTCATTTCGGTTTTGGCGCGTCTCAATGCTGAACGAAAGGCACTATTGCGCGCGTCCCCCGGAACCGTATCCAGCTGGCTAAGAATGGGGGCGATATCATTAGCAACGCGCTCCACATCGTCAGCTAGTTCTTTTTGGTTGAGCTTCCTTAGGCAGGATCCAACGTCAGCTGACATGAAACCTGCATTGCCCATGAATTGCAGGAAGCCTCCGTTCAAGATCTGAGCGCGAAAGTACTCCAAGCAAAAGAAGAGCATCTGCCCTTCAGTCAGCAGACCTTTGGAAACCAGTTCCCCCAGCGTGTCCAGTTTGAAGGCTTCCAGTGCAGCCCAGATTTCTTCTGAGCCAAATTCCCCGAGAAGCCTGTTGTAGTAATCTTCGATCCTCAGGTCGGGGTCAGGTTCGGGAGACAGATAGTCTGCCTCCCGGATTTTTGGCTTCGGCAGGATCAATTGATTTCCCGCCGAAAGCCATTTCAGCCATTTCACCGCACAAACTTCTTGTGCTTCAACCGCTTGGGCTCCAGCGCGTCCGGACCCAGACGGCGCTTCTTGTCCTCTTCGTAGTCTTCGAAGTTGCCCTCGAACCACTCCACATGCGCGTCGCCCTCGAAGGCCAGGATGTGGGTACAGATCCGGTCGAGGAAGAAACGATCGTGCGAGATCACCACGGCGCAGCCGGCGAAATCGACCAGCGCGTCTTCCAGCGCCCGCAGGGTCTCCACGTCCAGGTCGTTGGTCGGTTCGTCGAGCAGCAGCACGTTGCCGCCCTCTTTGAGCAGACGCGCCATGTGAACCCGGTTGCGCTCACCGCCCGACAGCAGCGACAGTTTCTTCTGCTGGTCGCCGCCCTTGAAGTTGAAGGAGGAGCAATAGGCGCGGGAATTGACCTGCGCGTCGCCCAGCTCGATGATCTCGGCCCCGCCGGAGATTGCCTCCCACACGGTGTCATTGTCGTTCAGGTCATCGCGCGACTGGTCGACATAGGACAGTTTCACGGTGTCGCCGTATTCAACAGTGCCTTCGTCGGGCTGCTCCTGGCCGGTCAGCATCTTGAACAGGGTCGATTTACCGGCGCCGTTGGGGCCGATCACGCCGACAATGCCGCCCGGCGGCAGCGAGAAGTTCAGACCCTCGATTAGCTGCTTGTCGCCATAGTGCTTGGCGAGGCCGTTCACTTCGATCACTTTCGACCCCAGGCGCGGACCGTTCGGGATCACGATCTGGGCGCGGCCGACCTTTTCGCGTTCGGACTGGCTGGCCATCTCGTTATAGGCCTGGATACGCGCCTTGGATTTCGCCTGGCGGGCTTTCTGGCCCTGGCGCATCCACTCCAGCTCGCGCTCCAGCGTCTTCTGCTTGGCCTTGTCCTCGCGGGCTTCCTGCTCCAGCCGCTTGGCCTTCTGCTCCAGCCAGGCGGAATAGTTGCCCTCGTAAGGAATGCCGCGGCCGCGGTCGAGCTCCAGGATCCAGCCGGTAATGTCATCCAGGAAGTAACGGTCGTGGGTGACACACAGGATGGTGCCCTTGTAGTCGATCAGGTGCTGCTGAAGCCAAGCGATGGTCTCAGCGTCCAGGTGGTTGGTCGGTTCGTCAAGCAGCAGCATGTCGGGCGCTTCCAGCAAAAGCTTGCACAGCGCGACGCGGCGGCGCTCACCGCCCGACAGGTTGGCGGGCATCGCATCGTCCGGCGGGCAGCGCAGCGCCTCCATCGACACGTCCACCTGGCTGTCCAGATCCCACAGGTTCTGGGCGTCGATCTCGTCCTGCAGCTTGGCCATCTCCTCGGCGGTCTCGTCCGAGTAGTTCATCGCCAGCTCGTTGTAGCGGTCCAGGATGTCCTTCTTGGCCTGCACGCCCAGCATGACGTTTTCGCGCACGGTGAGGTTTTCCTCCAGCTGCGGCTCCTGCGGCAGGTAGCCGACCTTGGCGCCCTCAGCCGCCCAGGCCTCGCCGGTGTAGTCCTTGTCGAGGCCGGCCATGATCTTCATCAGGGTGGACTTACCGGCGCCGTTGACGCCGACCACACCGATCTTCACGCCGGGCAGGAAGGAAAGGTGGATGTTTTCAAAGCATTTCTTGCCACCCGGGTAGGTCTTGGAGACACCCTGCATGTGGTAGACGTACTGGTAGGAGGCCATTTGATTGCTCCGTTAAGGGGGGAATTTGCTGGCGGGAGTGATAGCGGAAGGGCGCAGGCGGGGCAATGAGGGATGCGGGGCCTGGCCGGGTCTGCCGCCGCACCGGCGCTTTCGGGCCGCCACGCCAGCCCGCCCTTGCCCGACTCACCCCTTCGGGCGCAAAGTGGGGGGCACCAGAAACATGAGGGCGCCCCGGATTGCCGTTTGCCGCGCCCAGACCTGAAAATGCCGCCGGAGTGCGGGCCGCGCCGGCCCCCGGTATCACACCGGGCCGTTCCGGCCCGATGGCGGCGCAGACCTGAGCCAGAGCGGCCCGGGGCCCTTCACAGCACAGGAGGACCCCACGATGATCGCCTCACGCCTGAAACATCATCTCGAGGCACAGGGCCTGCCGTTCGGCACCGTCCGCCACCCCTACACCGCCACTGCGTCGGAATGCGCGGAATCGGCGCATGTGCCGGGGGACCACCTGGCCAAGTCAGTGCTCATCCACATGGAGGAAGGCCCGGTTCTGGCCGTGGTGCCGTCCAACCAGACCGTTGACCTGCACGCGCTGCAAACGATGATGGACCGCCGCCTTGGGCTGGCGCCGGAACATGAACTGAACCAGGTCTTTGACGACTGCGATCCGGGCGCGGCGCCCTGCGTCGGCGCGGCCTACCACGTGCCCACCGTCATCGACGACAGCCTGACCGGGCTCGACAAGGTCTGGTTCGAGGCCGGCGACCACAAGACGCTGATCGAAATGAAGGGCGACGATTTCGACACCCTGATGAAGGACGCGAAGCACGGTTCCTTCTGCACGGTCCACTGACGCGCCCGCCAGCGGCCCGCAATCCTGATCAACCGGCCAGCTGCCCCGATCCCCGGGGCGGCGCCTGCCGGTGCGTCAGAAATCGAACAGGTCTTCCAGGAAGTTCTTCTTGCTCTTTTTCTTGTACGGCTTGCTGTAGCGCGGGTCGTGATGCCCGCCGCGGTCCTCATGGCGCTGCGGCTGCGGCGCGGCCTGCGCGGGCTGGGCAGAGCGCTCGATGATCTTGTCCAGCTCGCCCCGGTCCAGCCAGACGCCGCGGCACTGCGGGCAATAGTCGATCTCCACCCCGGCGCGGTCGGCCATGACCAGAGTGGTTCCGTCAATCGGGCACTGCATATTCTTCTCCTTGCTCAACTCCTGCACTTCACGTGGGCAGTGCACCTGTGCTGCGCAAGACAAAGACAGCGCAAAAAACGCGGATCTTGCGGCTTTCCGCCCATTTCAGGATCGCTGACGCATGGTAAGCTGCCCCCAAATCAAGGAGGCAAAGATGAGCAGCAAGACCATCCAGGCGGGGGCTCTCGCCCTGATCCTCGTGGCGGCCCCGGCCTATGCCAGGGGCGGAGAGGGCGGCGGCGGCGGAGACGGCGGCGGCGGCCAGAGCAGCGGGCTCAGCTCGCGAACCACGCGGGCGGTTGCCACCACATTGACCCGCGGTTTCGACCGCTGCGGCGAGCTGCCGCAAGTCTACAAATTCGACTGTTACCGCCACACCTACAAGCTGGCGGCGCAGAAGCTGGACAGCAACCAGTCCTATGCCGAAGCGGCGCGGGCGCTGGTGCTGGTCGAGGACACCCTGACGCGGGCCGTGAAGCAGAACCTTGACCCGGCGCAGAAACCGGTGCGCAAGGGGCTGAACTATTACCGGGCGGTCAAACCGGCCGCTGTGCCGCAGGTCAAGCGGCAGGCAGAGCGGGCGATGCAGCAGGCGGAAACGATCCTGCTGCGCTCGCCCGCGGACAAGAAGGTTCACTTTGCCCGCATCGCCGAGGCGGTGAATTCCAACAAGGTTTTGCTGCGCTCTGCGATGCTGCCCGGCGCCGCAATCCGGCTGGCCTGGCACCTCCTGAAAAAGGCGGTGCCCGCCTGATCCTGTGAACCCGCCTCAGCGCACCACATGCACCGCGCAGGCCGCGTGGCGCACCACATGGCCCGACGTCGATCCCCAGAGAAAGTCCTGCATCGACGGGCGGTGCGAGGCGAGGATGATCAGGTCCGGCTTGTTCTGCTCGGCCCAGTCCAGGATGGTGCGGCCGGAATGGCCCTCGATCAGCACGCCCTCGGCGTTGGGCAGGGACTGCGCCAGCCCGTCAAGCTCCGCCTGCAGCGCCTGGCGGGTGTCTTCCATGAAATCCGCCGGGACATAGGAAATCGCATAGGCCGGGACCTGTTCGATCACATGCAGCAGCGTCACCTTGGCCCCCGGCGCCGAAAGCAGCCGCGCCACTTTCAGCGGCCCGGTCACGTCGCGCTCCGGATCAAAGGAAATCGGCACCAGAACATTATGATACATAGGTAGCCTCCATTGCTTGAAACCTGCCCCAGACTATCCAGGCCCCCGGCTTTCTGCCTTGACCCGGGTCAAGGCAGGCTGCGAGCCGGGCAGGGGGTCATGAGCCAAAGACCTCCGCCACGTCGTACATCACCGGCTCAAAGCTGCGGCACAGCTCATTGATCTTGCGGTTGCGCTCGCGCATTTCCGCGCTGCGCAGCATCGCCATGAAATCCTCGCGGCGGCGCCATTGCGAATAATTGGCGATCCGGGTCTGCGCGTCATTCACGTGCAGACCGGCCGAAATGAAGCCGGGCTGCTTGGAGATGAACTCGCGATAGGCATCCTCAAGCGCCTCCAGCAGGTCCTGACAGGTCCCGGGCGTCATCTCGAAGGTGGTGATAACGGTTTGGATATCAGCGGTTTTTGCTATTTTCGGCATTGGCTCCTCCGTTGACTGCCCCCAGCCTACGCCTGTTCGCGCCGAAAGCGCACGGGTTTTTTTCGCGCACATCCATAAGGTTTTCCGGGATGGTTAATACAACCTTAACCATAAGGCGGAACCGTTTGCACACGCCAAACTGAGGCCCCGGGATGAAACCTGCCTATGCTGCTGCTCTTGCCTTGGCGCTGGCCCAGCCGGCGGCTGGCGGGGCGTGGCTGGAACCGCCGGGCCAGGGCTTTGCATCGGCCAGCGCCGCCTGGCGGCACACCGGCCGCACCGCCGCGCTTGAGCTGGGGTATTACGGCACCTACGGGGTCACGTCCAAGCTCACCCTGGGTGTCGATCTGAACCGGAACGCGGATGTGTCCGGCCACGCGCTGCTCTTTGCCCGGCTGCCCTTGCACACGGGGGAGCGCGCCCGGCTGGCGGTGGAGACCGCGGCGGGCGGTAATCATTTCCGGGGCCTGTGGCAGCTGATGCAGAAAACCACCCTGTCTTATGGCCGCGGTATCGAGACCGGCCGCGGGTCCGGCTGGCTGGCCATTGATGCCGCTTATGAGCTGCGCAACAGCGGTCTGGACGCGATCTGGAAGCTGGACGCCACCATCGGGCTGAACCGCTCCGGCAAGCCCGCGCCTATGCTGCAGGCCGAGCTGTCCAAGCCGGAGGGCGGGCAGCTTATCTATGCGCTGACCTCTTCGCTGCGCTACCCGCTGAAGCAAAAGCGGGAGCTGATTGTCGGCTTGGAATACCGCCAGGCGGGCCAGCGCAGCCTTGGCCTGAAACTGGGCCTGTGGCAGAAGTTCTGAACCCTGCGCCAATTTCCGGAGGTGCCCATGCCCGCGCCGATCCGCCCCACCGATGACGACGCCCGCCAGCTGGCGCACAGCCTGATGGCTGAGGCCCGCTTTGCCGCGCTTGGCGTGCTGCTGGAGGAGGGCATACCGCTGGTCACCCGGGTTGCCTTTGCCCTGGACCCGCAGGGCGGCCCGGTCAGCCTGATTTCCGACCTGGCCCAGCACACCCGGGCGCTGCACCGGAATCCTGCCTGCTCGCTGCTGGTGGGGGAGCCGGGGGGCAAGGGCGATCCGCTCACCCATCCCCGGCTCAGCCTGATCTGCCGGGCGGAGTTTGTCAGCCGCCAAAGCTCGGAGCACGACCCTCTGGCCGCGCATTACCTGCGCCGCCAGCCCAAGGCCAAGCTGTACCTGCAATTCGCCGACTTCACCTTTGCCCGGTTCCGGGTGACGGCGGCGCATCTGAATGGCGGTTTCGGCAAAGCCTTCCATCTTGACGCCGCCGACCTGCATCCGCGGGGCCGGACCTAGGCGTCCATCCTCAGCAGCACCTGAACCTCGCCCTTGAGCGCCTCCTGCCAGCGCAGGCGGATTTCGTCGTTGTTGGCGCCCTGCTGGGTATCGCAATAGGGCATGCTGTAGCGGTTGCTGTTGCCGCCGGTCCGCACCGGCCCCTGCGGCACCACGCTGTCGACAAAGCGCGCGTAGCCCTGAAACGGCAGCTGCCCGTTGGCCCTGATTGCCCAGGACGACGACGCGGAGGATTGATTGTGCCGGATCCGCAAGGGGTTGGCGGAGTGGGTCGAGACGTTGTGGTACATGTTGCCTTCGAACACCACATCATTGCACCGGGAGAAATCCAGGTCCGAAAAACTGGTGTCGACCCGTTCCGCCCGGTCGATGCTGCCATTGAGGGAACGGAACTTATTGCCGGTCACCGACAGCCCGTTCAGGTAATGGCCGCTGCCGTAGGGTTTGATCACAATATAGCTGAACCAGGGCGCCACGTCGCCGGACAGGAACACATTGGCGGTCACCGACAGCGCGCTGAAGGAGAAGCCGGTGGTGAAATCCGGGGTCGGATCCCGCTCGTTGGTCCATTCGATAAAGCAGTTGTCGATGTAATTGTCCGACACGGTGGTGGTGCAGTTGTTGGCCGCCAGCACCAGCCCGGCAGAGCGGACCCCGTTCGCCACGTCGTCGCCCTGAAAGAAATGATTGCCGGTCACCGTGTTGTTGGCGCCTGCCAGCAGCGCGAAATGGCGGAACTTGGTGGCGCGGTTGCTGCGCAGCTTGGCGTCATTGGCGTTCACGTTCAGGCCGATGCTGACGCGGTCTTCCACGTCCAGCGGATCCTCGGCTGACAGGAACTGGCAATTGTCGACCAGAAGCCCCTGGCAGCCGGTCCCGGTCGAGGTGATGCCGCGGTCCTTGGGCCGCGAGAAAAAGCAGCCGTCCAGCGAGAACACGGAGCCTGAGGGCGCCAGCCGCAGGGCGCTGCAGCGGGAATTGCACTGGAACTCGATGCCTTCCATGCCGAATTTGCTGAGCGCGCTGAACCCGCTGAAATCCACCAAATACTTGAAATCCCGGAAGGTGAAGTTCTGGGTGCCTGCCGCATCAAACAGCGGTGCGGTCAGCGTCAGCTCGCCGGCGCCGTTGTTCTTGGACTTCACATAGATCTCGCGGCCGACCCCGGCACCCTCCACCAGGGAGCCGACCTTGATGTTGGCAATGTTGGCGACATTGGTCAGCCTGGTGGACCGCGAGGGGCTGTAGGTCGCCTGCGAGGTGACCACATCGGTGTCCCAGGCGGCGCTATTGGCAGCCTCCAGCTGGCCGTTGCGGATGATCCGGCGGGTGGCATAGGAGGTCTTGTTCGGCACCGCCGCCTGCATGTCCAGCGGCGCGGTCACGGTGATCTTACGGCCCATCAGGTCGAGCGATTCATGGTCCACGTTGTTGAGCAGGGCCTGAAACGCCTTCTTGAAGCCCAGCTCCTCGTCGCCGAAAGCCGCCGCGTAAGAGGGGAAATCGAAGTTCTTTGTCAGCAGCAGCATCTGGCTGGCGGGCATCGACACAGTGCCCTCGAACACCGCTTCGTGGCTCAGCGACACGGTGCTGGCGAGGTGGAAATCCCCCGCGGGCACCAGAATGCGGCGTCCGGCGGCGGCGGCATCGGCAGCCTCAAACGCGGCGGTGCAGTCGGTGCTGCCATCGCCCACCGCGCCGTAATCGGTCACGTCCACCACGCTCAGCATGTTGCGCAGGAAGGCGCTGGTTATGTCGGTGATTTCGATATCGTCAATCCGCACGACGCCGCCGTTGGCGCCGGTGAGGTCGAGACCGAAATGGCCGTAGGCCGCTGTGCGGCCCCAGGGCATGTCCACCCCGCCGCGGCTGCCGCTGCCGACAATGCCGGTCACTTCCACCACCTCGCCATAGGTGCTGAGCGTCACCTGCGGCGAAAATTCGGTGACGCCGCTGATGTGGCTGCCGCCTGCCGCCGCCGCCCAGCCCGCCACGCGGACCGCGGGCAGCGCGCCGCTGATGGCCTTGATGCGCACCTTGATCTGCAGATAGCAGCCCGGCTCCAGCGGCGTCTGGCCCATGAATCGCAACTTTTGAGTGTTCCCGGTCTTCTGCATCTCCAGGCAGCCGCCGAAGTCTGCATCCGCCGCCACAAAGACCGCATTGGCGGCGCCGTCATAGGTGTCTGAGCCGGGGGTGCCGTTGCCGCTGGACCAGACATTGAGACCCTCTGCAAAGGCCGGGGGCATCAGCTGCAGACCGTCGGTGATTGCCTTGTTCATGGAAGTTCCCTTTCCTGCTGCGCATCTCGCGTTCGGGGAAAAGGAAGTACAGGAGCGGCGTTAAAGTCCGCCGAGCGGAGCGTACGCTGCCCTGCGTTCAGACGCTGTCAGCCTGCCCTTTCAGGATCTGTACTGCGTTGATCTTCCAGCCGCTTTCCAGTTTAACCATTTGGTAATCCAAGAGGTGCACGGTGCCGTTCTGATCGGTGATCATGACCCGCTGCCACAGGTTGCCCGCCACCTCGCGCAGGTCCAGATAGCGCACCTCCGCCGGGCGCCAGACCATCGGGTAGCCCTGGCGCACCATCTGGCCGAAGCGGTCCGGCGTGCCGAAAATCCGCCGGATGTTCGGGGAGGCGTAAGTGAACGCCGTCTCAGTGTCGTTGTTCAGGAAGGCATCAAACTGAGAGCCGATCACGGCTGTGACCGGCTCTCTTTGCGCAAAGGCCGGGAAGGTCAGAAGAAAAACACTTACCCCCGCAAACAGAACACTGCGCATCTGTCCCTCCCGGTCCGTTTCTTAAGCTTAGGACAGAATGACGTAGCGTCAAAATGTTTTTTGCGAATTGATAATTTTCTTGCGCGGAGTATCGCCGCCGGCGCTGTGCGCGGCATGGTTGAAAACGACAAAGGGCGCGGAAAACCGCGCCCCTTGCTGATTGCGTTAGATGCGGGCTCAGGCCAGCTCGCCCGCCAGCGCCTTTTCGATCAGCGCGATGGTGTCCTCGACGCCGTAGAGCGCGATGAAACCGCCGAAACGGGGGCCTTGGGAGGCGCCCAGTAGCACCTCGTAGATTGCCGAGAACCAGGCGCGCAGCGGCTCGAACCCGTGGATCTTGCCGATGGCAAAGACCACCGACTGCAGGAACTCCTCATCCGCAAAATCCGCCTCGGGCAGCGGGTCGGTATTGCCTGCGATCTCGTTCTTCTTGGCGATGGCTGCCAGCGCGGCCTCCGGCGATTTCAGCGCATCCGCCAGATCCTGCAGCGCCGCGCGCTCCTGATCGGTGGGCAGGCGGAAGGTCTTGGCCGGCTTCACGAAGTCGTTGAAGTACCGCACCGCAAAGCCCGCGGCCTGATCCATGCCCGGATGGGTGTCGGGGGTGGCGTTGGGGGCGTATTTGTTGATGAAGCCCCACATGGTCTCCTTGTCCTCGGCGCTGGAGGCGGAGGCGAGGTTCAACAGCATCGAGAACGGCACCACCATATCCGACTGCGGAACGTCGCCGCCGTGGATGTGCCAGACCGGATTGTTCAGCTGTGCCTTCAGGTCCTGGGTGCGGTAGGCACGCAGCTGCTGGTGGTATTCGTCCACCGCCTTGGGGATCACGTCGAAATGCATCCGCTTGGCGGTCTTGGGCTTCTGGTACATGAAATACGCCAGGCTCTCAGTCGAGGCGTAGGTCAGCCATTCGTCGATCGAGATGCCGTTGCCGGAGGATTTGGAGATCTTCTGGCCGTTGGCGTCCAGGAACAGCTCATAGGTGAAATGCTCCGGCGCGCGCTGGCCCAGCACCCGGCAGATGCCGTCATAGATCGGCGTGTTGGTGGAGTGGTCCTTGCCGTACATCTCAAAATCGACTTCCAGCGCGGCCCAGCGGGCGCCGAAGTCCGGCTTCCACTGCAGCTTCACGTTGCCGCCGGTCACGGGCAGGGTCCATTCCTTGCCGTCCTCGTCGTCGAAGGTGACGGTGTAGGTCTCGGCGCAGACCTTCTTCATCGGCACGTACAGAACGCGGCCGGTTTCCGGGTGGATCGGCAGGAAGATCGAATAGGTCTGGCGGCGTTCCTCACGCAGGGACTTCAGCATGATCGCCATGATGTCGTCGTACTTGTCGACCGCGCGCTTGAGGATCTCGTCGAAGTGGCCGGAGCGGTAGAATTCGGTGGCAGAGTAGAATTCATACTCGAACCCGAAGGTGTCCAGAAACCGGCGCAGCATGGCGTTGTTGTGGTGGCCGAAGCTTTCATGCGTGCCGAACGGGTCCGGCACCGAGGTCAGCGGCTTTTGCAGGTGCTCTGCCAGCGCCTCCTGGTTGGGGACGTTGCCGGGCACCTTGCGCATCCCGTCCAGGTCGTCGGAGAAGCAGATCAGCTTGGCGGGGATGTCCGAGATGGTCTCGAACGCCTTCTTGATCATGGTGGTGCGGGCAACCTCGCCGAAGGTGCCGATGTGCGGCAGGCCGGAGGGACCATAGCCGGTTTCAAAGAGGACATAGCCCTTGTCCGGCGCGCCCTTGGCATAACGTTTGAGAACCCGGCGGGCTTCTTCAAACGGCCAGGCTTTGCTCTTCAGAGCTTCTTCGCGCACATCAGACATTATGTTCTCCATCGGCGGCGGTTGCGTCAGTTTCCGGGGTGCCGCGTGATCAGCCCGGATACGCTCCGGAAACCCCTTGGCATCCGGCCATTCCCTCTATTGTGCCGATGCAGCATGAGTCAATAATGCCAGCCCTGCAGGAGCCGGGATTTGCGGCGTTGCGCCGCGCAAAAAACGGCTCCCGGGCACAGCCTGTTGTTGAACCTCCCCGCGGGGATACCTATCCTGCCGGGGTCAATACCGCGCAAATAAGGATTTCGTCCATGAGTGAGCAAACCCCGCATCCGATGACCCCGCAGGACTGCCTGGTGGCCCTGATGGTGGCGGTCTCGGCCTCGGACGAAAACATCCGCACCGCGGAGCTGGTCAAGATCCAGTCGGCGGTGAACATGCTGCCGGTCTTTGCCGACTATGACATCGACCGGGTGAGCCGGGTATCGCGCACCGTGTTCGACCTGTTCGAGCAGGAGGACGGGCTGGAGGCGCTGTTCGGCCTGATCCGCGATGACCTGCCGGAGCGGCTGTATGAGACCGGCTATGCGCTGGCCTGCGATGTGGCCGCCGCCGATGGCATCCTGGGCGAGACTGAGCTCGAGTTCCTGGCCGAGGTCCGGTATGAACTGAACATCGACCGGCTGCACGCCGCCGCGATCGAACGCGGCGCCCGTGCGCGGCACATGGTCTGACCGCCGTCTGAGGTTTCAAACAGAGCGGCATTGCCCGGGGCAGGGGCCCGGGGCAACGCCTGCCGTCAGCTGTAGGCGCCGGCGGAGTAGGTGAGCTCATAGCTGTGGCTGTAGAGCTCGAAGATGATCCCGAAAGGGTCTTCCACATAGACCATGCGGTAGGGTTTCTCGCCGGGGAAGTATTCCCGCACCGGCATCCGCTGCTTGCCGCCGGCCGCGACGATCTTTTCCAGCAGCCCCTCGACGTCCGGGTCCTGCACGGCGAAGTGAAAGGTCCCGTGCTTGCGGTACTGGAAGTTGTCCTGCGGCGCCTCGTTGCCGTCAAATTCGAACAGTTCGATGCCGATGCCGTCCGCAGTGGACAGATGCGCGATGCGCAGGCGGGTCCAGCCGGGGCCGAACACGTCGGTGCACATCTGCCCGATGGCGCTGTCGTCTTCGGTCACTTCGCTGGGCTGCATCAGAACGTAAAACCCCATGACGTCCGAATAGAACTTCACGGCCGCGTCAAGGTCCGGCACCGACAGGCCGATGTGGGAGAAAGTTCTGGGTGTGGTGGTCATCTTTGGTCTCCTCATGCTTGGGATGGCAGAAAGGTAGACACTGCACTGCTTTCTGTGAAATTATCATTTTGCATGGAAATGATAATGCCGCGGTATGATTTATGCTGAACGCCATCTGGCTTGAAACCTTCACGACGCTGGCTGAGACCGGCCATTTCACCCGCGCCGCGCAGCGGCTGAACATGACCCAGCCGGGCGTCTCGCAGCACTTGCGCAAGCTGGAGGCGCAGCTGGGGCAGGCGCTGATCGCGCAGGACGGCAAAAGCTTCTCGCTGACCCCCGCGGGGGAGGCGGTGCGGGCGCTGGGACAGGCGCGCCGAGATGAGGAGCACCGTCTGAGAGAGGCCATCGCCACCGACAGCCCCGATGCTGGAGAGGTGCGGATCGCCTGTTCCGGCAGCTTTGCAACGCTGCTGTACCCCCGCATTCTGGAACTGCTGGAGGCGGCGCCGGACCTTGCGGCGCATCTGGAAGCGGCGCCGCAAGCCGCGATCAAACGCGGCCTTCTGGACGGAGCGTTCGATCTGGGCATTCTGGACCACGACCCCGGCCACCCCCGGCTGGAGGCGGAGCATCTGGGAGAGGAAGAACTGTGCCTTGTGCTGCCAAGCCTTGATGCGGGTGCAGAGGTGACTTTCGAGGCTCTGGAGGCACGCGGGTTTGTCGCCCATCCCGATGGCTTTGCCCATGCGGATGAGCTGCTGTCGCAGAATTTCCCGGATGCCTATCGGGGCGCGGACCGGCTGCGCGTGCGGACCTATGTCAACCAGATCGGCCAGATCCTGGACCCGGTTGCGCGCGGCATCGGCTATACGCTGCTGCCGCGCAGCGGGGTTGAGGCCTATGCGCAGCGGGATCTGCTGGCGGTGATCCCGCTGCCCAAACCGCGGCGCCACGGGCTGTGGCTCACCTTCCGCAAGGGGCGCCCGCTGAGCGCCCGGCTGCAGCGCATAAAGCGCCTGGCAAAAGAGGTGGCGGCGGAGCTGGCATAGAGGGACCTGCGCCGCTCATGCCCCGGCGTGCTCTGACCTGAGCCGGGCCAAGCTCCGCTTCTGCTGCCCTTCTGCATCGAAATTGCCGGGGTCGAGCCAGGCCTTGAAAGCCGCCTCCAGCTGCGGCCACTCGCTGTCCAGCACGGAATACCAGGCGGTATCGCGGTTGCGGCCCTTGTAGACGATGGCCTGCCGGAACAGCCCCTCATAGGTGAAGCCAAGCCGTTCCGCCGCGCGGCAGGAGGGGGCGTTCAGGGCGTCGCATTTCCACTCATAGCGGCGGTCACCCAGCTCATCGAACACCCGCGCCATCATCAAATACATCGCCTCGGTCGCCGCCCGTGTCCGCTGCAGCGCCGGGGCAAGGGTGATGCCGCCCACCTCGATCACGCCATGTTCGGGTTGAATGCGCATGTAGCTGGCGATGCCCTCTGCCTTGCCGCTGGCGCCGTTCACGATGGCAAAACAGGGCTGCGCCTCGACGCCACTGGCTTTCGCGGCCCAGGTGTGCAGTTCCTCGTGGGTGGCGAAGGGGCCATAGGGCACATAGGTCCAGATCGCATCCGTGCGGTCCTGCCGGAACGCCGCAAACAGGTCCGCGGTGTGGCGGTCCGCCTCCAGCGGCTCAACCCGGCAATAGCGCCCCTCCATGCCAATGTGGCCGGGATGGCGGGCACCGGTCCAGTGCGGCAGCGGCGCGCCGATGGGCTGGCCGAGGTCGTTGATGTGGTCCGTCATAAGGGCATCCTTTGCAAAGCTCTGCCGCCGTGCCCGCGCACCGCCGCTTTGCCTGGATTTGCCATGCCGCTGGTTTGGGCAAAACGTCCAGTAACGGATAATTTTTCCAGACCAGTCCCGGCTGTCAGCTGCCGTAAACGGCGCCCCAGCGCTCAATCAGCTGCTGCTGCAGCTGCTTGGCGCGCCGGTTCCAGCCGCGGGCGCCCTTGGGCCGTTCGCGCTGGGCGCGCGGAATGCGGGCGCGCGTCTTCAGATCCGCGGTGAAGATGGTGAAGGCGAGTTCGGTCCCGTCGGCCGCGGTCATGAAGCCGCCGAGGCCGGAGACAAAGTTGAGCGTGCCGGTCTTGGCGGCGACCTTGATCGGGTGGCCCTTGACCACGCGACCCTTGGCGTCGCGCAGCCGGAATGGTTTCAGCAGCGGTTTCAGCCGGCCGGAGCGGTAGGCCGCCACCAGCGCGCCGGTGAGGTCTGCCGGGGTCATCCGCGAGTCCTCCCCCAGGCCGGAATGGTCCACCAGCCGGGTGCCGGACATGCCGTATTTTTCTCCCGCCCAGCGGTTCATCTCCGCGGCGGAGGCCTTGAGCGAGGCAGGCCGCCCGCTGCGCGCGGTGCTGGCGGCCATGCCGATCATCTCGGCCATCAGGTTGTTGGAGTATTTCAGCATCGCCTTCAGCATCACGTCCATCGGCGGGCTGTGATGCTGGGCCAGCAGCTGCGCCCGGGGCAGCGATCTGGCGGCTTTCGCCCGGGGCAGGGCGATGCCGTGGGCCCGCGCCAGGGTGCGGAACACGTCGCCCGCATAAGCCCCCGGATTGCGCACCGGCAGCCAGCGCGCGCCGCCCTTGCCCAGGGCCTTGCCGGCCACGGTCCACTGATCTGTTCCGGCCTTCTCCGCATAGGTGTAGACCGGCCCCTTGCGGGAGGCGATCGTCATCTGCGAGGTGGCGACCTCCGGCCGGTATTTCTCAGTCCGGGCGTCCATGGTGATGGTCCAGCCGCTGGCGGCGCGCTTCCACTCGAAATGCACCCGGTTGAAGTTCAGCGCAATGCCGGAGACCGCAGGGGAATAGCCCACGTGGTCGGGCTGCTCCGGGTCGATGGTGCGCACGTGCGGCAGCGCGCCGTCCCAAACCAGGAACCTGCCCCGCACCTCGCGCACACCGGCGTTTTTCAACGCTTTGGCCATCAGCGCCAGGTGGTCGGTGTTCAGCATCGGGTCGCCGCCGCCGGCCAGGATCAGATCGCCGCCCACCACGCCGCCCGCCACGCCGCCGGTGGCGAGGATGCGGGTTTCGAAACGGTGATCCGCCCCCAGCACGTCCAGCGCATAAAGCGCTGTCAGCGCCTTGGCGACGCTGGCCGGCGGCAGCGCTTCGCCGCTGCCCGAGGCTTCCAGCAGCTTACCGGTTTTCACATCCGCCACCGCGCAGACCGCATGGCCCGGCAGTTTGGCCCGCGACAGCAGCGCCTTCAGCCCGTCGGCCCCGGCCGCCAGCGAGCTGACCTTGCGCGAAACAGGGCGCAGGGACACCGCAGGCGCGTTGGCCAGCGCAGAGGAGCCCGCCACTGCGGCAAGCCCGGAAAGAAGGAACGTCCGGCGTGAAGTCATCTTGTTCATTTTTAAGGTGCGGACCCGCTCTTCTTCAATCCCCGTTCCCCGCCGCTGCGCCGCAAGGTCCGGGGTTTTGCCCCATCAAAAGTCCTGCTACCGCTGGCAGCCATGTTTCAGGCAGTCATCCTCATGTTTGCGGCCATGTCAATGATCCCGGCGGGTGATCTGTGCGGGAAGCTGCTGACCGGCAGCGGGCTGGCGACGCCGGCATTTGTGGCCTGGTCGCGGTTTTCGATCGGTGCCGCGCTGATCCTGCCGTTCGTGCCGCGCCGGGCGTTCACGCTGCTGGGCGACTGGCGGCTGTGGATGCGGGCCGGGCTGCTGACCGGGGGCATCTTTTCGATCCAGATGGCGCTGGTGACAGAGCCGCTGGCCAATGTCTTTGCCGCCTTCTTCATCGGGCCGGTGGTCAGCTATGTTCTGTCGGTGCTGCTGCTGCGGGAGCAGGCGACGGTGCTGCGCAGCCTATTGATGGCGCTGGGATTTCTGGGCGTTCTGATGGTGGTGCGGCCGGGGTTCGGCGGCTCGGTCAACCTGCTGTGGGCGGTGCTGGCGGGCTGTTTCTATGGCGGGTTCCTGACCAGTTCGCGCTGGCTGGCGGGGGTGGGCTCGCCGCTGGAGCTGAGCCTGACGCAGCTGCTGCTGTCGGCGTTGCTGATGCTGCCCTTGGGCCTTGCCAGCCTGCCGGAATTCTCGCCCGTCACCGCGGCGCTGACGGTGGGGAGTGCGGCGTTTTCGATGATGGGCAACCTTCTGCTGCTGTTTGCCTACGGCCGGGTGCAGGCGGTCAAGCTGGCGCCGATGGTCTACTTCCAGCTGGTGGCGGCTGTGGGGCTGGGCTGGGCGGTGTTCAGCCAGCTGCCGGATGCCTGGACCTGGGCCGGGCTGGCGGTGGTGCTCAGCGCCGGTCTGGCCTCAGCCCTGCTGCGCCGCTGACCATTCGCCGCGGGCGCGCAAGGCGGTAGAGCTGACATCCACCATCGGCAGGTTGACGAAACACCAGGCCGGGCTGTCCGCCCGCGCCAGCAGCTGGCTTTCGCTGCCTTTCAGCATTGCGTGGCGGTAAATCCGGGCCGCGGGCGAAAACCGGGACGAAATCCGGTCCCCGGGCCGCGCCAGAACCCCCACGGGCACCGTGTCCAGGATCTGCTGCCAGTCTTTCCAGCGGTGGAAATGGGTCAGATTGTCGGCCCCCATCAGCCAGACAAAGCGCACGCCGGGATGGCGGCGGCGCAGGTGGCGCAGGGTCTGGGCGGTGTAGCGGGTGCCCAGCGCGGCCTCGATGCCGGTGATGTGGATGCGCGGGTGCCGGATCAGGTCCTCTGCCGCTGCGATCCGCCGCTCCAGCGGCGCCGGCTGGCGCGCCTTCAGCGGGTTGCCGGGCGACACCAGCCAGAACAGGTGGTCAAGCCCGAAACGCTTGAGCGCGGCATGGGAAATCGCCGCATGGCCGCGGTGCGGCGGATCAAAGGATCCCCCCAGCAGCCCGACACTGTGGCCCGGGCGGATATGCGGCAGCTTGCAAACCATGAGGAGCTTGATGCGCATAAATTTCCGGGGAGTTCAATTGCCGGATGTGCGCAGGGGCCTGCGGCGGGTGGCGGTAAGGCTGGAACCAGCCAGGGCAGCTGGAGTTCGTGGCCCCAAGGTAGTGGTGGAGCTGGGGCGGGACGGGTGCGCGCGAGCGGCGGGCCGGGGTGAGTGCCGCCTGGGTGCGTGAGGCGGCAGCGGGGATGCCAGAGTCATGTTTCCCACTGCTGCGCCAATCCTGTGGCACGCAGGCTGTCTGCCTAGCCGGTGGATTGGGCGATTCCGCCCACCGGTTATTTCAGCAGCCGTGGAATGGCCGTCCGCTTACCCGCCCTACGAAAATTTCTTCTGCGATTTCCCCCGGTACGCCCGTGTCCCGGCCTTGCCCGCCGTTGACCGCCCCCGCGATTTGACGGCGGCCTCGGAGGCCGCCTCCACCGCCGATTGCCGCGCCAGCGGGTCGTTGGAAATGGCGAGGTCCACCGCCTCCAGCCGCTTGATTTCGTCGCGCAGGCGGGCGGCTTCCTCGAACTCCAGGTTCTCTGCCGCCTTGCGCATGTCGTCGCGCAGGCCGTTCAGATGCGCCTCCAGGTTGGCGCCGTGCATCGGCTTGCCGACCGTGGCAGTCACGCGGTTCATGTCCACGTCGCCCTCGTAGAGGCCGGCCAGAACGTCCTCGACGTTTTTCTTGACCGTCTCAGGCGTGATGCCGTGTTCCTCGTTATAGGCGATCTGCTTTTCGCGGCGGCGGTTGGTTTCGCCCAGGGCGCGCTCCATCGAGCCGGTGATCCTGTCGGCGTACATGATGACGCGGCCGTCGGCGTTGCGGGCGGCGCGGCCGATGGTCTGGATCAGCGAGGTCTCGGAGCGCAGAAAACCCTCCTTGTCGGCGTCCAGAATGGCAACCAGGCCGCATTCGGGAATATCCAGCCCCTCGCGCAGGAGGTTAATGCCAATCAGCACGTCAAAGGCGCCGAGGCGCAGGTCGCGCAGGATCTCGATCCGCTCCAGCGTGTCGATGTCGGAGTGCATGTAGCGGACCTTGATGCCCTGTTCGTGCAGGTATTCGGTCAGGTCCTCGGCCATGCGTTTGGTGAGGGTGGTGACCAGGGTGCGGAAGCCGTTGGCGGTGACCTTGCGGATTTCGTCAAGGAGGTCATCGACCTGCATGCCGACGGGGCGGATTTCGACCTCCGGGTCCAAGAGGCCGGTGGGGCGGATCACCTGTTCGGTGAAGACGCCGCCCGCCTGTTCCAGCTCCCACGCGGCCGGGGTGGCGGAGACAAAGACGGATTGCGGGCGCATGGCGTCCCATTCCTCGAACTTCAGCGGGCGGTTGTCCATGCACGACGGCAGGCGGAAGCCGTGTTCGGCCAGGGTGAACTTGCGCCGGTGGTCGCCGCGGTACATGCCGCCGATCTGCGGGACGGAGACGTGGGATTCGTCCGCGAACACGATGGCGTTGTCGGGGATGAATTCAAACAGGGTGGGGGGCGGCTCGCCCGGCGCGCGGCCCGTCAGGTAGCGGGAGTAGTTTTCGATGCCGTTGCAGTGGCCGGTCGCCTCCAGCATTTCAAGGTCGAAGTTGGTGCGCTGCTCCAGCCGCTGCGCCTCCAGCAGTTTGCCGTCGCCGACCAGCTGTTCGAGGCGCTGTTTCAGCTCCTGCTTGATGGAGATGATGGCTTGGTTCAGGGTCGGCTTCGGCGTCACGTAGTGGGAGTTCGCGTAGATGCGGATCTGGTCGAAGGTGCCGGTTTTCTCGCCGGTCAGCGGATCGAATTCGGTGATCGCCTCCAGCTCCTCGCCAAAGAAGGAGAGCTTCCAGGCGCGGTCCTCCAGGTGGGCGGGGAAAATTTCCAGCGTGTCGCCGCGGACCCGGAAGGAGCCGCGCTGGAACGCCTGGTCGTTGCGCTTGTACTGCTGGGCGACCAGATCGGCCATGATCTGGCGCTGGTCGTACATCTCGCCCGCCTTCAGGTCCTGTGTCATGGCGGAGTAGGTTTCGACCGAGCCAATGCCGTAGATGCAGGACACAGATGCGATGATGATCACGTCGTCGCGTTCGAGCAGGGCGCGGGTGGCGGAGTGGCGCATCCGGTCGATCTGCTCGTTAATCTGGCTTTCCTTCTCGATATAGGTGTCGGAGCGCGGCACATAGGCCTCCGGCTGGTAGTAGTCGTAGAAGGAGACGAAGTATTCGACCGAGTTCTCCGGGAAGAAGCCCTTGAATTCGCCGAAGAGCTGAGCCGCCAGCGTCTTGTTGGGGGCAAGGATGATCGCCGGGCGCTGGGTTTCCTCAATCACCTTGGCCATGGTGAAGGTCTTGCCGGTGCCGGTGGCGCCCAAGAGCACTTGGTTGCGTTCGCCCTCCAGCACGCCCTCGGACAATTCCTTGATCGCGGTGGGCTGGTCGCCTGCCGGATCGAAGGTGGTGTTCATGACAAAGCGCCTGCCGCCCTCCAGCTTGGGCCGCTGCTGCGGCGCCCGCTGGGTCATCATCGGCATGGACTTGTCGGAATGGGCATAGGGCATCGGGCGACTCCGTTGGGGACCGCGCTGATTTTGGTCTGTTTTTGTTCTTGTTCAAGGGGGCATTGGGGCCTGTTGCGGCCAAAAGCCTGTGGCGGCGGGGCAAAACCGTTGAAATACGGCGCATTTGCCACCTTGCTGCAGCAGCCTATCCGGCGCATAAATGCGCAGCTTCGAGATTCACAGGTTGAGACACCAGGAGACAGCCCATGCAAGCGCGGATTTACCGGCCGGCACGCAATGCCATGACCTCGGGCATGGCGAAGACGCGGAGATGGGTTCTGGAATTCGCGCCTGCCAGCGCCCGCGAGGTGGATCCGCTGATGGGCTGGACCTCCTCCAGCGACACCCAGAGCCAGGTGCGCTTGCGCTTTGACAGCAAGGAAGCGGCGCTGGAGTATGCCAAGGACCATGGTATCGAGGCGCTGGTGGTTGAGCCCAAGGAGCGCAAACCCAACATCCGCCCGGGCGGCTATGGCGACAATTTCGCCACCAACCGCCGCGGCCCCTGGACCCACTGAGGCCAGCGCTGCACCTCAAGCAGTTGCGTTTGTGTTGGCCGGGCTGCGCTGGTTCCCGGGACTGAGGTCCTTGTCTCTTCGGGGCAGGGGGAGAGCGCGATGTATGAACCCGGATTTTTGCTGAACGGCGATGTGCCGGGCCGTGCCACCATTCTTCTTGCCCACGGCGCAGGGGCGGCGATGGACACGCCGTTTATGACCGTTATCGCAGAGGGGCTTGCCGCTCGCGGGCTGCGGGTTGCCCGCTTTGAGTTTGCTTATATGGCAGAACGGCGCAGCGGCGGGCCGAAACGGCCGCCGCCGAAGGTTGAGCTGCTGCAGGAGGAATTCCGCAGTGCTGCAGACGCGCTCGCGTGCAGCGGCCCGCTGTTCATCGGCGGCAAATCCATGGGCGGCCGGGTTGCCAGCCTGATTGCAGATGATCTTTGGGCGCAGAACCGGGTCCGCGGCATGGTTTGCCTTGGCTACCCGTTCCACCCGCAAGGCAAACCTGAAAAGCTGAGGACCGCGCATCTGGCCGGGCTGAGAACCCCGGCGCTGATCTGCCAGGGCACCCGCGACCCGTTCGGCACCCAGGCAGAGGCCGCGTCTTATGACCTGTCCGATGCGGTCGCGTTTTGCTGGCTGAATGACGGCGACCACGACCTGAAGCCGCGTAAGCGAGTGACCGGCCTGACACAGGACCAGCACCTGGAGACTGCGGCTGAGGAAATTGCCCACTGGGTCAAGGCGGCGGTGTGAGCGCCTGGCAGCGGCCTGCGGGCGCGCGGTTTCACGGCAGCTTGAACAAGGCGGCCTGCTGTTTGCGCATCTCTGAAACCTCGGTCTGCAGCCAGCCGCGCAAGGCCTGATACCCCTCGGTGGCCGCGTTGGCTGGTGTGGTGACCAGCCAGTAGCGGGCGCGGGATTTGACCGGCGCACCGGCCGCCTCCAGAAACCCGGCCTCCAGATCGTGTTCCACCAGCAGGCTGCGGCCGAGGGCAATTCCCATGCCGCTGATGGCGGCCTGAAGGGCCAAGTCGGCGCGGGCAAAGGCGTTGTTCGACCGCTCGAACCCGATGTCCCAGCCGCGGCCGGCAAAATAGGCCTGCCAGCTGAACCCGGTGCCGTCGCTTTCACCGAAACGGTCGACCAACAGGCGCGCTCCGGGCTGCTGGCAATAGTCCTGCAAGGATTGCGGGCCCAGATACCCCGGCCGGCAGACCGGCAGCAGCACGGCCTGCAGCAGCGGCTCGGAATGCAGGCCCGGGTAAGGTCCCATGCCATAGCGGATTGCGGCCTTGGCTTCGCCCGCATGCAGGTCGGCCAGGCGGTCATCCACGTCGACCAGCAGATCCAGGCCGCTGTCCTGCGCGCGCTGCAGGGCGGGCACGATCCACTTCATGGCTACCGACGATGACACCGACAGCCGCAGGCTGCGGCTGGTTTTGAGGTCCTGCAGCCGCAACAGCGCGGCTTGCCAGATCCCGCCGCTTTGCTGCGCCGCGCCGCAGACGATGCGCCCGGCCTCCGTCGGGGTGATCCGGCGGGTGGTGCGGTCGAACAGCGGCATCCCAAGGCCCCCCTCCAGCGCCTTGATCCGGTGACTGACCGCAGATTGCTCTACCCCCAGCCGCTGGGCGGCGCGGGTGAAGTTCTGTTCTTCCGCAATCGCCTCCAGCAGGGGGGCGCTTTGCAGCAGTCTGGGGAGGAGGCTGTCAGGATCATTCATGAATGCTGATCATAGTTATATCAGTATTACAGAAGCAAGAGTTCGATCATGCTGGCATCAGTTCATGAAAAGGAGTTCGCAGCATGACCCGGACCACTACATCTGTCACCGCCCGTATTGTGAACGGGTTTGTCACACGGCGCGACACCGGCGAGCCGGAGCTGCTTGAGGCCGGCCGCGACGGCATGAGCGATGCGGACCTGAGGCGGATCAGCCGCGACGGCGGCGGGCAAGTGCAGGCAACCGGCGGCAATCCAGCCGGGGTTGTTCTGGACGCCGAAGGCCTCAGCGATGCGCAAATGCTTGAGATTGCGCAGAAGGTGGGGCTGTCGGAGACCGCCTTTGTCTCCCGCTCCCGGACCGAAGGGTTCAAGCTGGACTTCTTTACCCCGGCCCGGCGCATCGCCCATTGCGGCCACGCGACCATCGCAACCTTCAGCTATCTGGCCGAACTTGGCCGGGTGGAAGAGGGGGAAACCTCCAAGGAAACCGTGGATGGGCCGCGGAAAATCATCATCCGGGACGGTGCAGCCTATATGGAGCAGCTGGCGCCGCGCTACGAGACGGCCGCCGATTGGGCGGATCGCGCTGTTCAGCTGCAGGATGTTCTCGCTGCGCTTGGCCTGGACGAGGACAGCCTGGACCCGCGCTTTGCGCCGGTGCTTGCAAATACCGGCAACAGTTTTGTGCTGGTGGCGGTCAAGGACGCTTCCGTCCTGGCGGCCATCCGGCCCCGGCAGCCGCAGATCGAGGCGATCAGCGAGGCGCTGGATCTGATCGGGTTCTACGTGTTCACAACAGACCCCGCAGCAACCGCTGCCGATGCTGCAACACGCATGTTTGCGCCGCGCTATGGCATTGCTGAGGAGTCGGCCACCGGCATGGCCGCCGGGCCGCTGGCCTGCGCGCTCTATGACCACCTTGGTGTGCGCAAGCCCAAGCTGATGATCGAGCAGGGCCACTTCATGGTGCCCGCGTCCCCCAGTGAAATCACCGTTGAGCTGGAGCTGGAGGCCGGGCGGATTACCGGCCTGATGGCGGGCGGGTCCGGCGCGGTGATGAAGGAAATGGAGATCAGCCTGCAGGACCGGGCCTGAGGCCGGCGGCGGATGCCTTTCCGGGTTTCATGCGCAGGTTTTCCGGATCGTTGCAGCCTCCCGCAGCGGTCCGGTTCCCCGGCGGATGGGGCTGGGGAATTTTCTTTCCCTGATAGTAAACAGCGGTTAGGGTTCGTGCCAGGCTGGCGCGCTGCGCCGGCTGCTTGCGATGATCCAAGTCAAGATGTTGAGGCCAAATGGCTGAGTCACAGCACCAAAGCAGCCCGGAAGGCGCCTGCGTTCCGGTGACCGGTATCGAGATCAGCCGGGCCAGCCCGGCAGAGCCGGAGGCCGCCGCGATCATCCGGCGGCATCTGTCGGCAATGGCGGCGCAGTCGCCAGAAGAAAGCTGCCATGCGCTGGACAGCAGCGGGCTGGAAGGGCCCGGGGTGCAGTTCTTTCTGGCGCGCAAGGATGGCAAGGCCATTGCTATGGGGGCGCTGAAATCCCTGGGCGGCGGCGCGCGGGAGCTGAAATCCATGCACACGCTGGCAGAAGCCCGCGGCAGCGGGGCAGGGCGGGCGATGCTGGATTACCTGCTGACCCTGGCCCGCCGCGAAAACGCCACCGGCATCTATCTGGAAACCGGCTCCACGGACGATTACCTGCCGTCGCGCCGGTTGTATGAATCCTTTGGATTTGTGCAGTGCGGACCGTTTGCGGACTACGGCGAGGATCCTTGGTCGGTCTTTATGCACCTGGACCTGCGCGCCGCGGCTTGACCCCCGGCATGAGCCTGTCATAACTGGCGCCACGCGGTCCCTTAGCTCAACTGGATAGAGCAGCTGACTTCTAATCAGCAGGTTGAGGGTTCGAGTCCTTCAGGGATCGCCATTTTCTCCTTCAAATTCAGAGCGTTGAGGGTCTGTGCGTTCAGTGGATGTCTTCCGGGCTGTATTTTTCCGGAATATTTCCGGATGGATGAGTCTTCAAAACGCGTTTAGGCTTCGCAGTTAGGTTTCTTGGACCAGGCAAGCGGGATTTGTAACCATACATGAGGACCTGACCTCTCCCGTCCAACAGGTGAGCCAACTTTTGTGAGTTACCTGCGGCATTCACTTACAATTTGCATCAGGAGGGGGCGGGGTACCCGGCCCGCCGACGGGACTCCTGCCTTATCCACTACCTCCCTGACCTGCCAAACGCTCGGAGCAAGTTTCTGGAAACTGTCCAACTGGACGATCCCGCCTGAGGCTTCGGGCTAGGTTTAGTCTGAATTAACTTCCTAGGAGGACTCTGGTGGCAAAGGCAGATTGGGAGAAGCGGGCAAAGTTTGCGGAAGCATATGCTGACTCAGGCAATGCAACTCAGTCGGCGCTCTACGCAGGTGTGCCGCAGTCCTCGGCGCACAGCATGGGCTATAGGTGGCTGCGTGACCCCCAGGTTACCGAGATGGTGAGAGACGCAATGAATGACCGGCTGAAGGCACTCGGCCCTCAGGCAGTAAGGGTTGTGGAACAGATCCTATTGAGCGAAGACGCCAGTCTCCAGTTGCGGTTTCAAGCGGCTCGCGATGTCCTAGACCGGCTAGGATGGGTGCCGCCAAAACGCCCCGAGCCTGTTGTAAACGCGGGAGTGCGCGCGCTGGAAGAGTATTCGTTAGAGGAGCTGGAAACTTTGGCCTCCGGCAGCCCATATATTCGGCTGGATGATGAGTCCTTGCGACGAATGGCTGAGCAAGCGTGACGCCATTTGCGTCTCCAAGGCTATCAATCAGCCACGGGGTCAGGAGTTTTTTGGACTGCACCAGAACGAACGAAACGGTCCCCTAAAGGGAACCGTTCCGTTCGTACCCGCTGCCCTGCAGTGGCGAACGAAAACGAAAGACTACGAAACGTGACTTTCGTATCAGTATTGAAGGGCAAGAGACGCTCCATCCGGAACAAGTGCTCCGTCCCCAGTCAAAGCTCTCAGTGCATCGTCAAAGGCCCGCCTATTCTTTTTGTCATCCCCTTTGCCCATTTTAGGGACGGCAAATGTCCTAAAGCCTTCCTGGTCAACTGAGCTAGGCGCGGCTTCGTCGGGGGCTTTGGCGGTTCCGTCAGCTATGCAATTGTTCAGATACTGCTGGAAGAGGTCCAGAACCTTACGCTGGTTGCCTCCTGCCCCCTTCTTCGCTGCCGTCCAGGCACTAGGGGCCAAGAATTTCACATAGCAGGTGGTCTTTTTGTCGCCGTCAGTATCGAGGCCGAGAAAATGCGGCTCCAACTGGAACGGCAACTGGGCACCTGTCTCCACATTGCGCTGCTTTGTGGCCTCGATGTAACGCTGACCATCCTTCTTGCCGCAGAAAATTTCTGTATCCACTGCGGCCCTAAGGGATGAGTGCCCGCGCGCACCACGTTCGATGTCCTTACCGGTGTGGTGCACCAGCATAACATTGGCTCCAGTGGCCCTGCGGATGTAGTCCACGCGATTGATAAGGAGCCCTACATCAGTCCCGGTGTTCTCATCGGCGCCGCCAATCGAGCGAGCCAACGTGTCGATAACAATGAGAGCAGGGTTTTCACCGTCGCCCAGGATGTCCTTGGCAAGCTGAACAATGGCGTGAACATCGAGCTCATCGCTATAGAGATCGATTGGCTCCGGGACGAGGTGCAAGTTAGCACTCGCGCCTCCAGGCAGTGCTACCAAGCGGTTTCCCAAAGAGCGCCCGCCTTCAGCTGCAAAATAGACCACAGGTCCTCCCCGAACACGCTGACCATTCCATTCCAGGTTCCTTGCAACATGGTTTGCGATGTTAAGGGCGACAAAGGTCTTCCCAGCATTCGAAGGGCCGTAAAGCATTGAGAATTCGGCGCGACCCAACCAGCCCTTGATCAAGTAATCCTGGTCCAGGATTGCCTTGGCCTGATCCCCAGCAATTGTGCTGGACCGAAGAACTTGGGCGCGTTGCCTGATCCGCTCTTCGGCTTCAGTGGCCGCAGCAGAGGGGCTGTGAAGAGCGGCAGGCGTTGTGCAGGCAGTCACCGGTTGAGATTTTAACAGACCGCTGACGTCAATCTCTCCGAGGGCCTCAGAGGTACGGTACTTCCCCCCGATGGCGCTGAGGTTTGCGCCATTCTGTTGTGCCAGAACTGCAATGCAGGGAGCGCCCGACGACTTGTCAACTGACAGAGTCTTCCAGATCTGGTCTACTTCCCCCGGCTTGTATTTTGTCCCGCCAGACGACCACTGATCAGCAAGCGCCAGCCCGTCAGACGACCCGCTTGTTGCGGTATAGACCGCACCCAGCATCCGCAGCCAGTCAATGTATTCAATGTCAGCGGGGACATGAAAGAGAAGCTCTGCCAGTTCAGCCAGTGAGGTGGTCTTACGCTCGTTCGGACAGGAGCGTTCGCCCTGAGGTGCGAGTGCGGCTTCTGCGGGTTGAGCTGCACTTGAAAGCTTTGGCCAATCCGGCATCGGTGCGATGGTTTGCTCCAGATCTTCCCAACTGTAGGCGCCAAAGCAAGCTGTTCGTTTAGAGTATGCCTCAGCAGGCGGAGCCAGCACGTAGCCATTGTACTTGATTTCAACGCCTTTACACAGTTCCCCGGGGAACCGCAGACCCTGAGGAGCCCTGAAGTAAAGATGCCTGCCTCCACCCGCAGTCCGTGCGCAAAGGGTGTTAGGGAGTTTCAAACCGTGAACCCCCAGGAAGGTGTCGAAGGCTTCTGCGTTGTCGATGTCGATGACAACAAGGCCTGACTTTGCACAGGCTACAGCAGGCTGGGCGTCAGGAATGCCTTGCGCCCAAGTGTAGACCTGATGCAGGTCTTGGGTAGCGTCTTTGAAGCCGTGCGCCGTAGCAGGCCGCTTATCTTTTCGGCAGGGCAAGACGTAAAACCCCCGGTCGATGAGGCTTTTGCAAGCAAAGTAGAAGTCCAGAGCCGCGCCATTGAGCTGATGTTCGCGCGGGACAGCCTGTCCGTCCATACTCAGCACCCTTGTTGTTTGAAACCGGGGGTGCTGGCAAGCTTCTCCGCCGCGAAGTCCAAAGCTTCCTTGACGTTGTGCACCGCCTTTTTGTTCGGGTGCTTCACGATGAGAGGCCAGGAGCGAATGGTGCGCGCGGTCACAGGGAACAGACGCTTGCTGATGATTTCGGCCAGCGTCGCACGATCAGCGTACTCAGGCAGGAGCTCTCCGCACTTGCATACGGCGCGCTTGGGATTGACGTCACTAGTCATGACTGGTCTCCAGTAGGTTCGACTACCCGCTAGCAGACGTGTTTCGCCAGAATCTGTCGTCCCGGTTAGAGGGGTTTTTTTAAGGCATGCGTTAACTAATTGAAAACAAAAGAAACAAATTGTACATTGCCGCCGTGTTTAGTCTTTCCGGTTCGCTGTCTCCCGCTTCAGGAGAGGGTAAACCTCGCCTCTTCGTTCATGGGCATATCAATGCGCTGGGTCTCTACCCGGCAGTACGCCCGTCTGGTGCGGGATTGGGTGAGTTCTATCGAGCTGGATTCCACTTCCTATGGGATGCATTCGATGCGCCGCCCCCAGTTCAGCGTGCTGAGAAGGGGGCGGTGTCAGATCACATCGAGACTAATTCAGATTATCCAGACGTTCTTTATGAGCGAGAGACCATCCATGGGCAGGTCACGAGTTTGGACTTATACCCTCGAGGAGGTCATGCGTCCAACCCAACAGCTTCCAGATGTGGTTTGTAGAACGCCTTTTCAGTTGAGGCGATCTTAGCAAGTCGTCGTTCTATGAACTCGGAATGGTTATTTTGCTTAACTGCGCGAAGCATATCTTCGTCCAAGAGAAAATCGTGCAACATTTCATCGCAGAAATCGCCTTCAAGAAGCTGAGCTTTGACTTTGGCGCTATCTCGGGGATCGACAATAAACCGGTTGGCGTAGCTCGAATAAAGAATTTTTTGGCTGTCAGTGCGTGGGAGCAGCTGGACAAGGCACTCACGGCCAAACTCCTTGAGTAGCGGCTTGCCTGAGTTCTTCGCGTGATTGTCGGGGTTGTCGGCCATTCGCAACGCGAACGCCTTCGCCCGGACTGCTCTGAAATCGAATTTGCGATTGAGGGCTCTGACTTCGAAGGGGTCAAACTGTGTGAGATGCCAGTTGCCGGAAACGAGACCTTTCTCTAGGTCCTTTCGCGCTTTTTCAACGCGGTCGCCTGACATTCCGGCGAAATACTCACCATATGTTGTAGCCCAAACCCAGGAAACCAGATCCGTTTCCTGCTGAGAGTTAAATTCTCCATATTTCCGGAAGGCGTCAGTGAGAAGGATCAATTGAAACGCGTACGGCAGCAAATCTGGACGTGAAATCCCACACTTCTCAACGATAAACGCGACCGCCTTCCCACAGGCGGAGCCAACCTCATCAACAACATTTGTTCTTTCTTTGAAAGCTGCGCCGATGTCGTCTGCGTGCTTGCTGTAAACGCCAAAGCCCAAAGCCAATTTGCACGCCTTCAGAAGGACATCGTCATCCAAGGTCCACCAATCCGGATCGGACAGCTGAGCGACTTTTACCTCGTGAAGTCTAGAATTCAGATTGAACTCTGAACCCCAGCTAAGCGCATGAATCATATGCGCTTCGTTCATTGGCTTACCCCGACTGTTAAGTCGTTGAAACGTACGAGTAGCCAGCTCTACATCATCTGTCGCGATCGGGATGACAGGAAGCTTGTATTCTCTGAAAGCTGCAGCAAGCTTGTCACAGGACCCAATCATCTCGTCGATCTCTTCGTCAGAACCTGACAAGTTCCGCTGAAATTTTAGCATACCCACGCTGTCAAGTAGCAGGCTCATGGGTAGGGTCGGTTTGCTGGAGTTCTTTCTGAAGTCCTGCTCGCGAACAAAATCACCAGTTTCAAAGTCGTAGTGGACTGCATAGTTCTCAGTGGGTGGCTCACCGTCCGCTTCAACGAATTCGTCTGCGTCCACATCAATTTCATCGAGTGGTGAAAGTGCTCCCAGCAATGTTGTTAATCTCTGAACCCCATCAAGGAGGTACTGGGGTGAACTCCCTGAATGCACAATTTTGTGGGGGCCGATGCTTCTGTAGCAGTCAAGCGCAGCTTCAGGCGACCTCCAAACATATATTGCACCCATCGGTATCCCATCCCGGATACTACGAAGTAGCTCCAAGCGGTCTTCCCAGTCCCAGACAAACGGTCGCTGAAATCTTGGAACCTGAATCAGACCTTCACGTATCTCTTCCAGCAGCTGGCTCAGATAGGTGACGTGCGGGTCTGCATGATAGCTTGGGGTTTTCATTCTTAACGGCATAGCACCATAACCTCTGAAACGACACCATTGACTTCATCCCAGGCATCCTGGTCTTCGCTAGGTTGGCTGTTTTGAACCCAAGTCTCAGAATAGATATCTGAACCTATGTCATTGCCAAAACCGGTCTGAAGTTGTTCAAGTGCGCCAACGTCAATGCCTTGGAATAGCTCATGCGCGCCGCCTTGTATTTCGTTGGCGTCGGCGGCCAAGCCCTTCTTCATGTGGAGGTGACTTCTTTGCTGCATATTGAGTTTGCACAAGCTATCCAACCTGCCGAAGGCCTGCTTTCGGGCCTTTCGGTTCGGACGCTTGGTGGCCCATGATCTTATCCAGCTTAGCATCAAATAGTTCTCGATGGCACGGCGCTTTAACATAAAGCTGGCTATGGAACGTTCCGTGCAAAAGGTTTCCACAGCTTTTGCTTGAGTGGACGGTGCATTCGGCTTTTTCGCATCGGAATCATAGACAGTTGCACAAACCTCAAAAAACAGCGGGTTTTTGGCCAAGTGGGACTGCACTTTGTTACTAAGATCTCCGATACCACCGCAATGCTCAAAGCGCAGCAAATTTTCTCGCTCGAGTTCTTCTAACTTCCTTTTTTGCTGGAAATTCGAGAACGTCAAAAGGAAGTTCCGATCTGCATCGCTATTCTCCACAAAAATGCGGTAGGGTTCTCTGCCTAACCGGGTGGCATCTTCCACCGTAAGTGAAGGGGGTATTGAGTCCACTCCGATCGTGGCCTGTTCACATACAGAGATTTTCAGTTTCGCGGGCTCTAGAGCCTCAGACTCCATACTTACGTCAAGCGCCAGTTGCCAGCCGTCCGCCAGGTCTGGCGGAAGCGTTTCAAGCCAATTCGCATACTCGATGTCTTCCTCGTTTTCGACATAGATACGATGCCGCCCTCTGACCACGAAATCGGCCAACTCTAGCAAGCGTTGTGTCTTGGGGTTCGCGTCGAAACAACTATTCTTTATCTCGAAGATCATTGCTGGCTTTTCTTCCTCATCTGGAAGAGACCCCGAGCCAATTTCGAGTTCGTCCTAAAAACATCAATGGGCCAATTGTCTTCGACGGGTCGAGCATCTCCGTCGAATTCGATTAGGTCAATGACGGCGCTTTGCTCAGTGCCTCGCACCCAGTGCACTGCGACATCATTGGGGGAAATTCGCTTCTCAGCAATCGCCAACTGCATTCCAAGTAACAAGTTCTCTGAGTGCGTCTCTACCAGAATCTTTGGCGCAGCATCAGACGCGGCAACTTCGGCAACTATGTTCGCCAAATGAACATGAGCATCAGGATGAATGTGGAGCTCGGGGTGCTCCAGAGAAATTACAGGATTTTGCCCGAGGCATCTATGCTTTGCTAGAGTTAGTAAGCCAATAACTGGCAAGACCCGCCCCATACCCTCTCCGGTATCAACAATATCTATGTCGATATTTTCATCAGAATTTGGGTGCAGGGTAAAGCGATGCCCGCTTGTACCACCAATTGTTATGCGCGACCGCTGGAAACTATATCCTGTCGCTTGTTCATACCATCTCGATATATCTGATATGACTTCCGGTGAAGCGGCCTGCAGAATAGACATCATACCGTCGCCCCGTGGAGAAACGCTCTTTGCAGGAGTCGTTTCGACGTAAAAGCGTTCCGGCAAGAGGCAATCTGCTGAAAGACTTACGAACCCTTCGCCAAAACTTTTGAGGTGCTCAGCGATAGGCCCCAAGAGCCCTTTCAACTCGTCTGGAAAACCGAACGGTACCAAGCCATCAAAGTCTAGAGTTACTTCGGAGTGCTCCTTTGAACTCGTAAACTTATAGGTTTTTGTTTCCAGTTCTCTTTGATCTTCGTTCGGGAGCCACTCGAATACACCTGGACCCTCATCTTGAGTTCTTCTTACGATTAACTCTTCGACAACCTGCCGCCTTCTGTCGGGTAAGTTGAGGATTGTGAATTCAACGGAGAGATCTCCAAACTCGAATGATAAATGCAGCCTAGGTGACGACGAGTGTTTCGAGAGCAGGCTTGAGAAGTCGCCACCCCTCATAACCTCGGACCGCAGATTCAATGGGCTACTAGATCTTGAATTCACTGAGTCCGAAAGAAGCTTCAAAAAGCGAAGGGCAGCGCTTTTTCCAGCGCTGTTATACCCGAAAAAAAGCGTTACTGGCTTAACAGAAAAATTCGCGCGCTTGTAAAACGCTTTATAGTTCTCTAGCGAAAAATGTTGAAGCCTAGTCATATTGCAACATCTTAGATTGTTCCACTCAGTTTTATGATCGACCGACTGCAAGCAACGCCGACGGTCCAGCAAGGTCTTGAAACTCGATGAGATCAGATTTCTCAAGGAGAAGGCATTTCAGTTTTTGGTCCGCGAAACGCGGCGTCAGTGCCTTTCTCGTCAGAATGTGCAAGAGCAGGCCGTCAACTGCCATCAGTAGGACAAATTCTTCGGCGGTCCAAGTGTGTTCGTAGTGTGTGATCGATGGGTGTTATGCGCGGTGAAGCTGACCTGGATGAGCGGGTTAGTTGCAACTGATCAGTCGCCTAACGATCTGTGCCTAAGTAGGAAACCCCAAGATCCTGGTGACGAAGGTCAGCTTTACGCAGCGTGCACACATTTCCGCTGCATTTCCGCGGATGCCGACTTTCCGCCCATCCTTCTGATGCTTGCGCAAATGCAGCAAGGGTCACGTGCCCGCGGCGAAAGGCAGCAAAGTTGCGCAACCTGGTCACACGATGCCAGTTTCACGCTGCACCCACGACGAGCGGCAGTTCTTGATCGCGGCAGCACGGCGAAAATCGAGGCCTGATCTGGCGAAAGGAATGGATTTGCAAAGGGCGCTTTCTGCGCTTCGCTGGCGCCGCTGTAGCCCACAGCACCGAAGAATGCCAAGTCGCGTCACCGAGCGTCCGCTTCCGGGCAATCCATAGGGGGATGCGCCTTTAACCTGCCGTTCGCGCATACTGCAGCGAACGTCCGCAGTCCGCTCGACCCTCATCTGCAAGCTCTTACCTGGTTGAGTGGTCTTCTGGTCAATATGCAAGCTCCAACTCGACGAGGCCATTCGCGGCTGGCGTCTTCAAACAGCTTTGGCTGTACGTGCTTGAACCAGAGGCTGCAGCCGAGCAAGTCGGTGGCCAGCGCACTGCGGGTCCGTAACGGCATTTAGGGCCTGGTCAATGGCCTTTCACCACGTAGACCCGCAGTTGGGCGCCAATGCTTTCGGTCAAAGCGCTTCAGGAGAGACTGGGAGGGGCGCAGCGCCGTTGAGGTTGAGTTCAGGGGGGTGTCCCTTGGCAAATCCTTTGGCAGCTGTGGCCAAATTTGTAAGCGGAAGGCGAGCGCTGCGCGAGCACTAACGCGCCAATGCGTCCCCTTGCCGCAACTGTGTCACAGCGTCTGCACTTCTCCATTCACCGTATGTGACGGCATGGTGCACAATACCAGCCCAAGCGGCCATCATGTAAACTTTTTGAGGCCACTGCTTTGAATGGTTGTAGGCGGCTTTAACACCCGAACGGGTGCTGGATTGACGGTGGTTGAGCAGAGCATCTGCGACATTTTCGTCGCCGATTCCAAGGTCGGCGAGCACCGTCGAAAACGTCCTCCTTTGGTTATGAAAGTTAAATTTCTCAACGCTGGAACCGTTGCGGATCCTCTTGGTCAAAGAGTGTCCGGACTGAAATTTCTTTCCTGTGCCATTCAGCGGAAAGACCCTGTTGTCGCTTTCCAGGCTCGGGCAGACGAAGAGGTCTTTTGCTTTGTCAGGCAGCGGAATGGAAAACGGATCTCCATTCTTGGTGCGTTTCCCCGAAAGGTGCAAGCGACCGCCAGCAATATCGACCTCATCTTTGGTTAGTTCCGCGAGTTCCCCAAGTCTCAAGGGTACCAGCAGGCTGGCTCGCAGTAGACGCAACTGCACTGGCGAGAGGCCTGTCGTGTTCCAGAGCGCCTGGACCTCGCAAGCGGAGTAGTAACGCGTACGAGCTTGCGGCGGCTTGGGGCGCCGTTTTTTGGGAATCGCTGAACAAGGATTGATTGTGACCGCTTCGCGCGCTAGCAAATCATCAAAGAACCGGCTTAGGGCGCCAAGCCTATGGACCGCCCTAGCGCGGCCATTGCTCAAGGCAAGCATCTTGAGGACATCTGCGACCTGCACTTCATTGGGAGTAGCATCCCCCAAACCCATTTCCTTGATCGCCAAACGCAAGTTGCTGGCCTCAGTCTTTACGTGCTTATCCGAACCGAAGATGCCATTGGAGATGTAGGCTTCCGCGGCCTCCTGCAAACTCTCTTTGCGCGTCTCAGCCAAGGAGCGAGCCGCTTTCGCAGACTTTCTTTCTGCGGCCGGATCAATACCAGAAGCCACCTTGACTTTAATACGTGCTGCCTCTTGCCTGGCCTCAGCCAAACTATGCGAGACTGGTGTTCCGATTTTCACGGACTGAGAGGGGTGTTGGCGCCCATCTGGCCTGTGACCCGTGGGCTTGTAGTCCAGATAGAAACTGGTGGAGCGGGGGCCAACTCGCAACCGCAAGCCGGGAACCTCGGTATCCCGAAAATTGTGTGCCTCTCCGCGGTTCTCCATTGCCTTACGGATGACGGCCTGTGTGAGCTTGATCTTGGTCGATTTAGCCATGAAAACTTTCCGGAATATTTCCGGATGGAATCTGGCCGATAACGGCACGGAGTGGCAAGTCTGGCCATATAGATCAATTGAAAGATATTGTTTTTATAGCACAAAATATCGCTCTCGGCGGATCTCGGCAGATTCTGTCAGGTGCCTTGTTCTGACTTCTAATCAGCAGGTTGAGGGTTCGAGTCCTTCAGGGATCGCCATACCTCACCCAGTCTCCTTTTGCCTGCGGCTTTTCTTGCCGCGCGGGCACAGGATGGAGAGTAGGACCGCTGCCCATAAACTGAGCGCGGCAGGAAGCAGTTTTGCGGTCCGGCCAAGGTCTGTGCAGACAGGCCTGCAACGGCGCAGGTGTTCCTAGCTGCGCGAGGTGCGGCTGGAGGCCTGATATCGCCGCCGCCTGGAAACAGCAGCTCCTGCCGCGCGATTTCACCAGCGCGGGCCGGGCGCTTGCTGGTTCAGCCGGGGTTTCACTTTTTGAACATATGGGCCAGAGGCCGCTGGTCCGCGGAGGCGCAGCCGTTTTGCCAGGCTGCGCCATAAAGCAGACTGGCTGAGGTTTCTGTTTCAGTTTTTTAAATTGTTCTCAACATTCGCTTCTCAGGATGCAAGGCCAGCTCTAGTCTGCCGGGACGGCCGCAGGGAATTGCCAAAATACAATAATACGGACGTTAAATGACAAAGCAGCGTGTCACTCGAAGATACCTCCGGCTGCGCAGCGGAATCGCCCTGGCGATTTTGCTGGCCGCCGCAGTGGCAGCCTTCTGCGTCACCCTCTCCGGGCAGAGCAGTGTGGCCCGGCGGGCGGAAAACACCAGGGTGCTGGACCAGATCCTGGTCTCTCTGGCTGAGCTGACGCTGGCGTTTGATGAGTTGAAGAACGATCCTGGCAGCCAGAAGGCGCTGATTGCGCGCGGGCGCATCCGGCGAAGCGCCGGGCCCGCAGCTGACGCGCTGGCTGAACTCACTGGCCCTGACGCGTTGGGGGCCTTTTCGCCGCAGGCGCAGGAGATCCTATCCCAGCCGACGCTGAACCCGGTATCTGAGCTTAGGGATATCGTGTTTCTGGCCGGGCTTCTGACCGGACCGGCCGGGACCCGGCAGGCCGGAGCCGATGCCAAGGCCGCGGCCTTGGCCGCGAATCTTTCCAGGCGGCTGCTGCCGGTGCTGATGGAGGCCAAGGAGGCCGAGGTGCGGACCGGCCGGATTGCTGCGGAAACGCAGCTGACCTATGCGCTGGCGGCCGTGCTGATCGGGGCTATCGGCGTCTTTGTCGCTGCCCGGTTCGTGCATATGCCGATGGAGCGCTTCATCATCAGCGCGCAGTCGGAGATCGAGGCAAGCCAGCGCAAGGCAGAGGCCGCGTCGGAGGCGAAGTCCGTGTTTCTGGCGACGATGAGCCACGAGATCCGGACGCCGCTGAACGGTGTGCTGGGCCTGGCGGAGCTGCTGAACGATACCGAGCTTGATGACAAGCAGCGCCATATGATCCGCATGATGATCGTCAGCGGAAACTCCCTGCTGAGCATCATCAACGACGTTCTGGACTTGTCCAAGGCCGAGGCCGGCAAGCTGGAGATGGAGGCCGAGGCGTTCAATGTCCGGGTGCTGTGCCTGGAGGTCATTGACCTGTTTTCCGCGCGGGCCCAAAGCGCGAATATCGACCTGAGACTGAGTGAAGGTTCCGGGAGCGGCAATTGGCATGTGCTGGGGTACGGCACCGCGGTCCGGCAGATTGTTGTCAATCTCATCAGCAATGCATTGAAATTCACCGGGAACGGTTCGGTTGAGGTCAAGCTGCAGGAGCTGCCATCGGCGCAGGACGGCACGCGGACGATCCGGATTGCCGTGAAGGACACCGGGATCGGCGTTCCGCCGGAAGCCCAGGAACGGATTTTCGAGCAGTTCGCACAGGCCGATGCAACCACGACCACGCGGTTTGGCGGAACAGGTCTGGGCCTTGCCATTGTAAAGAACCTGACCAAGGCGGTCGGCGGCACGATTTCGCTGCGAAGCACAGAGGGCGAAGGGTCGGAATTCACCGTGGAGTTCCCGGTTGAAGCCGTTCCGCCCCCCGTTGAAGTTCCCCAGCCCGGACCGGTCGGGGCCGCTTTCAGCAAAAAGGTCCTGGTCGCCGACGACAACCGGGTGAATCAGATGGTCGCGGGCAAGATGCTGGAGCGTTTGGGCTGCACCGTGATGACTGCAGGCGACGGGGTTGAAGCCGTCGGGCTGGCGCGCAGCTGGGAGCCCGATCTGGTGCTTATGGACGTGCGGATGCCGGAAATGGACGGGCTTGATGCCACCCGGGCGATCAGGGCGAAGGAGCGGGAGCTGGGTCTGCCGCCGGTGCCGGTCATCGGTTTGTCGGCCAACGCGATGAGCGAACAGCGTGCCGAGGGCCTGGCCGCGGGCATGGACGACTATCTTGCAAAACCGGTCAACAAAGCGGCGCTTGCCTCTGCCCTGACCCGCCTGTGGCCGGAAGAGGCCCGCGCAAAAACTGAAGGAAGCTCAAAATGCGCCTGACGACGATCGCAGCAGCCCTGGCTGCTGCGGCTGCGATGGCTGTTCCCGCCGCAGCGGAGCCCGGCCGGATCTTGCTGTACAACTGGAGCGGCTACATCGCCCCGGAAACCGTTGCGGGTTTCCAGGAAGCCACTGGCACCAGGCTTGTCCTGGATACCTACGGCGAAGCCGATGAGGCCGAGGCGCGGCTGCTTGCCCGCGGCACCGGTTACGGCCTGGCAGTGGTGTCCTCGGAAACTGTCGGCCGTCTGGTGGAGGCGGGGGCGATCCAGCAGATCGGCGTGTCGGGCATCCCGAACGCGGCGGCCATCGACCAGCAGCTGCTGCAGCTGTACCTGGACGCCACGCCGCAGGCGGAAGGCTATGCCCTGCCGTATCTTTGGGGCACCACCGGCATCGCCTTCGACCGCAGCGCGGTGCTGGAGCGCCTTCCGGACGCGCCGCTTGACAGCTGGGCGCTGGTGTTCGACCCCGCCAACGCCAGCAAGCTTGCGGACTGCGGCATTACGATCGTCGATTCCGTTGAGGAGGTTTTGGCGGCCGCGCTGGTCTATCTCGGCTTGGATCCGCAATCGCGGTCAGAGCAGGATCTGGAGGCGGCCTTTGAGGTGCTGTCCGCTATCGCCCCATATGTCCGGTCGTTTGATGTGGATCAGTATGACGCGCTGCTGGGCGGCGAGGTCTGCCTGGCAGTTACCTGGAGCACCGACGGGCTGGCGCCGCTGCTGGAGCAGGGAACGGACCGGTATCATTATGTGATGCCCCGGGAGGGCACCAATTTGTGGGCCGACCTTTTTGTTATCCCAAGCGATGCCGGCGATCTTGAGGCCTCGCATCAGCTGGTGGATTTCTTGCTCCGGCCGGACTCAATGGCGCAAGCGGCGCTGTTTACCAATGCCGTCAGCAGCATCACGTCCACGCGCGCCGAAGCCGGCAGCCCTGGCCGTGAGATCCCTGCCGTCACGCTGCCGCCAGAGGTCCGCGGCAGGCTCTATCTCGTCACCCCCCGCAGCGGGGAGGAGAAGCGCTTTCTGGATCGCCGCTGGAGACGGCTGCAGATCGGGATGTAACTGCATCAGGCGGCAGGGCGGCTTTCACCGCCGCTTTGGCTGTCCGGTGAAAGCGCGCAAAGGCTCCCGTTTCCGGAGGCCGCTTGGCGCGCGGCGCCGGCTGCGATGACGCGGCTTTGGCTCAGGCCGGGGAAAGACCGCAAAGGCCGGGCAAACGGCCGGGGTGTCAGGTGTGCGCAGCGGGAAATTCGACGATCCGCCAATAGCGGCCGATCATTCCAACAAGCTGCAGAAAATCGCGCCCGGCCGTTTCCTTGACGATATAACCCGCAGCATTCAGGCCATAGGCCGCGTCGATATCCTGGTCATGGCTGGAAGTGGTGAGGAAAAAAACCACTGTGCTGCTGAGCTCGGGATCCTCTCGCATTTCCCGGACAAGTTCGATCCCGTTCATGCGGGGCATGTTAATATCTGCCAGCAGCACAAACGGCGCCTTGATCCGCTCTTTGCCGCCTGTTCCCCGCAAATAGTCCAGAGCCTCGACGCCATCGACCGCCCGGGTGATACCATTGGCGACCCGTGCCTTGCGGAAGGCCCGCAGGACCGCTTTGGCATCGCCGTCGTCATCTTCGGCCAGAAGCACCTTCAAGTCCCCGTGGGGGCGGGCTCGGCTATCGCGGGTTTCCATCTCAAGCACCTCCCTGCGGAACCTCCTGCTGCTTGGGCCAAGTGAAGCTGAATGCGCAGCCTTCTCCGGGAGACGACCGGACCGAGATCGTGCCGCCTGCGCGCTCCAGGTGCTTCTTGATGATCGACAGGCCGATGCCGCTGCCCTCGACCTCGTCGCGCGATTTCAGGGTCTGGAACATCTTGAAAATCTGGTCGTGGAATTCGGGGGCTATGCCGGGGCCGTCATCAGCGACCGAAAACAAGTAGTGATCCCCGGCGTCCTCCACACTTATGTCGACCGTGCCGCCGCCGCGATCATTGTGCTTGATCGCGTTGGAAATCAGGTTTGCGAATATCTGTTTCAGCGGCATGTTCGGCAATTGGATGGCGCCGAAGCCGGGGGCGGTATTTATGGTGAACCCCTCCGGCTGGTCGATCAGCATCAGAGCTTCGCGCATCAGTTCATTGCCTGGCATGGTTTGCTTGTATCTGCTGTCCTGCTTCCGGCCGGCCCGGGAATATTCGAGGAGGTCATCCAGCAGCCGTTCCATCCGCGCCACACGCGAGCGGAGCAGTTCCAGATTTTCGCGGCTGTCCTCATCCAGCTCTTCTGCCAGGTCTTCCTCCAGCCAGCTGGAGGCGTTGGCGATAACCCGGAGCGGTGCCCGCAGATCGTGGGAGGCGACATAGGCAAAATCATCCAGGTCCCGGTTTGACCGGGCCAGTTCCTCCATGATGCGCTCCCGTTCCGCTTCAGTGCGCTTTTGTTCGGAGATGTCGCGGACAATGCCGCAGAACAGTACGTGATCTTCGACCCGGACCTTGCTGACCGAAAGGTGCAGCGGAAAGGTGCTGCCGTCCTTGCGCTGTCCGCGCACTTCGCGGCCTTTCCCTATAATCCTTCTCTGGCCGGTACTGTGATAATTATGGAGATATCCGTCATGCGCCGAACGGTCGGGTTCGGGCATCAGAATTCTGACATTCCGGCCAATGGTCTCCTCGGGGCCGTAGCCAAATATGTCTTTGCAGGCACGATTGTAGCTCAGGATGGTGCCCTGCGGATCAATGTTGATCAGGCCTGCGATGCTGTTGTCCTGAATCGCCGCCAGCTCATTCTGTTTCTGTTCGAGCGATGCCTGGATGGATTTCTGCCGGTAGACAACGAAGGCCAAGGCCCACAGGGCGATTACTGTCAGAATCCTGTTGGTCAGCACAATCCATTCATCGATTCCGGCACGGGGAAACAGCAGGTACCCAAGAGCCGTGAGCGCGGTTCCGGCCGCGGCATAGGTGTAGGCCTTGGCGGGCTTGCCAGCCCAGACGGCGCAAAGGACAACAGCGGTGTATATCAGGCCTGCCGCCACCCCGAGCGGTGTCAGGTAGTCGAACACAAAGCCTGCGGCGACAAGCAGGGCTGCAGTGAGTTGCGCCCGGGTCTCAACGCTGCTGCGGCAACGCGGGGGCTGGTCTGCTTCAAAGTGCCTGGCAAGGGTGCTGGCAAGGGTCATGTCTGTCGCTTCCCGTTTTTCCGGGCGTCGGGCCGGCGGCCAAATCGCAGGGCAACGTGGTGCCGCATACCGGAGCGCAGCCGCGGAGCCGCTTGATCAGGCCAGGCTCATGGTACAGCCTCCCGGGAGGCCTCTCAACACAATTGCAACTAAAAGTTGTTTCTTCGTTAAACCGCCGGGCTTTTGCCGCTCATGGCCAGGGCGCGCCACTGCCCGCTGCGCCGCAGGCTGGTTGGCGGTGTTAAGAGATTTCTGTCGAAATCGCGCTACTCCGTTCGCGAACACAAAGAATCAGGAATGCGCGGAGAAGTTTTTTGTTTTTCAAATTCAAGGCAGCACAGCCGGCGGAGCAGGATAACGGTGCCAGGCTCATTGCAGACATGGTCGACGCCACTCAAGCCACGGTTCAGTTCACGCCGGATGGCACCATTCTGACGGCAAACGGCAATTTCCTGGCCGCGCTAGGCTACCAGCTGGAAGAGATCACGGGGCAGCATCACGCCATGTTCGTGGCACCGGAGCTTGCCGCCAGCACGGACTACAAGGATTTCTGGGCGGGCCTGGCGTCGGGTAAGGTTTTCACCGGGCAGTTCCCGCGCGTGACCAAGGATGGCACCACCCTTTGGGTCCAGGCCACCTATGCGCCTGTCACCGGAGATGGCGGCGCTGTTGAGCGTGTGGTCACAGTGGCCACCGACGTGACAGAGCGGCGCCTCGGCCTGCAGGAAATCGCCCGGGGGCTGGAGGCGATGAGCCAGGGCGACCTGGGGGTCCGGGTGGCGCTGTCGGAGCAGGCGGACATCGCGGCGCTGGGCGAGGCGTTCAACCAGTCGGCCCAACAGCTGGAAACCGCAATCGGGTCCGTGACGCAGGTGTCTGAGGCCGTGGAGCGCACCGCGGAAGAGATTTCCCGATCGGCCGGCGATCTGTCTCAGCGCACCGAGAGCCAGGCGGCAACCCTGGAGCAAACCGCCGCCGCCATCGAGGAGCTGACCGGCACAGTGCATTCCTCCGCAGAAGGCGCGGAAAAGGTGGAGGTCATCGTGAGCGACGCCAAGACCGCAGCAGAGCGCAGCGGCCGGGTGGTGACGGACGCCGTCGCGGCGATGTCGCAGATTGAGGCGTCGTCCGAGGAAATCGCCAAGATCATCGGGATGATCGACGATATCGCCTTTCAGACCAACCTGCTGGCCTTGAATGCCGGGGTGGAGGCGGCCCGGGCCGGCGAGGCAGGGCGCGGCTTTGCCGTTGTCGCCTCGGAAGTGCGGGCGCTGGCACAGCGCTCCGCGGGGGCAGCCGGCGAGATCAAGCAGCTGATCAGCCAGAGCAAGCAGCAGGTGGCCGGCGGTGTGGACCTGGTTGGAAAGACCGGCGAAGAGTTGCAGCAGATCATCGAAAGCGTCGGCAATATCTCGGCCCACATCAGCGGCATTGCGGCGGGGGCCAAGGAACAGGCAGCATCGCTGAGCGAAATCAATCTGGGTGTCTCGCAGCTGGATCAGGTGACCCAGCAAAATGCCGCAATGGTGGAGCAGGCCTCTGCGGCCAGCCGCCTGTTGTCTTCCGATGCCAGCCAGCTGACGCAGGAGGTCTCCAAGTTCAGGGCGGCCGCAAGCCCGGCTCCGGCGCAGCGTCCGGTCCAGCGGGCGCCTGTTACCGGGTTTCAGGACCGGGTGGCCCCGGCGGCTTCACCCGCTGCTGCGCAGGTGCTGCCGGCCGCCCAGGGCTGGGACGATTTCTGAGATGTCCAACGGGCGCCGCTCCGTTGCGGCGTAGTCCCGGGGGGGCTGTAAACTGGCCCCGCCGGG